>JBAXSU010000016.1:0-29940 GCA_037130535.1 Actinomycetota bacterium
TGGATCTGGTTGGTGCCCTCGTAGATCTGGGTGATCTTCGCGTCGCGCATCATCCGCTCGACCGGGAACTCGGAGGTGTAGCCGTAGCCGCCGAGGAACTGCACCGCATCGGTGGTGACCTGCATGGCCACATCGCTGGCGAAGCACTTCGCCATCGCTCCGGCCATGGTGAGTTCGTCGTGCGGGTCGCCGTTGTCGACCAGCGCGCACGCCCGGTACACCAGTGCCCGGGCCGCCTCGATGCGCATCGCCGCATCGGCCGCCATCCACTGCAGG
This sequence comes from Actinomycetota bacterium, assembly GCA_037130535.1. Taxonomy (GTDB): domain Bacteria; phylum Actinomycetota; class Acidimicrobiia; order Acidimicrobiales; family Ilumatobacteraceae; genus VFMC01. The sequence goes on from JBAXSU010000016.1 coordinate 277, forward strand.
CCCTGGTTGCTGCCGATGGCGCGGCCGAACGTACGGCGCTCGCTCATGTAGCCGAGTGCGTAGTCGAGCGCGCCCTGGGCGATGCCGACCGCCTGCGCGCCGATGGTGGGGCGGCTGCGGTCGAGGGTGTGCATGGCCACCGCGAACCCCTGCCCCACCTCGCCCACACGGTGGGTGTCGGGCACGCGCACCTCGTCGAGGCGGATGACGCCCGTGGGCGACCCCTTGATGCCCAGCTTGTGCTCGAGCTTCTCCACCTGCACACCCCAGCCGGCCTCGACCAGGAAGCAGGTGATGCCCGTGTGGCGGTCGGGCGAGGTGCGGGCGAACACCGTGTACAGATCGCTGATGCCGGCATTGGTGATCCAACACTTGGTGCCGCTGATGACCCAGTGGTCGCCGTCGCGCTCGGCCTTGGTGGTCATCGAGGCCACATCGCTGCCCGCATCGGGCTCGCTGAGGCAGTAGCTGGCCTGGCTGGCACCGCGGCAGATGCGCGGCAGGTAGGTCTGCTTCAGTTCCTCGGAGCCGAAGTTGATGACGGGCAGCATGCCGAGCTTGGAGATGAGGAACATCAGGCTCGTCGCCGTGCACACCCGCGACAGTTCCTCGGCGGCGATTGCCTGGTCGACCAGCGAGGCGCCCGAGCCGCCGTACTGCTCGGGGTAGCTGAGCGCGGTGAGTTCCATGCTCTTCAGCGCCTCGAATGCCTCCCACGAGTATTCGCCGGTGCGGTCCATCTCGGCCGCATGAGGAGCGATCTTGTCTTCGGCGAACCGCCGCAACACCTCGCGGAACTCGCGCTGGGTGTCGGTGAGCAACATCTCAGGCGCCGATGAGGTCGCGCCAGCGGGCCGGGTAGGCGGCGGCCACCTGCTGCGGGCTCATCCGCAGGGTGCTCTCGGGCACCATGTCGGCGATGGCGCGAGCCTCGGCGTAGTGCACCGCCACATGCGACACGCCCTCGAACATCTCGGTGCGCAACGCCACCAGATCGGCCGGCGGGTTGGGGTCGAGATAACCCCACACCGTGAACGCAATGGTGAGGTCGTGCACGACCGGGGCCCGGCTGAACAGCGAGGCGCGGCGCAGGCCCACGCCCAGGCAACCGCCCAGCGCGTCGTCGACCGACTCGCCCGCGCTCACGTGCACCTTCGGCCGGAAGGTGTTGGCGATCTTGATGGCGAAGCCCTGATCGGGGCCCTGGTAGCCGAGCCGTTCGCCCGCAGGCTGGAACCCCTCGATCTCACCCGGCCGGTCGGGCATCCACGAGCCGGGCACGTGATCGGGCGCGGCGTACCCGCGCGCCGTGTCGACGGGAGGAACGGGAGCGAACTTCGGAGCAGCCATACCGGTGATGTTCTAGCGCATCGCGCCTGCGGCGGTCAGGCCGGGGGGTGCAACAGACCGAAGACGAGACCCTCTTCCAGGGCCCGCCACGATGCTTCGATGATGTTCGAGCTCACCCCGATGGTGGTCCAGGTGCGCTCGCCGTTGGAGAAGTCGATGAGCACGCGGGTGACCGCGCCGGTGGCCGTGGCCCCGTCGAGAATGCGGACCTTGTAGTCGGTGAGGTGGATACGACCCAGTTGCGGGTAGGCGTTGGCCAACGCCGAACGCAGGGCGGTGTCGATGGCGTTGACCGGGCCGTTGCCCTCGGCCACGTGCACGTGGCGGGCGTCGCCCACCCACGCTTTCACCGTGGCCTCGGTGGTGAACTGGCCACTCGGCAGTTCGTCGGTGATCACGCGCATGCTCTCGACCCGGAAGTACTGCTGCTCCCAGCCGGCAGCCCGGCGCATCAGCAGTTCGAGCGACGCATCGGCCGCCTCGAAGTGGTAGCCCTCGTGCTCGAGGCGCTTCAGGTCGTCGATCACCTGGTTCACCGCCGGGCCGTCCATCGGCAGGCCGATCTCGTCGGCCTTCATCTGGATGGTGGCGCGGCCGGCCATCTCGCTGACCACGAAGCGGGTGCCGTTGCCCACCAGGTCGGGATCGATGTGCTCGTAGGCGTCCTTGGCGCGGGCGATGGCGCTGACGTGCAGACCGGCCTTGTGTGCGAATGCCGACGAGCCCACGTAGGGCGCCTGCGGGTTGAGGGGGCGGTTCAGCACCTCGGCCACGTGCTTGCTCACCGCGGTGAGCCGCTCGAGACGACCCTCGGGCAGGCACGGCAGGCCCAACTTCAACTGCAGGTTGGGGATGACGGTGGTGAGATTGCAGTTCCCGGTGCGCTCGCCGAGGCCGTTGAGCGTGCCCTGCACATGGCGTGCCCCGGCGCGCACAGCCGCCATCGAGTTGGCCACCGCACAGCCGGTGTCGTCGTGGCAGTGGATGCCGATGACGACGTCGTTGCCCACATGGCGTTGCACCTCGGCCACGATGTGCTCGACCTCGTGGGGCAGCGAGCCGCCGTTGGTGTCGCACAGCACCACGTGCGATGCGCCTTTCACCACCGCGGCCTCGAGGGCCCGCAGGCTGAACTCGGGGTTGCGCTTGAAGCCGTCGAAGAAGTGCTCCATGTCGACCAACACCCGGCGGCCGTTGGCGGCGAGGAACGCGACCGAATCGGCGATCATCGCCTCACCCTCGTCGAGCGTGGTCTGCAGCGCTTCGAGCACGTGGTAGTCCCAGCTCTTCGCCACGATGCACACCGCAGAGGTGTTGGCATCGAGCAGGTTGCGCAGCGTGGCGTCGTCGTCGACCTTGCCCCGCGGCCGGCGGGTGCTGCCGAACGCCACCATGGTGGAGGTGGTGAGGCGCAGTTCGGTGGCGGCACGGGCGAAGAACTCGATGTCTTTCGGGTTGGCGCCCGGCCAGCCTCCCTCGATGAAGTGCACGCCGAGGTAGTCGAGTTGCTCGGCGATGCGCAGCTTGTCGTCGACCGTGGCCGATACGCCTTCCACCTGCAGGCCGTCGCGCAGCGTGGTGTCGAAGACTTCGATCATGGGATGGGTGCTCATGTCAGCTCCTCGTGGGGGAATCTGTCCGGAGAAATGAAACAGCCGCCCGGTGGGGCGGCTGCGAGCGCACGTGGGAGGCCACGTGCGCTAACGAATGATGATGATCGAGGCGGTGCGGTTGGGCAGACGATGGATCATGCCTGAGATTGTGCCCCGGTACGGAGCGAACGTCAACGCGGACCGGTAGGTCACTCCAACCGATCAGTCCATTCCTCCTGTCGCCCCTGTGCACGAACCTGTGCACGACCGGTGGACAAACCCCTCGGATCTGGGGATCGTCAAGAACTTCGGTGGACAACCCTGTGAATTCAAAAATATCCCTTGACCTGGGATGATGATCGGTGCAGTGTGCCGTCCACACCGGACAGCGCACGCCGACCGGGGCCCTGGGGATGGGGCCGGAACCGAGAGCGACCCCCGCACAGGCGTCGCAGGAAGAACCGGACACCCACTGGGGTCGACGAGGCGACGAGCGAGTGCGGTGGGGGTGACTCCACGAGGTCGGGGGGATTCCGGGTCGGGCAACCGATGCGGATGAAGTCGGCCGAAATGGGAATCGCCCGCCGGAGCGCACACTCCGACGGGCGATGACATTCGTCGAGACGAAGGGTAACTCCGGGCGATCGATCGAAGGTGGATCATCCCAACTCGAAGTGGCCCCGAGTGGAGCGCCTGCCTCGGCGGGCAGCACCGCTCGGGGCCCTTCACGTTGGGGGCCCCGGCGCGGTCGGCATCAGCTCGACGCGAGTTCGCACCAGTCGATGTACCGCGGGTCTTGGCGGCGCACGGCCTTGGCATAGGTTTCGGCGATCGCCCGGGTCTTCGGGCCGGGGCACGGCACGGCCCGGTCGTCGACCGAGTTCACCGAACTGATCTCGGCGGCGGTGCCGCACACGAAGATCTCCTCGGCGATGTACAGATCGCTGCGCGCGATGTTGTCGACACGCAGGTCGAAGCCGAGGTCGCGGGCGATGACCGACACCGAGTTCTGGGTGATGCCCTCGAGCGCACCTGCCGACAGCGGCGGGGTGAGGATGATGTCGTTGCGGACGGCGAAGATGTTCTCGCCGGTGCACTCGGCGATGAGCCCGTTGGGGGCGAGCATGATGGCCTCGTCGTACCCGGCCTTCAGCGCCTCGACCTTGGCGAGCGAGCTGTTCACGTAGTTGCCCACGGTCTTCGACGCCGGCGGCATCGTGTTGTGGTCGTGGCGGGTCCACGACGAGATCTTCATCCGCACACCCTTCTCGACGGCGTCGTCGCCGAGGTAGGCGCCCCACGGCCAGCAGGCGATGGCCACGTCGACCTTGCACGGCAGGGTGTTCAGGCCCATCTCGCCGTAGCCGTAGTAGGCAATCGGCCGCACGTAGCAGCCCGGCAGGCCGGTGGACATCACCGTTGCCTTGGTGGCGGCGACGAGTTCTTCGACGGTGTAGGGGATGTCCATGCCGAGGATGTGCGCACTGCGGAACAGGCGCTCGATGTGCTCGGTGAGGCGGAACACGGCCGGGCCGTCGTCGGTGGCGTAGGCACGGATCCCCTCGAACACGCCGGTGCCGTAGTGCAGCGTGTGCGTGAGCACATGCACCTGGGCCTTGTCCCAGTCGACGAGTTCGCCGTTCATCCAGATCTTCGGCGTGGTTTGGATCGGCATCGTTGCCCCCTTGATCGATGTGGTGAGTCAGCCTGCCACGAGGGCGGCGATCTGTGCACCGATCTCGCGGGTACTACCAGTACCCGCTTGGGCACAGGCGGCGCGGATGCGGTCGGCGGCAGCCGACTCACCCAGGAAGTCGAGCATCAGTGCGGCACTGAGGATGGCGGCCGTGGGGTTCGCCTTACCGGTGCCGACGATGTCGGGGGCCGAGCCGTGCACCGGTTCGAACATGCTCGGACCGGTGCGCGCCGGGTTGAGGTTGGCGCTGCTGGCCAGGCCGATGCCGCCGCTGACGGCGCCGCCGAGGTCGGTGAGGATGTCGCCGAACAGGTTGTCGGTGACAATGACGTCGTAGCGGTGCGGATCCTGCACGAAGTAGATGCAGGCCGCGTCGACATGGTTGTAGCCGGTGGCGATGTCGGGGTACTCGGCCGCCACGGCGTTGAACGCCCGCTGCCACAGGTCGCCGGCGAAGGTGAGCACGTTCGTCTTGTGCACCAGGGTGACGTGCTTCGCGCCGTTGCGGGTGCGGGCCAGTTCGAACGCGTAGCGGATGGCCCGCTCGGCACCCATGCGGGTGTTCACCGAACCCTGCGTTGCCACTTCGTGCGGGGTGCCCTTGCGCAGCACGCCGCCTTCCCCCACGTACGGTCCTTCGGTGTTCTCGCGGATGACCACGAAGTCGTGCGGCCGGTCGTGGCCGGGCGCAGTACCGATGAAGGGGCGCTGGTTCACGTACAGGTCGAGCTCGAAGCGCATCTTCAGCAGCAGTCCCCGCTCGATCACCCCGGGCGGCACGTCGGGCGTGCCCACTGCGCCGAGCAGGATGGCGTCGAAGCCGCGCAACTGGTCGAGCGTCGCGTCCGACAAGATCTCGCCGTCGCGCAGGTAGCGCGCTCCGCCGAGATCGAACTCGGTGGTGTCGATCGACACGCCGGCGGCCTGCACCACCTCGAGAGCCTCGGTGGTCACCTCGGGGCCGATGCCGTCGCCGCCGATCACTGCAATTCGATGCGCCATAAGGCCGACACGGTACCCCGTCGCCCCCTCTCCGTGCCCAACCGCTCGCCGTGTCGAGCTCGGCCACCGGCGGGCCGGAAGCCGACACGAGGGAGGCGTCGGTAGGCTGAGCCGCCTATGGCGAAGCACCATCTGTCCCGCGCTGCGTTCGAGCGTCTGCAGGCCGAGCACCACGACCTCACCACCCGCGGCCGCATCGAAGTGGCCCAGAAGATCGAAGCCGCACGCCTGCTGGGCGACCTGTCCGAGAACGGCGACTACCACGCAGCGAAGGACGAGCAGGGCCATATGGAAGGCCGCATCCGGCACCTCGAGCACATGCTCGACACCGACAACCACGAGATCGTCGAACCCAACAGCGACGGCTCCATCGGACCCGGCTCCATCGTCACCATCGTGTACGAGGGCGACGACGACGACGAGGCCGAGCGCTACCTGGTGGGCCACCCCGAGGAGCAGACCGACGGCCTGGAAGTGATGAGCCCGCAGTCACCGCTCGGCTCGGCACTCCTGGGCAAGGCCGAGGGCGACTGGGTCGAGTACCAGGCGCCGCGCGGCCCGATGCGCGTGAAGGTGCTCGAGGTGGAGACCGCCTAGTGGCACTGCGCGACGGACGCGACGGCGTACCCACGCCCGATCTCCCACCCGGGGCCACCATCGAACTGCCCGGGCGCGGCACCACCTTCGTCCGCTCACTGCCCGGGCCTCCCGACGCGCCAACCCTCGTGCTGCTGCACGGCTGGACGGCTTCGGCCGACCTCAACTGGTTCCGCTGCTACGAGCCGCTGGGCGAGCAGTACCGGGTGCTGGCGCTCGACCACCGTGGCCACGGCAAGGGCATCCGCTCGAAGAAGACATTCCGGCTGGAGGACTGCGCCGACGATGCCGTTGCGGTGTGCGACGTGCTGGGCATCGAGCAGTTCATCCCCGTCGGCTACTCGATGGGTGGGCCTGTCGCACAGCTGATGTGGCACCGCCACCGCGAGCGGGTGGCCGGCCTGGTGCTGTGCGCCACCGCCGGCTACTTCGCCAGCTCGCGCGAAGAGCGGCTGAGCTTCCTCGGCATTTCCGGTCTCGCCGCACTTGCCCGGCTCACACCCGCCCAGGCGCGCAGTTGGCTGACCGAGCAGTTCTACCTGCAGCACAAGACAACCGAGTGGGAGCCGTGGGCCATCAACGAGGCCAGCCTGCACGACTGGCGGGCCGTGCTCGAGGCGGGCCGCGCCATCGGCTCGTTCTCGTCGCGCGAGTGGCTGGGCGAAGTGAGCGCGCCCACCTCGGTGCTCATCACGATGCGCGACCGCGTGGTGCCGGTGCGCCGACAGGTTCGACTGTTCGAGTCGATCCGTGATGCCGAAGCCTTCCGGGTCGACGGCGACCACGACGCGGTGGTGGCCAACGCCGAACGATTCGTACCCACCCTGCTGCGGGCCGTGCACAGCGTGGTCGAACGAAGCGCTGCCGCCACCCTATGAAGCCGATCCGCATCGTCCTGCTCGCCGTCGGCGGCGCCACCGTCGTGCTCGCCGCCCGCCACCGGCACAACGTGCGTCTGCGCCGCAACCTCGACATCGCCCGCCTCGGCGCGAAGGTGGGCACCGCCTACGCGGGCACCGCGGCACGCAAGGTGTTCGCCGGTGCCGAGCGCCGGATCGAGCTCGACCACGAGCGCGAGTTGAAGACGGCCGAGGCCATCGCCGAGCGACTCGGCAACATGAAGGGCGCGTTGATGAAGCTGGGCCAGATGGCCAGTTACGTCGACGAGGGCCTCCCCGGCCCGCTGCGCGAAGCGCTGGCCCAACTGCAGAGCAACGCTCCCCCGATGAGCGCCGAACTGGCAGCCGGAGTGATCGAGCGCGAACTTGGTGCACCACCCGAGCAGGTGTTCGTTGAGTGGGACCCGGTGCCGCTGGCGTCGGCCAGCATCGGCCAGGTGCACCGCGCCGTGGTGCTCGACCCGACCACCGGCCTCGAGCGCGCGGTCGCGGTGAAGGTGCAGTACCCCGGCGTGGGCGACTCCATTGCCGCCGACCTCAGCAACGCCGACCTGCTCGGCGCCATTCTGAAGCAGGGCTTCGGCGGACTGAACCCCGACGACATGGTGGCCGAGATCAAAGAGCGCATCACCGACGAACTCGACTACGCGCTCGAAGCCCGCAACCAGGCCGTGTTCGCCGAGCACTACCGCGACCACCCGTTCATCCACATCCCCGAGGTGTTGCCGACGTTCTGCACCAGTCGGGTGCTCACCACCGAGTTGGTGAACGGCCACACCTGGGCCGAGGTGCTCACCTGGTCGCAGGAACAGCGCGACCTCGTGGGCGAGACCTTGTTCCGCTTTGTGTTCCGCAGCCTGTACGGAATGCACCTGTTCAACGGCGACCCACACCCGGGCAACTACCTGTTCCACGGCGACGGCCGCGTCACCTTCCTCGACTTCGGTCTGGTGAAGCACTTCAGCGACGACGAGATGGACACGTTCATCGCCATGGTGAAGTCGGCCGCGTACGACCACGACGGCGTGGCGTTCCGACGCATCATCGAGCACGCGGGCATGCTGCGCGAAGGCTGCCCCGCAGGCGACGACGAGATCGGCGACTACTTCAGCCACTTCTACGACAGCGTGCGCACCGACGCACCCGTCACCTGGTCGGGCGAATACTCGAGCCGCATCGTCCGCCACACCTTCGACCGCACCAGCCCCATCTCGCAGTACGCCACGGTGCCGAAAGCGTTCGTGTTCATCCAACGCATCAACCTCGGGCTGTACGCACTGCTGGGCGAACTGCGCGCCCGCGGCAATTACCGACGCATCGCCGAGGAGTTGTGGCCGTTCGTGCAGGGCCCGCCCAGCACCCCGCTTGCCGAGCTCGAGCAGCCCTGGCTGGCACGACACCGCAATCGCACCGCGGCCCGTTAGCGTCACCCACCATGCGTACCGTCCGGCTCGTCGTGAGCTCTCTCGCCGCTCTGTCCCTTCTCTCCGCCTGCGGCAGTGCCGAGGGCACTGATGCTGACACCACCGTCGAGACGAGCGCTGCCGCATCGCTCCCGGTCGCTACCGACGCAGTGGCCACCAGTGCTGCGCCCGCCACCGATGCGCCCACCACTGTGGCACCGAACCCCGACAAGCCAACCGTCGACATCCCGGCCACGCTGCCCACCGAACTGGTGGTCACCGACCTCGTCGAAGGCACCGGGCCGGCGGCCGAGGCGGGCGACATCGTCGTGGTGAACTACGTGGGTGTTCGCTCGGTCGACGGCACGGAATTCGACAACAGCTACGACCGTGGCGAGCCCTTCAGCGTCACCCTCGGGGCCGGCATGGTGATCAAGGGTTGGGACGAGGGCCTCGTCGGCATCAAGCAGGGTGGTCGGCGCCAACTCGACATCCCGGCCGACCTCGCCTACGGCGACAACCCGCAGGGCGACGTCATCCAGCCGGGAGATGCCCTCACGTTCGTGGTCGACGCCGTTGCCGTCATCTCCATTCCCGATGCGTCGCAGGCCCCCCAGGTCACCGTCACCGGCGGCCCCAACGTCACCGAGATCGCCACTGTCGACCTGGTGGAGGGCGAGGGGACCGAGATCGCCACCGGCCAGCATGTGTACATCCACCTCATTGCATTCCGAGCCGACACGGGCGAGCAGATCGACTCATCGTGGTCGGGTGGGGCACCGATCGACTTCACATACGACAACGGCGAACTGATGGCCAGCATCGAGTCGTCGATGGCCGGGATGAAGGTGGGTGGCCGACGCCAGATCACCATCCCGTTCGAGCAGGGCTTCGGTGCTGGTGGCAATGAGCAATTGGGCCTGCCGCCCTCCACCGATGTGGTGCTGGTGATCGACCTGCTCGCCTCGTACTGACCGCGTTCAGCGCCAAGAATCAGCGCCAAGAATCAGCGATAGTAAGGGTTCTCACCGTTGGCGTGGTCGGTGAGGTCTTTCACCCGCTCGATGCCGGCCACCTGCTCGACGAGCATGGTCTGCACACCGTCGAGCATGGTCATGCGGCTCATCGAGCAGCCGTGGCAACCGCCCCCCATGGTGAGGTAGGCGGTGCCCTCGCCGTCGTGGCCGACGAAGGTGACGAATCCACCGTGTGCGGCCAGCGCCGGGTTCACCTCGGCGGTGACGACCGCCTCGACCTCGGCGCTGAGCGCGTCGTCGCGCACCAGACCCTCGATCGTGGGTACCGCCGGCTTGTTGGGGTTACGGATGACGAGGCCCTGTGACTCGGTGTGGTCGAGCGTCGCGCCTTCGAGCAGTTCGAGGTCTTTGGCCGGGATGATGACCTTCAGGGCCCGGTCCTCGTCGTCGCGGTGGGTGCGCACCTCGTCGCTGAAGGCCGCCGTGGTGACGATGTCGAAGCTGAGGTCGTAGCGGAACGCCTCGCCCGGGGCACTGACGATCTCGAGGCGCAGGCCGAGTCGGTCGGCGTCGGGGTCGTCGTCGCGGAGGGTGACAAGCTGCGTCAGCGCAGCCTGGGTGACGGCGATGATCTGGCTCGGCGCCTCGGAGGCGAGCGGGCTGGACGGCGGGACGAGTGGGCTCGAGGTCACGCTGGGCAGGCTACCGGGCGCATGTCAGCCGCCACCGTTGCACTCGATGCGCTGGCCGGTCACATAGCCCGAGCCGGGACTGCACAGCCACAGCACCACATTCGCCACATCGATCGGCTGGCACACCCGTCCGAACGGTGAACCCGCATCGAGGGCGCGCAGATCGTCCATCTCGCGGTTACCGGTGAACGCCCGCGCAAGGCGCACCCCCATATCGGTCTCGACCAACCCGGGGGCCACCACGTTCACGTGGATGCCGAAGGGCCGTTCCTCCTTGGCCAGGGTGAACGCGAGGGCCTCCATGGCCGCTTTGCCCATGTTGTAGGGCGCACCGTTGGCACCCATCGACGAGGTGGCGACCGACGAGATCATCACCACGTCGCCGCGGCCCACCTCGCCGACCCGACTGCGGATGTGCGGCAGGGCCGCGTGCGCCACGTGGTGCGGCCCGAAGGCGTGCACCGCCACCACACGCATCATCTCCTCCGGGTCGGTGTCGACCACCGCCCGCCCACGCGAGGCGATACCGGCATTGCACACCAGGGTGTCGAGACCGCCGAAGTCGGCCACGACCGCATCGACCATGGCCGCCTGCTCGGCCGGGTCGCTCACCGACGCGGCGTAGGCCCGAGCCACACCACCTGCCGCCTCGATGGCGGCAACTGTGGCGTCGGCCGACTCGCGGTCGCGGTGGTAGTTCACCGCCACCGCGGCACCCTCCGCCGCCAGCAGTTCGCTGATCCCCCGGCCGATCCCTCGTCCACCGCCCGTCACCAGCGCGATTCGACCGTTCATGCTGCCCATCTCGTCCCCCCTGATCGGTGCGGCACAGCCGTCGATGTGGCAACCTAGACGCGTGCAGGACGGCAGCAAGAAGGCGATCATCGCGGCGTTCTTCGCCAACCTCGGCATTGCCGTGGCGAAGTTCGTCGGCTTCATCATCACGGGGTCGGCCGGTCTGCTCGCCGAGGCGGGCCACTCGCTGGCCGATACGGGCAACCAGGCGCTGCTGATGTTCGGCTCGAAGCGGGCCGTGCGCCGGGCCGATCGGGCGCACCCGTTCGGCTACGGGCCCGAGCGCTACTTCTGGGCGTTCGTCGTCGCTCTGGTGCTGTTCAGCATGGGCGGCCTGTTCGCCCTGTATGAGGGCATCCACAAGCTCAGCGACCCGCACGAAGTCGACAACATCGGCGTGGCCTACGCCATCTTGCTCATCGCCATTGCGCTCGAGACCTACTCGTTGCGCACCGCCGTCAAGGAAGCCAACCACGTCAGGCCGAAGGACAAGAGTTGGTGGTGGTACATCCGCAATGCCAAGTCACCCGAGCTGCCGGTGGTGCTGCTGGAGGACTGCGGTGCCGAGATCGGTCTGGTGTTCGCGTTGGCTGGGCTCACCGTCGCCGACATCACGGGCGATCCGCGCTGGGACGCCGTCGGATCGATCGCCATCGGCCTGTTGCTGGTGGTCATCGCCATCGTGCTCGCGGTGGAGATGAAGGGTCTGCTCATCGGCGAGGCTCCCCTCGATGAAGTGCAGCAGGCGCTCGAACGGGCCATCACCGATTCGCCGCAGGTGAGGGGAATCATCCACTCGCGGTCGATGCACCTCGGACCCGACGATCTGTTGGTGGCGGTGAAGGTCGAGTTCGACCATCACCTCAGCGTCGCCGAACTCGCCAAGGCGATCGACGACACCGAATCGGCGATGCGCGCGGCTGCACCAGCGGCCAAGACGATCTACATCGAACCCGACATCCGGCGCCAGATCGACACGCCATGAACGAACCTGATCGCCCGGGCGGCGCTGCAGCAGCGCCGACCCGGCCGCTCGGGCTGTTCGCGCTCGGCATCGCCGTGGTGTGCTTCAGCCTCGGCTCCACCCTCGTGAAGAAGGCCGGCATCCCCGGCCCGACGATGGCGTTCTGGCGCATGCTGCTGACGGCCGCGTCGTGGACCGCCATCTTGTGGTTCACCGAGCACCGAACGGTCACCCGCGCCGAACTGCGCCGGGCCCTGGTGCCGGGAGTGGTGTTCGGCCTGAACATCGTCTGCTTCTTCACAGGCGTCACCAAGACCAGCGTTGCCAATGCCGAATTCATCGGCTCGCTCACCCCGCTCATCGTGGTGCCCGCCGGGGCCATCTTGTTCCACGAGAAGATCAACACCAAGGCGCTGTGGTTCGGGTTGTTGTCGATCGTCGGGTTGACGATCGTGCTGTTCAACGCCCCGCCGCGAGGCTCGGCCAGTTGGACGGGCAACTTTCTCATCGTCGGCGCCGTCTGCCTGTGGGCCGCCTACCTGCTCACCAGCCGTCGGCTCCGCGAGACGATGAGCGTGCAGGCGATCATGGCGGCCATCATGCCCATCGCCGCGGTGACGGTGTTCCCCATCACCCTCGCCACCGGCAACCTCGACGAACTCACCGTTCATTCGCTGCCCTACATCGTCATCCTCGCCCTGCTGACGGGCACCTTGGCGCACGGGATGATCGTGTACGCCCAGCGCACCGTGCCGGTCGGCACCATCGGCATCATGCAGGTGGCTCAACCTGCGCTGGCGGTGCTGTGGGCGTATCTGCTGCTCGACCAGACCATCTTGCCCATCCAGTTGCTGGGGATGGCCATGGTGCTCGGCGGCATCATCGCCGTGGTCACCATCACCCGCCGGGGCGCCGCAGCCGATGCCCGGGCGGCTGCCGCCATCGACGCCGATCTCGCCGCCGGAACCACGCCCGCCGACGGCTGACGGTACGCTCGCCATCACAACTGCAGGGGAGCTCGCAGGCACGGCGGGCTGAGAGGGTGGCCGATCCGTCATCGACCCGTGAACCTGATCTGGGTAATGCCAGCGGAGGGACGCTCATGACACCACCTGAATCGGTCCTCGTCGTCGTCGGCGGCGGTCCTGTTCGTGTGCCCGCTGCGATGCGGGCCGATCTCGTGGTCGCCGCCGACAGCGGCCTCGACGCTGCTCGTGCGGCAGGCCTACGACCCGATGTGCTGGTGGGCGACCTCGACAGCATCAGCGCCGCCGGCCTGGCCTGGGCCCGAGCGGAGGGTGTGCTCATCGAGACCCACCCCGCCGACAAGGACCACACCGACACCGACCTCGCCCTGCACCGGGCCGTCGGACTGGGGGGCCGACACCTCATTCTGCTGGCATCCGACGGGGCCGGCAGCACTGGTCATCGCCTCGACCACCTCCTCGGCACCATCGCCGCGCTCGGAGCACCGGCGCTGGCGGTATGCGAATCGGTCACCGCATTCGTCGGTGGCACTGCGCTGCACGTGGTGCACCCCGGCCACTCGGTCGCCCTGCGGCTGGATCCGGGTGCCGTGTTCTCACTCGTCGCCGCGCACGGCCCGTGCGAGGGCGTCACGCTCAGCGGCGCCCGCTGGCCACTCGACCATGCGTCGCTGCCGGCGTCGAGCACGCGCGGTATCAGCAACGAAGCAGTCGACAGCACCGTCGACGTCACCGTCGTCGCCGTGACCGTCGTCGATGGCATCGTCACCGTCGTCGTCCCAGAGGTCGTGTCGTGAACACCCGTCGAGCAGCGCTCGCTCTCGGCGCCGCACTGCTGGCCGCTGGGGTCGCCGCGTGCGGCGGCGACGAGCCGGGCAAGCCGGTCACCCTCACCCTCGTCGTCTACGACTCGTTCCCTGCGGCCGACACCTCGCTGAACGCCGCGCTCGCGACGTTCACCGAGCAGACAGGTATCGGCGTCACGCTGGCCGTTGCAGGCGACGCTGGCACGATGGTGAGCAAGGCCGCACTCACCGCCGGCAACCCCGAAGGCGACGTGATGTGGGGCGTCGACAACACACTGCTGTCGCGGGCGTTGGCAGCCGAGGTGTTCGACCCCCACGAGTCGACGGAGTGGGCATCCATCGACCCGGCGCTCACCGCGCTGGTGCCCGGCCACGAGGCCACCCCGGTCGACAGTGGCGACGTGTGCCTGAACTACGACATCGCCTGGTTCGCCGAGCGCGGCCTCGAACCACCCACCACCCTTGCCGACCTCACCGACCCCGCCTACCGCGACCTGCTCGTGGTGCAGAACCCCGCGTCGTCGTCGCCCGGGCTGGCCTTTCTGCTGGTCACCGTGGCCGCGTTCGGCGCCGACGGTTGGCAGCAGTACTGGGCCGACCTGCGCGCCAACGGGGTGGAGGTGGTCGACTCGTGGACCACGGCGTACTACGAGCGCTTCAGCGGATCGAGCGGCAAGGGCCCGCGGCCGCTGGTGGTGAGCTACGCCACCAGCCCGCCCGCCGAGGTGCTGTTCGCCGACCCGCCGCGCACCGACGCCCCCACAGCGTCGATCGACGCGACCTGCTTCCGCCAGGTCGAGTTCGCCGGGGTGCTGCGCGGCACCGATCACCGCGACGAGGCCCGCCAACTGGTCGACTTCCTGGCCGGCGCCACATTCCAGGCCGAGGTACCCCTCAACCTGTTCGTCTACCCGGCGCGCACCGATGTGGCGCTGCCCGAGGCGTTCACCACCTACGGCAGTCGGGCGGCCGACCCGTTCAGCGTGGCACCCGCCGACATCGCCGCCAACCAACAGGCCTGGATCGACGAGTGGACTGCGATCGTGCTGCGCTGATGAACCAGCCCCCGCTTCGGCTGCCCGTCTGGCTCAGGGCTGCTCTCGTCGCGCCGCCACTGGTGTTCCTCGCCGTGTTCTACGTCTGGCCCGTCGTCACCCTGCTGGCCGAGGTGGTGCGCGGCTCGACCGTGGCCGACACCCTCGGTCGACCGGGTCTCGGGCGCGTGCTGTGGTTCACCACGTGGCAGGCAGCGCTCAGTACCGCGGCCACCGTCGCCGTCGGCATGGCGCCCGCCTACCTGCTCGCCCGCTGGCGCTTCCACGGCCGACGCGCCCTGGCCGCTGTAGTGGTGGTGCCCTTCCTGCTGCCCACCGTGGTGGTGGGCGCGGCGTTCACCCGCCTGCTGCCCGACCGTCTGCTGGGCACGGCCACAGCCATCGTGGTGGCGCACGTGTACTTCAACGTGTCGGTGGTGGTGCGCCTGGTGGGCACCCTGTGGGAGCAGTTGCCCGACGACCTGTCGGCCGCGGCCCGCACCCTGGGGGCATCGCCCTGGCAGACGATGCGGCACGTCACCCTGCCATTGCTGCGGCCGGCCATCGTGGCCTCGGCCACGGTGACGTTCCTGTTCACGTTCACCTCGTTCGGCGTGGTGCAGATCCTCGGGGGCGCGGCGAATCCGACGCTCGAGGTCGAGATCGCCCGGCGCGCCACGGGCCTCGGCGACATCGGCGGTGCGGCCGTGCTGTCGATGGTGCAGCTGCTGGTGCTGGGCGTGCTGGTGGCTGCCAGCACGTGGGCGCAGCGCCGGGCCGCCGTGCCGCTGGTGGTGGCCCGTGCCCGCCGCCGTCGGGTGCGCTCCCCCGGCGAGCGCCTCGGCGTGACCGTGTTGGCACTGGCCACTGCGCTGTTCACGGTGGTGCCCATCGCAGCCCTGGTGGTGTCGTCGCTGCGGCCGGGCGACCACTGGTCGCTCAACGGATGGCGCGCCGTGTTCGACTCGGCGGGCAGACCCACGCGACCGGGTTCGGGCGCGCCGGTCGACACCTGGGCGGCGCTCACCACCTCGCTGCGCTACGCGCTGGTCGCCACCGCGTTGAGCGTGGTGATCGGCGGCATGGCCACCGCCGCCATCGGCGCGGCACGGCGTCGCGGCCGCTTGCTCGACGTGGGCCTGATGCTGCCGCTCGGCACCTCGGCCGTCACCATCGGCTTCGGCATGCTCATCACCTTCGACCATGCACCGGTCGACTGGCGGGCCGCGTGGTGGCTGGTGCCGCTCGGCCATGCGCTGGTGGCGGTGCCGTTCGTGGTGCGTGCCGCACTGCCGGTGCTGCGCGCCCGGCCCGACACCTGGCTCGACGCTGCGGCAACCCTGGGTGCATCGCCCGCTCGCGCCTGGTGGGAGGTCGATGCCCGGCTGCTGGTGCGGCCGCTCGTCGCGGGCGCAGGCCTGGCCGCCGCCATCTCGTTGGGCGAGTTCGGGGCCACGACGCTGCTCAGCCGCACCGGCAGCGAGACACTGCCGCTCGCCATCGCCCGCCTGCTCGGCCGCACGGGTGACGTACCTCGCGCTCAGGCCGATGCGCTGGCCGTGCTGCTGGCGGCTGCGACGATGGTGCTGATGTTCGCCGCCGAACGGAACCGCGATGCTGTCGGTCGTTGACATCTGCGTGGCGTTCGACGATCGGCCGGTACTCGACCATGTGTCGTTCGAGGTGGCCACCGGCGAGGTGGTGGCGCTGCTCGGTCCGTCGGGCTCGGGCAAGACCACGCTCCTGCGGGTGATCGCCGGGCTGCAGTCGGCCGACAGCGGCACGGTGCTGCTCGACGGCCGCAGCCTCGACGGCGTGGCGGCCCACCGCCGCAGCATCGGCCTCGTGTTCCAGGACGAGCAACTGTTCCCCCACCTCGACGTGCGCGCCAACGTCGCCTTCGGGTTGCGCATGGCCGGACGGTCACGCCACGAACAGGCGGCCCGGGTCGACGAACTGCTCGCTCTGGTGGGGCTGCCGGGCTTCGCCGACCGACGGGTCACCTCGCTCAGCGGCGGCGAGGCCAAGCGCGTCGCCCTCGCCCGCTCGCTCGCCCCGGCCCCGGCCGTGCTGCTGCTCGACGAGCCACTCACCGGCCTCGACCCCGAGCTGCACGACCGCCTCGCCGCCGACCTGGCCGCACTGCTGCGCCGCACCGGCACCACGGCGCTGATGGTCACCCACGACCTGGCTGAAGCCGCCACCATCGCCGACCGCACCGTCACCCTCCCCCGCGGCCCTGACCCCCCGGCGCGATGAGCAACCTGCGCAGCAGGTGCGCAACCCGCTCATCGCAGTGGAAGGCCTGCCGCTCGCGATGAGCAATCTGCGCAGCAGGTGCGCAACCCGCTCATCGCGCCCGGGGTGGGGCGGGCCTAGAGTCGGCGGCGATGAGCGCCAGCTACGACCATCCGCTGCGCATCGGGTTCCTCGGTGCCGGCCTGATCGCCACCTACCATTCGAAGAGCCTGCGCCGAAGCGGCGCCGAGACCACCTACGACGTGGTGCGCGCCGGGGTGTTCGACCCCGACACCGAACGTGCCATCGCCTTCGCCGCCGCCTCCGGCCATCGCCTGTGCGCCACCGAAGCCGAGGTACTCGATACGTGCGATGCGGTGTACGTGTGCACCTGGACGAGCGAGCACCCGCGCCTGGTGGCAGCTGCCGTCGATCGTGGCCTGGCCGTGTTCTGCGAGAAGCCGCTCGCCACCAACCACGCCGACGCAGCAGCGATGGCCGAACGAGTCGACCGGGCCGGGGTGGCCAACCAGGTGGGCCTCATCCTGCGCCGCTCGCCCGCGTACCACTGGGCACGGTCCCTCATCGCCGATCCGGCATCGGGTGGGGTGATGAGTGTGGTGTTCCGCGACGACCAGTTCATCCCCATTCAGGGCCACTATTCATCGACCTGGCGCGCCAACCGCCACCTCGCCGGTGCGGGCACGCTGATCGAGCACAGCATCCACGACGTCGACATGCTCCGCTTCCTCGTCGGTGACGTGGCTCGGGTGAGCGCGCACACCGCCAACTTCCACGGTCACGACGGCATCGAGGATGTGGCCAGCGCCACGCTGGTGTTCACGAACGGCGCCACCGGCACGCTCACCAGCATCTGGCACGACAACCTCGCCCGGCCCAGTCTGCGGCGGGTGGAGGTGTTCTGCCGCAACCGCTTCGTCGTCATCGAGGGTGACGACTGGTTCGGGCCGGTGCACTGGACCGACAGCGATGGCACCACGGGCAGCCTGGAGGGCGACGCGCTCGCGGCAGCGGTCGAGCCGCTGATGGAGGGGTCGATCAACCCCGACGCCGAGTTCGTGAAGGCCGTCCGCGACGGCGGCGTTGCACATCCCGACTTCGCCATGGCGCTCGAGGCCCACCGCATCGTCGACGCGATGTACCGCTCGGCGGCGGGCGGTGGCGAATTGGTGCGGCTCGATGGCTGACGCCACGTACCGCGTGGTCGTGTTGACCGCCGACGAAACACATCCGATACGCCTGGCGGTGCTGCGCGCCGACACGGTCAGCAAGCAGGTCGAGTTCGCCGAAGACCAATGGCCCGGGGCGCTGCACCTCGGGGTGCGCGATGCCGCCGGCGAACTGGTGGCAGTGAGCAGTTGGATCCCCCGTGAGCGCGCCACGCATCCCGGCGTTCCCGCGGTGCAGTTACGCGGGATGGCCACCCTGCAGGGGGTGCAGGGTCGGGGGGTGGGCACGCTGCTGGTCGAGGCCGGCTGTGCCCGTGCCGCGGCCGGGGGTGCCCGCCTGGTGTGGGCCAACGGCCGCGACGCGGCGCTCGGGTTCTACCTGAGCCACGGGTTCACGGTCGACAGCGAGGGCTTCATCGAGGCCGTCACCGAGTTGCCGCACCACGTGATCGTGCGGAGGGTCGACCGCGCCGAATCCTGACTCTGCGCTGTCTGACGTTGCGCCGATTTCCGGACCGGCGACGACGATGTCGCTCATTGGCAACGCCATGTCGACGCCTCCTCTCCCGCCCAGCCCCCAAGCCCTCGAGCTACGCCACCGTGCCCAGGTGCTGCGCAGGCTCGGGCAACACCTGGGCGACACCCCGGCGACGATGTTGGCGCTGCGTGCCGGGCCGGAGGTCTGGGCCGGCCCGGCCGCGCAGCAGTGCCTCGACGAATTGCGTCAGATCACCCGCGACCTGCGCGCCGCGGCCAGTGCAGCATTCGCCGCTGCGCGTCGGCTGGAGGCACAGGCTGATCACTACGACACCACCCGCCGAGCCGCAGTGCTCGGCCCATGCGGCTAGCGATGTCACTACTCGGCTTCGATCCCGACGGTGTGCTGTCGCTGCGCATCGCGATCCGGCAGGCGACCGAAGACCTCGACCGTCTGAGCCGCGTCGCCCGCAGCAGCACTGCCGATGGGGCCGACACCATCGTCGGAACGGCCATCGCCGCGGCGCGTTCGTCACTGCTCGATCGGTGGCTGCCCCGCCTCGATGCGCTCAGTCATGCATTGATCGGCGTGCGGCATCCGCTTCCTGCAGCGGCGCTCGATCCGTCGGCACCGCTGGGCTTCGTCACCGTCGATGTCACGATCGACGACATCGCACTGCGCGCCCAGCAGTTGGCCGCCTCGCGCGCCTTGATCGTGTGGCAGTTGCTCGGGCAGTGCGACGACGCGCTGGTCGCGCAGTTGCGGATGGTCGACGCCACCTACGCCCACCTCGCCGACTGGCTCAACGACCACCCTGGGCCGCTCAGCGCCGGTGGGTACCCGGCGCTGCTCGACCGACTCGACCCGTACGCCGCGGCCCAGTTGCTCCGGCACCTCCACCTGGGGGGTGCCGCGTTGGCGGCTGCGTGCGAGCAGGCGCTGCGTCGCTGGCACGATGGTCCACCGATCGACGACGGCCGCCTGCAGTGGACCGATGCATCGCTCGCCGGCGACAACACCGGTGACGTGCTGTTTGCGCTGCTCGCCGCCGATCAGGCCGCCGCCACGACCTTCGTGCTGCGCTGCGCCGATCGACCAGAGGTGGTGCTGTTGTCGGCTCGCTCGCCTCAGGCACTTGCCGCGCTGCTCGACGCCGCCCTTCCCGCCCACCTCGCGCCCGTCACGGCCGGGGCGATCGTGAGGCCGATCACCCAGTGGACGTTCACCGTGGGCCTGCTGACGATCCCGTTCGGGAATCCCGACATCGCCGATCCACGCCCCCTCGTCGCAGTGGCGGCCACCCCGTGGCTGCCCTGGTTCGGGCCGCGCGCCGATTCCTTTGGATGGAATCGACGCGATGGCGCCGAGGCGGCGCTGGCGATGTTCGCCGACGACGCGGGCAGCAAGGCGCTGGCCGGCGCACTCGGCACATGGACAGCACGCTTGGGTACCGAGGCGATCGTCGACGCCGACGGCGAACTCGACCAACAACTCCTGTACGACATGGCTGGCACCATTGGGCTGATCCAGCGAGCCATCCACGACAGCGCTCTCGAGAACGCAGCGATGACGCGCGGCTGCATCGATCTGGTGCTCGATGCAGCACAGGCGACCGCTTCGTTCATCCCGGTTGCCGGCCCGGTGGCGTCGGTTGCGGCAGGGATGGCACGCGGGCTCGGGCGCGAGGGCCTCGAATCGACGCTCGACCGACTCGGCCTCTTGCCGCCGACGGTCGAGGAGGTTGACGCCGACGAACGGGCGCGGCGCGATCAGACGACCGCCGCGGTGGCGACCGCCGCGGTGCTGGCCACGGTCGACCGGTTGATCGAGCTCGGACGTCTGCCACCCGACGCGATCGACGTGTTCACCGGCCAACTCCACCAGACCGATGGCTGCCGCACACGAGCAGCGGCCGAACAACTACGGGCAGCCATCGATCGGCTCGATGCCGCGCCATCGGACCGGCATCTCCTGATCGGTGTGCTCAACGCGTTCGTGAACAACGGCACCGAGGAGGCCCGCTGCGACTCGTGACACCACCCCATCCGGGCACCCACCCGTCAGGGGATGGGCACCTGCGTGACCAGCAGCACCGTGTTGCCCGGCTCGGTCTCGATGATCAGTTCGAGGGTCCACGTGCCGCCGTACGGCAGCGTGAGCGGGCCGCTGAAGTGGTTCGGACCCTCGGCCGTGAGGGCGAGCGGGGCATTGGGGATGTCGCGCTCGGGCAACGACACCCGCGCTGTCGCGCCGGTCACCGGCTGCAGGCTGCCGCCGGGCGGGGTGATGACGAGGTGCATCTCGTTACCACCCACCTGACCCGGGGTGACGGTGACGTCGACGATGACCCCGGCCGTGGTGAGGGTGCTCGAGAACACCTGGGCCGCGGCCGCGGGCCGCGGTGCAAGGCCCACCATGCCGGCCGCCAGCGCCAGCACGGCGATACCGAGGACAGCCTCGACCGCGATGGTGCGACCCAGCGAGGCCGCACCCGCATGACGCAGCAGCCACCGCGACACGCCGCCCGCCGCCACCAGTGCGGCCACCACCGACACCTTCACCAGCAACGTGCGGCCCCAGGCCGTTTCGGTGATCCCGTCGAAGCCGCCCGAGAGCTTCCAGGTCTGGGCGACGCCCGTGGCGACGATCAGCGGCACGCACACTGCTGCCGCCGCCGAGAACCGGCGCACCAGTGGCGCCGCGGCCTCGTCGTGCAGCCAGACACGGCGACCGACGGTGAACAGCACCAACCCGCCCAACCACACGGCCATCGCCGCCAGATGCAGCGCATCGACCGCTGTCCAGAGCAGTCGCGGCGCGAGCGACGAGGCATGCCCGCCCGCCGGGAACGACACCACGGTGGCCAGCGCTGCAGCGAGGGCGAGCGAGCGCCACCACGCCGTGGCCCGATGGCCGAACAGGGCCAGCAGTGCCATCAGCACCACCGCCAAGGCGACGCGCAGCAGGATGGTCCGACCGGTACCGGTCTGGTCGATCAATCCCCACACCGACGGCGTGAACGCGTCGCCCGCGGTGCCGGCGGCCGCGTACGCCGCCTGGAAGCCGTAGTGCAGCAGGCTGCCCAGCAGCAGCGACACCGCGCCACACCACAGCAACACCATCGTGCCCCGCCGCTCGGCAAGGTGGGCAGGAGCGGCTGCAGCGAACAGACCGGCACCGAGCAGCACCACCACACCCA
Source organism: Actinomycetota bacterium (assembly GCA_037130535.1). GTDB lineage: Bacteria > Actinomycetota > Acidimicrobiia > Acidimicrobiales > Ilumatobacteraceae > VFMC01. The sequence goes on from JBAXSU010000016.1 coordinate 22,175, forward strand.
GGAAGGCGAGCAGGCGGGCAACCGACAGCAGTCGCTCGACGGCCGGAGTGGCACCGACCCCGTCGGCCACCTGGCCGAGCAACGAGTCGGCGTCGCCCGTGGCGGCCGTGCCGATCTGGAAGCTGAACGCGCCGTCGACCACGTGGCCGTCGACCGACGTGATGCGCCAGGTGACGGCATAGAGCCCGTCGGCGAGTTCGGGTAGCGAGGCCTGCACGATGGTGTCGTCGCCGCTCACCGCCACCGGCACTCCGACCTCGATCGGGCGAGCGTCGGCGTCGAACAGGCCGATCGTCGTCAGCGGCGCCTCCACCGCCTCGTCGAAATCGAGGACGATCGCCTCGGGGCTCTCCTCGAGTACCGAACTGGAACCCGGCGTACTCGACTCGAGCCCGGCGTGAGCAGAGGCCGACGCCGCCGGCAACGCCAGACTCGCCAGAGCGGCCAAGGCAGCGGCCGCGACCAGACGACGCTTCATCACAACACTCCTGCCGGTTCGAGACCGTCGATCGTGGCCCGGCCCAGTAGCCAGGCGAGGCGCATCTGCGGGGAGGCGGCGAGCGCCTCGGGCGGCAACGTGGTGAGCCCCATCGGGCGGCGACTGGCCCACAGCATCGTCAGTCGCGGCAGGTCGATGCGCACGTATGCGTTCGGCCAGTCGGCGGGTGTGCTGCCGAGGCCCAGGTCGCTGCGGTGCACGGAGACTTCTCGCCAGCGACGCACCGGCAGCTCCGACAACAGCGCCGGGCCCAGGGCCGTCTCTCCCGTGAACGCCCACACCGCTTCGGGCGCCGCTGCCCAGCACGCGTCGAGTGCTGCGGCCGAGTCGCGCACATCGGCCACCAGCGCTCCGGCACCTCGGCCAGCTCCGGCGTCGATCTCGGCGTTGCGCGCCGCCATGCCTCCCTCGTACTGCGGCACCACCCGGCCCTCGGTGGCCGCGGCGGTGAGCCGCACGAAGCTGTCGGCATTGCGGGCGATGTGGGTGAGGACGTGGCCGATGCTCCATCCGGGCAGCAGCGATGGGCTGGCCGCCACCTCGTCGGTGAGCCCGTCGAGCGAGGCGAGCAGCCCCTGGTGTGCTTCAACGCAGCCCGCCAGCGCCATCTCGAGTTCCCGCATCGACACGGGAGTGACGCTACTCGCCGGGTGGCGTGGCAACCTGGGCGGATGGAACTCGGGATGATCGGCCTCGGACGCATGGGCGCCAACATGGTGCGGCGGTTGCAGGCCGCCGGCCACCGCTGTGTGGCCTACGACGTGAGCGCCGACGCGGTGACGGCGATGGAGGGTGAGGGCGTGCAGGGTGCCCGGTCGCTCGGCGAACTGGTTGCCGCGCTCGCCCCGCCGCGCAACATCTGGGTGATGGTGCCCGCAGCATTCGTTGCCGACACCGTTGCGCGGTTGGCGCTGCTGCTGTCGCCCGACGACACCATCATCGACGGCGGCAACTCGTGGTACCGCGACGACGTCGACCGCGCCGGCCCGCTGGCCGAGCAGGGGCTGCACTATCTCGACGTGGGCACCAGCGGCGGCGTGTTCGGCCTCGAGCGCGGCTACTGCCTGATGGTGGGCGGCGATGCGGCGGCGGTCGAGCGCCTGGCGCCGATCCTCGATGCGCTGGCGCCCGGTGCCGACAGCGCCGAACGCACCCCCGGCCGCACCGGGCCCACCGTGCCCGCCGAGCGCGGCTGGTTGCACTGCGGCCCCAGTGGCGCCGGCCACTTCGTGAAGATGGTGCACAACGGCATCGAGTACGGCCTGATGGCCGCCTATGCCGAAGGCCTCAATGTGCTGGCAAAGGCCAACATCGGCGCCGAGTCGCACGCCAAGGACGCCGAGACCGCGCCGCTCACCCACCCCGAGTACTACCGGTACGACTTCGATCTCGAGGCCATCACCGAGTTGTGGCGCCGCGGCAGTGTGGTGTCGAGTTGGCTGCTCGACCTCACCGCGGCCGCGTTCCACGCCGACCCGGCGCTCGACGGTTTCGCCGGCCGGGTGAGCGACAGCGGTGAAGGACGCTGGACGCTGCACGCGGCGGTCGACGAGGGCGTGCCCGTGCCGGTGCTGGGCGCTGCGCTGTGGGACCGCTTCTACTCGCGTGACCGCGGCGATGTGGCGCACAAGGTGCTGTCGGCGATGCGGTCGCAGTTCGGCGGCCACAGCGAAGTGAAGCACTGAAGGGCCCCGCAGCAATGAGCGACCAACCCGTTGCCGATGCCCTGGTGCTGTTCGGCGCCACCGGCGATCTGGCCAAGCGCAAGCTCTATCCGGCGCTGTATCAGCTGGAACGGCGCGGCGCCATCGACGTGCCCGTCATCGGCGTGGCCCGCAGCGACTGGAGCGACGATTCGTTCCGCGAGCACGCCCGCGAGGCCATCGTGGCCGCCGAGCCCGAAGCGTCGCCCGAGGTGATCGATGCGCTGATGCACCGGCTCGACCTCATCCAGGGCGACTACGCCGACCCGGCCATGTGGACCGAACTGTGCGAGGCGCTCGACCGCTGCGGCAGCCGCAACGCCGTGTTCTACATGGCCATCCCGCCGGGCATGTTCCCGGCCGTGGCCACGTCGCTCGCGTCGGTTGGCCTGAACGAGCGTGGCCGCATCGTGGTGGAAAAGCCGTTCGGCCGCGACCTGGCCAGCGCCCGCGAGCTGAACGCCACGCTGCACGCGGTGTTCCCCGAGGAGCGCATCTTCCGCATCGACCACTACCTCGGCAAGGAGAGCGTGGAAGACCTGCTGGTGTTCCGGTTCTCGAACACGCTGCTCGAGCCGGTGTGGAACCGCAACTACGTGCGCAGTGTCCAGATCACCATGGCCGAGTCGATCGGGGTGGAGGGCCGCGGCAGCTTCTACGACGGGGTGGGTGCGGTGCGCGACATCCTGCAGAACCACCTGCTGCAGGTTGCGGCGCTGGTGGCGATGGAGCCGCCGGTGGGGCCCGAGGCCAGTTTCCTGCAGGACGAGAAGGTGAAGGTGTTCGCGGCCATGCGCCCGATCGACGTCTCCTCCCTGGTGCGGGGGCAGTACGTGGGCTACCGCGACGAACCCGGTGTGGCACCCGACAGCGAGGTGGAGACGTTCGTTGCGGCACGGGTGGAGATCGATTCGTGGCGCTGGGCGGGTGTGCCCTGGTTCGTCCGCTGCGGCAAGGGCCTCACCCGGGCCGCCACCGAAGTGGTGGTCGAGTTCCGCGAGCCGCCACGGTTGCTGTTCGACGAGGTGGACGGACCCACCCCGATGCGCAACCTCATCCGCTTCCGGCTGGGCAAGAACGACGGGGTGACGTTCACCGTGCAGGCCAAGACACCCGGCCCGCACCTCGACAGCCAGAACGTCGACCTCGGTGTCGACTTCGCCGCTGCACTCGGTGAGCGCAGCGAGGCCTACGAGCGACTGCTGGGCGATGCCATCGCCGGTTCGCCCCGCCGGTTCGCCCGCCAGGACATCGTCGAGCAGACGTGGCGCGTGGTGCAGCCCGTGCTCGATCATCCGGGCCCGGTGCACCCCTACTTCCGGGGTTCGTGGGGCCCTGCCGAAGCCGACCGCATCCTCGGCGGCGACCCCTGGTTCGAACCCTCCTGACGACTGCCCGGCGATCTTGTTCGAGTTTCGGTTGTAGACAACGGAAACTCGAACAAGTTCGGGTGGACGAGCGCTGTTCAGGCCACCGAGGCCAGCAGTTCGGCGGCGCGAGCGACGCCCGAGCGGGTGCGGATGTCGGCACCGATGGCGTCCATACGCGCCCGCAGTGCGGTGTCGGCCAGCAACTGATCGACTGCACCGGTGAGCTGCTCGTCGGCGAAGGTGTAGGTGGGCAGGCGCACCCCGAAGCCGGTCTCGTGCACCCGCTGCGCGTTGTCGTACTGGTCCCAGAACAGGGGCAGCAGGATCATCGGCTTGCCGAAGTGGAACGACTCGGTGGTGGTGTTGTTGCCGCCGTGCGTGATGACCAGATCGACCAGCGGCAACACGTTCGTCTGGGGCACCTGCTGCGCGCCCCACATGTTGTCGGGCAGGTCGTAGGTGTCGGCGAGCGGCCCCTTGCTGACGATGTAGCGGTGCGGGGTGCGGCCCAGCACGCTGACCAGTCGCTTCATCAGGTCCACATCGGCCGAGCCGAGCGAACCGAGCGACAGGTAGATGAGCGCACCCTGTCCGCCGCGCAGGTGCTCGGGCACCTCGAACGAGGCGTCGGTGGTGCGCACCGAACTGTCGAGACGGTGCCAGGTGCTGTCGAGCGGACGACGATCGACATAGTCGACCGCACCCGGATACAGATACATGTTCAGGTGCTGCGACGTGTGGATGAAGTCGAGATCATTCAGCGCCGGCGCACCGCACGACTGCACCCACTCGTCGTAGGCGCTCCACATCGGGCGATGCGTGCGGTCGTACTCGGCGCGGAACTCGTCCCAACCGGTGCGGTCGTCGGCGGCGTACCCGCTGAACACCGGGGCGATGTCGGGGCCGCGCACCTCCAGCGGATTGCAGCTCATCATCCGCACGAACGGCACGCCGGCGGTCACCAAGGCCGGGAAGCAGTTCACGTTGTCCTCGATCACCACGTCGGGCTTGTTGCGGGCGATGATCTCGCGCAGCTGCGGTTCGCAGTACATCGCCCCGTCGATGAGCGCCTGCCACGTGGGCTGCACGAACGTGGTGAGCTGCTCGATGGTGGGCCTGCGGAACTCGGGCGAGGTGTCGCGGATGAAGTCGGTCCAGAACTGGCCGGCCGCCTGCTCGGGCGCATCGGGCGGGGGCGGCGGAGCGAGGTCGACGAGGTCTTCGACGAACCCGAGCGACGACAGGCGTCCCTCCCACGACCGCTCGGCGGCGAACACCACCCGGTGGCCGAGCCGCAGCAGCTCGTTGCCGATGCCGATGCAGTTGTTCGTGGGCCCGTACGCACTCTCGGGCATGAACAAGAAGGTCTTCTGAGCCATGGTCACCTCACCGTCGACGGGTTCGTGTCGGCTGTGATCGTACGACGGCCGCAGTAGTGTCCGCTCCATCGCGGTCCGAGCCGGAGAGCACATGCAGCGCACGATCATCGACCCCTCCACCGGCCTCGCCATCGACACCGTGGCCGACACCACCCCTGCCGCTGTCGATGCAGCCATGCGCGCCGCGGCTGCCGCGGGCAGCGAGTGGGGCGCCACGCTTCCGTCGCAACGCGCCGCCGCGCTGCTGGCACTGGCCGAAGCCGTCGAACGCCACGCCGACGAACTGTGCGCGATCGAGGTGGCCGAGACCGGCAAGCCGTGGACCGTGATGCGCGACGGCGAACTGCCCTTCGCGCTCGACAACCTGCGCTTCTTCGCTGCCGCTGCGCGCAGCACCGACGGCACCGCGGCGGGAGTGTTCAGCACCGGCTACACGTCGATGCTGCTGCGCCGCCCGGCCGGTGTGGTGGCGGCCATCACACCGTGGAACTTCCCGCTCATCATGGCCATCTGGAAGATCGGCGCCGCGCTCGCGGCTGGTTGCACCGTGGTACTGAAGCCGGCGCCCGCCACACCGCGCAGCACCATCCGCCTCGCCGAACTGGCCCGCGAGGCTGGCCTGCCCGCCGGGGTGTTCACTGTGGTGACGGGCGACGCCGAAGTGGGTGAGGCGATGGTGACGCACCCCCTCACCGACATGATCACGGTCACCGGCTCCACCGCCACGGGCAGGCGCATCATGTCGCTCGCGTCGGGGCGCCCGGCGCGACTGCACCTCGAACTCGGCGGCAAGGCACCGCTGGTGGTGTTCGCCGACGCCGACGTCGACGCCGTCGGCCACGCCGCCGCGCTGGCCGCCACCTACAACAGCGGGCAGGACTGCACCGCAGCCACCCGCGTGTACGTGGAACGTTCGGCGTACCTGCGCGTGGTCGACGCGCTGGAGGCGACGATGCGGTCGATCACCCTGGGCGGGCCGCACGAGGGCGCCGACATCGGCCCGCTCATCACCGCAGCGCACCGCAACAGGGTGCACGGCTTCGTCGGCCGGGCCCGTGCCGCGGGCGCCAGAGTGCTGTGCGGCGGCGACCCGCTCCAGCGCGACGGCTGGTTCTACCCGCCCACTCTCGTGGTCGATGCCGCGCAGGACAGCGAGTTGGTGCGCGACGAGGTGTTCGGCCCGGTGCTGGCTGTGCTGCCGTTCGACGACGAGGCGCATGCCATCCGGCTCGCCAACGACTCGCCCTACGGGCTGGCGTCGTCGGTGTGGACCGGCCAGGTCGATCGCGGCCTGCGGGTGGCGCACCAACTGCGCGCCGGGGTGACGTGGGTGAACGACCACCTGCCCATCGCCAGCGAGATGCCCCACGGCGGCCGGGGCGCATCGGGTTTCGGCAAGGACATGGGCCACGACGCCGTCGCCGACTTCACCGTCGGCCACCACGTGATGGTGAAGCACGCCGAACCCACACCACGCGAGGGCTTCCGGCCGGCATGACCCGACACCCCGCCGGCGACCTTCCCGCCGCAGGCGCCAGTGCGGCACTCGCCCGGCGCCTGGTGCCGACCATGGTTCCCGCTCACACCACCGAGCGGGTGATCTCGACCGATCAGGTGAACCACACGGTCGTGGTGGGCGACCTCGCTGTGGACGACGCAGCGGGCGGTTCAGTGGGCGACGCAGTGGGCGACGTGCTGGCGGCTGACGCGGTGGTGGGCGATGCAGCGGTGGGCGATGCGGTGGTGGTGAAGTGGCTGATGCCGCCGGCACCACGACCCCACCGCGGCGCCGAGGTGCAGGCCCACCTCACTGAGGTCGGCTTCACCGACATGCCCCGGTTCCTCGGCTGCTACGAGCACGACGGACGGGTCGTGGCGATGCTCAGCCAGTACATCCCCCACGCCCGCGAGGGCTGGGACTGGTACGTCGAAGAACTCACCGACCGACCGGCCGCAGGGCTGGCCACCGCGGCGCGCCTCGGTGTGCTCGTTGCGCGTCTGCACCGCGCCCTCGCCACCCCGAGCAGCATCTTCCCCACGCCCGTGGAATCCGGCACCCTCGACGACGAGGCCCGCCGCGGCGAGGCGTTGCTCGACGAGGCACTTGGCTGCACGGCTGGCGAAGCAGGCGAGCGACTGGATGTGCGCGCCGCGCTGGTGCGAGCGGCGATCAGCGCACTGCACCACGTCGGCCCGGTGCCGGTTCAGCCCATCCATGGCGACCTTCATGCCGGGCAGTTCCTGCGCTCGAGCGACACCATCGTCGTCACCGACTTCGACGGCAATCCGCTCATCGACCCCGCCGAGCAGCGGCGACCGCGCAGCACGCTGGTCGACCTCGCCGGGCTGCTGCAGTCGATCGACCACGTCGGCCGCATGGTGGTGAAGCGCAATCCACAGCGGGCCGCCGATGTGGAGGCGTGGATCGGTGATGCCATCGACGCCGCCCACGCCGCCTACCGCGCCGAATGGCCCGAGGGCATCGCCCCGCACCACGACGAGGCGCTCACTGCGCTGCGGGCCGTCCAGGAGTTGCACGAGTTCGTCTACGCCGCCCGTGCCCTGCCCGTGTGGCTGTACGTTCCCGATGCCGCGCTGAGCGCGATGTTCCCCCTCGACTGAGAGCCGCCATGGATGCCTCCGCCTTTCTCGCCGACCTCGAACGGTCACCCGCCGTCCTCGCTGCCTTCGCCGACGCCGTCGAGCGCGGCGAGGTGATGTGGCCCGTCACGCCAGCACCGGCCCGGGTGCTGCTGATGGGCATGGGCTCGTCGCTGTACGCGGCCCAGGTGGCGGCGCTGCGCCTGCGCAGCCA
>JBAXSU010000160.1:0-7866 GCA_037130535.1 Actinomycetota bacterium
GGGCGACCCCTGCGATGTACACGCTGACCTACCCTCTCTCCCTACCCGTCGCTCTTCCGATCTCGCCCTGACCGTCTTGCCGGCGGGAGTCATCAGCATTTTGTTCATCAGGCCCAGCGAGCCGTAGCCCTGCGCCACGGTGTCGCTCTGCACGTCGCCGTCGTAGTTCTTGCAGGCCCACACGTAGCCGCCCTCCCACTTCATCGCGCAGGCAACCATGTCGTCGATGAGGCGGTGCTCGTAGGTGAGGCCGGCGGCGTCCATCTCGGCTTTGAACTCGGTCTCGTACACCTCTTGGAAGATGTCCTTGAACTGACCGTCGTAGGCCTTGAGGATCGTGTTCTTGGTGGACAGGTAGACCGGGTAGTTGCGGTTCAGGCCGTAGCGCAACGATGCACGGGCGAAGTCGCGGATCGAGTCGTTGAAGTTGTACATGCCCATGGTGACGCCACCGTCGGCACCGAAGTCGGCGATCTTCATCTCCACCGGGGCACTGCCGTCGGCCGGGGTGTAGGTCATCGTCACGGTGCCGGCGCCGGGCACCTTGAAATCGGTGGCCTTGTACTGGTCGCCATGGGCGTGGCGGCCGATGACGATGGGCTTGGTCCAGCCGGGCACCAACCGCGGGATGTTGGAGATGACGATCGGCTCACGGAAGATGACGCCGCCGAGGATGTTGCGGATGGTGCCGTTCGGGCTCTTCCACATCTTCTTCAGGCCGAACTCCTCCACCCGGGCCTCATCGGGGGTGATGGTGGCGCACTTCACGGCCACGCCGTGACGCTTGGTGGCGTTGGCCGAGTCGATGGTGACCTGGTCGTCGGTGGCATCGCGGTGCTCGATGCCGAGGTCGTAGTAGTCGAGCTCGACATCGAGGTACGGCAGGATGAGCTTGTCCTTGATGAACTGCCAGATGATGCGGGTCATCTCGTCGCCGTCCATCTCGACGATCGGCTTGGCCACCTTGATCTTGGTCATCGCAACTCACCCTTCGCAGGCGCCGTTCCATCGCGGCGCACTTGTATCAGACTTGTACACCCTAGCCCTGCGCGTCCGCGCACTGCACGTTCACTGTGCAGGATTCGGTCCATCTCGCACGAGCCGTTCCGGGTGGTGTGGGCGCAGTACGGTCGCGACATGGCTGCTCCTGAACTCGAACACCTCTTCACCATCACGGCGAACACGTCGCTCACCGGCATGATCGCCAACGGCCCGGCGGGCACGCGCGTCATCGTCGACGCCAGCACCGGCACCTTCGAGGGCCCCCGCCTGCGCGGCACCGTCAGCGGCCCCGGTGGCGACTGGGTGACCGTTCGCGCCGACGGCTCGATGCTGCTCGACGTGCGCATCCTGCTGAAGACCGACGATGGTGCCGACATCCTCATGGAGTACAAAGGCATCGGCCTCGATGGCGCCACCCGCATCACCACTGCTCCGATGTTCCAGACCGGCGCCGAGCAGTACGCCTGGCTGAACAGCACCGTCGCCGTTGCCCGCGGCAGCAGCGGCGGCGGCTCGGTCACCTACGACGTCTACGCCGTCAACTGACCCCGGCGCACCGCCCCCCATCCCGGCCCATCCCGGCCCCACCCCGCCCCACACCGGCGTTTGTGAGTGGAACCCTGTTGATCGGCACTCCGCTCACAATCACCGATGGGGTGTTGCGGCGTTTGTGAGCACAACCCCGTCCTACACCGGGCTGCTCACAATCGCAGGTGGTGGGGGCGGACTCGGGCCGGGCGGGGCGGACCTGGGGGTGGACGTCGGGCGGCGTGGGGCGGCGTGGGGTCAGAGGTCGTCGACGAAGGCCGACCAGTCGACCACTTCGGTCGAGCCGCCTTCGGCGTGGATGCGGTCGCGCTCGGCCGACAGGCGCTCGACGCGCTCTTCGAGGTCAGCCGGCAGCGCGGCAGCAAGTTTGTCGCGCAGCCGTGAGGCCAGGACCGGGCTGCGGCCCTGGGTCGACACGGCGACGATCACCGGCCCGCGTCGGACGATGGCGGGCAGGATGAATGCGCAGCGGTCGGGGTCGTCGGCGGCATTCACCCAAATGCCCAGGCGTTCGCCGTCGTCGTACACCTGCTGCTGGGCAACGGGGTCGTTGGTGGCCGTGACCACCAACCAGCGTCCCTCGATGTCGGCCGACTCGTAGCACCGCACGATGCGCGTGACGCCGTCGAGCGCATCCCACTCGGGCGCGAACTCGGGCGACACCGCCGTGATGACCGCCCCCATCGCATGCAGTGCCGCCGCCTTGCGATAGCCGATGACTCCCCCGCCGACCACGAGCACCGAGCGGCCGCGCAGGCGCACGATGATCGGGTAGCCGTCGACGATGGGCTCAGCCACGAGGCACCGACGGATGCGCCGTCGCGCCAGCCACGTCGACCAGTTCGCCAAGTGGCAGCGCTGCAACGGCACCGATGATCATGACGGCCGGCGACGCCACATCGGCGGTCCCGAGCAAGCCGAGCTGCCCACGCCACACCCGCTGCTCGGGCGTGGTGGCATCCATCACCACCGCGACCGGGGTGTCGGCTGCCAGGCCCTCGGCGATCATCCGGTCGGCCAGTTCGGCACGTCGTTCGATACCCATCAGCACCACCAACGTGCCGCCGAGACGAGCGGCCGCACCCCAGTCGACCGGGCTGCTGTGCAGCGCCTCGTGACCAGTGACGACCGTGAACGCACGCGACACCGAGCGATGGGTGATGGGAATGCCCGCGGCGCTGGGAGCTGCGAGCGCAGAGGAGATGCCGGGCACCACCTCGCAGGCGATGCCGTGCCGGGTGAGTGCCTCGACCTCTTCGCCGCCGCGACCGAACACGAACGGGTCGCCGCCCTTCAGCCGCACGATTCGCCGCCCCGACTGCGCCACGCTGACGAGCAGGTCGTTGATGAGCTCTTGGGTGTGGCTGGCACCGGGCCGTTTGCCGACGTCGATCAACTCGGCACCCGGCGCAGCCATGGCGAGGATCTCGGGCGACACCAGCCGGTCGAACAGCACCACGTCGGCCGCTGCCAGCAGACGGACTGCCTTCAGCGTGAGCAGTTCGGGGTCGCCCGGGCCCGCACCGACGAGCGCCACACGCGGCGTATCGGGAGAGGCGGCCGACGACATGCCCGGCACTCTACCCAATTCTTGATCGCGTTGGTCAGGTTTAGCCGTCCGGCAGTTGGACATGACCGACGTCGCACCGGTGGGCATCTCGTCGAGCGAGACAGTTGCGTAGCATCGCTCCCGATGGACTTCTCGTGGACCCCCGAACAGATCGCCCTGCGCGCCCGTGCACGCGAGGTGGCGCTCGACGCCGTCGCCCGCTTCGGCCGATCGAACGACTCGTGGATGAACGGCTACTCGAAGGAGTTCGCCAAGGAGATGGCCTCCCACGGCTGGATCGGGATGACCTGGCCCGTCGAGTTCGGTGGCGGCGGCCATCCCACCATCGACCGGCTGATCGTCGGCGAGGAGATGATCGCAGCCGGCGCGCCGATCGCGGCGATGTGGTTCGCCGACCGCCAAATGGGGCCGACCCTCATCACCTACGGTCGACCCGACCAGCAGGAAGAGTTCCTGCCCGCGATGTTGGCGGGCGAGACCACCTGGTGCATCGGCATGAGCGAACCCAACGCCGGCAGCGACCTTGCCAGCCTGAAGACCTCGGCCGTACGCAACGGCGACCACTGGGTGATCAACGGCCAGAAGATCTGGACGAGCTTCGGCGCCGAGGCCGACTACTGCTACCTCATCTGCCGCACCAGCAATGACGGCCCGCCGCACGCCGGCATCAGCGAGATCATCGTGCCGATGGACACCCCCGGCATCGAGATCCGCACGATCGAAGACCTCACCACCAACCGCCACTTCTGCGAGGTGTTCTACACCGACGTACGCGTGCCCCTCGCCAACCTGGTGGGCGTCGAGGGCAACGCCTTCAAGCAGACCATGCGCCAACTCGAGCACGAGCGCGGTGGTGTCGACCGGCTGGTGTCGAACCAGGCCCTCTACGCAATGGCTCGCGAACGCGCCGACATCAGCGACCCGGTGGTGCGCCAGGAGATCGCCGCCATCGAGACCGGCTACCGACTCGGCCGCATCCTCGTGGCCCGCGAAGCACTGAAGCAGGCGCCCGCGGGGTTCAGCGCGGCCACGAAGTGCTTCTGCACCGAGCACGAATTCCGGGTGGCGCAGTTCGTCAGCCGCGTGTTCGGCGCCGAGGCCATGCTGTGGAACGACGTCACCCAGGGCCTGGCCTACGCGCCCGCCTACACCATCATGGGCGGCACCTCGAACGTGATGCGCAACATCCTCGGCGAACGGGTGCTCGGCCTGCCGAAGTAACACCGTCTTCCTCGTCCCCCGTCACGCCCGTCCGTGAGCGTGGACCGGGGTTACGGGGGTCCGGGCGCACGAACCAAGGGGATCCGTGAGCGGGCGCCGGGGTTGCGGGGGTGTTGGCGCACGAAGCGGGGAGGGTACGGTGCGGGGATATGGCTGATCTGCTCGATCTCTCCGCCCGCATCATCGACTCCGGTGTCGCCGACCAGCCGGTGAACCGGGTGAGCAACGAACTGAGTGAGATCGCCGACGACCTCGCCGTGGTGGAGAGTTTCAGCCACTGCGTGGCCGTGCGTACCGAGGAGGGCATCGTCACATTCGACTCGTCGGGCGTGCACACCGGCGAGGCGGTGGTCGCCGCACTGCGCGGCTGGCGCAACGAACGGGTGAGCCACATCGTGTACACCCACGGCCACGCCGACCATGTGGGCGGCAGCAGCTTCTTCGCTGCCGCCGCAGCACGCGACGGCCACGCTGCGCCCTCGGTGATCGGCCACGAGAACGTGAACGTGCGCCTCGACCGCTACGCATACACCAACAACTGGAACCTGCTCATCAACGCCCGTCAGTTCGGCGGTGTGGCGGGCGACCTGAACCTGACGGTGGGCGGTGTCGACGAGCCGGGCGCACGCATCGCCCCCAACCCGAACGCCCGCAGGTTCCTGCCGTCGAGCACACTGCGACCCGACCACGTGGTGGGCGATCACGACACGGTGTCGGTGGGCGGCGATGTGTTCGAGCTGCACCACGCCCGCGGCGAGACCGACGACCATCTGTGGGCGTGGTTCCCCGAGCGCAAGTGGATCATGAGCGGCGACTTCCTGATCTGGAACTTCCCGAACGCAGGCAACCCGCAGAAGGTGCAGCGCTACCCCATCGAGTGGGCGGCTGCACTGCGCGCCATGATCGCCAAGCAGCCCGAGATGCTGCTGCCGGCGCACGGCCTGCCCATCGCCGGCCGCGAGCGTGTCGCCCGAGTGCTCGACGATGTGGCCACCGCACTCGAGAACCTCGTCGCCGACGTGATCGCGATGATGAACAGCGGCGCCACCCTCGACACCATCGTGCACACCGTGAAGGTTCCTGCCGACACCCTCGCCAAGCCGTACCTGCGCCCGTTCTACGACGAGCCCGAGTTCGTGGTGCGCGGTGTCTGGCGCCAGTTCGGCGGATGGTGGGACGGTGCCGCGGCGCGGCTGAAACCGTCGCCCGACGCCCAGGTTGCCACCGCCGTCGCCGAGTTGGCCGGTGGCGCCGACGTGCTGCTACGCCGTGCCGAACAGGCCGCGAGCGACGGCGACCTGCGCCTCGCCTGCCACTTCGCCGACCTCGCCGGACTGGCCGCCCCTGAGGATCCGACCATCCACGCCGGCCGGGCAACCATCTACCTCACCCGCCGCAAGGCCGAGTCGAGCCTGATGGCGAAAGGTATCTTCGCCGCAGCAGCCCGCGAATCGCAGGCTGTGGTCGATGCGTCAGGCGCGCCCGAGGGTGACCAGCACGAGTGACACCGCTGCCAGCGCCATCCCGAGCACCTGCCAGCGGTTCACCCGCTCACGGTCGATGACGAACGCCAGGGCCACGGTGCTTGCCGGGTAGAGCGAACTGATCACCGCGACGAGCGAGAGCAGGCCGTGCCTCGTGGCTTCGAGGTACAGCCCGTTGGCGGCCATGTCGAGCACGCCTGCCACCACCGCCAGGCCGAGCAGGCGGCGCTGCACACCGGGCCGGGCGCCGATGGCCACACAGACGCCCAACATGATGGGCACCGACACCGAGCGCGACATGAGCAGCGGCCACATCCCGGCATCGTCGGCGCAACGGTCGAGCGCCACGAACCACAGGCCGAAGCCGAGGCCTGCGACTGCTGCGAGCCCAGCAATGCGCGGTGGCGTGGGCTGGTGCCGACCGCCAACGGCGCCGCTGACCAACGCCACGGCAACGATGGCGAGGGCGATGCCGATATAGGCGATGCCCGCCGGCCGTTCGCCCACGATGCGCCCCGCGATCACGGGCACCGCAGCACCGACCACAGCGCTGAGCGGCGCCACCACCGTCATCGCGCCATGGGCGAACGCGTGGTACAGCGACAGCAGCGCGATGGCGCCGGCGACACCTCCACCGAGCGACCAGGCGAGGGTGGCGCCGTCGGGGGCCGACGTGTCGCCGAGCAGTACGAGGACGCCCACGATGAGCAGGCTCACGGTCTGGCCGATCAGCGTGACGACGGCGGCTGGGTGGAATCGGCTGGACCGTCCACCGCAGTAATCGGCGACGCCGTAGACGAGCGCCGATCCGAGAGCCAACAGGATCGCCACGGGCCGAGTCTGGCAGAGAGACGGGCGCGACGAGGGGGTTAGGGTGCGGCGATGCAGCATGTTCCTTTCGGCCGCACCGGTCTGCGCGTCTCGCGTCTGTGCCTCGGCACGATGACCTTCGGGGCCCAATGCGACGAAGCCACCTCGTTCGCCATCATGGACACCGCCCTCGAGGCCGGCATCACCTTCTTCGACACCGCCGACATGTACCCGGTGAACGGCTACCCCGACAAGGTCGGCCTCACCGAGGAGATCATCGGCCGCTGGATGACCGGCCGCCGCAAGGACGTGATCGTGGCGACGAAGTGCTACTTCCCCACCGGCAAGCGGGCGTGGGAGCAGGGCAACTCGCGGCACAACATCATCCGTGCTGTCGACACCTCGCTGCGCCGTCTCGGCACCGACCACATCGACCTGTACCAGCTGCATGGGTGGGACCCGGTCACGCCCATCGACGAGACCCTGCAGACGCTCGACGATGTGGTGCGCTCTGGCAAGGTGCGCTGTGTCGGCTGCTCGAACCTGCTCGCCTACCAACTGGCCCGCTCGCTCGGCCGCAGCGAGGCGATGGGCACCGTCCGCTTCACCAGTGTGCAGCCCCGCTACAACCTGCTGTTCCGTGAGATGGAGCGAGAGATGCTGCCGCTGTGCGCCGACGAGCAGATCGCCGTCATTCCCTACAACCCGTTGGCGGGCGGGATGCTGACCGGCAAGCACCGAGCCGATGCCGATGCCGCGGGCAGCAGGTTCGATGTGAGCCTCGGCCAGCAGGGTGCCCGCTACCGCGAGCGCTACTGGAACGACCGGGCATTCGACGTCGTGGAGGCCGTGAGCGCCCTGGCGGCGGAGGCCGGCGTGCAGCCCGCAACGCTGGCGATGCAGTGGGTGCTGGCCAACCCGACGATCACCAGCCCGATCGTCGGCGCATCGCGACCCGAACAACTCGCTGCTGCTGTGGCTGCGGTGAACACCCCGCTCGATCCGGTGCTGAAGGCGCAGCTCGACGGCCTGAGCCACGAGTTCCGCTTCGGCGACTCGCTGCGCTGACCGAGGTCAGACACCCGCAGCCAGGCCATCAGGTGCAGAGGCCGGCCGTGGATGCCTGGTAGGCCGCGGCGATCTCTGCGCCGCTCAACACCCGCGAGAACACGGCGGGTTCGTCGATCGAACCGGTGAACCCGAACGGTGTGCCCTGCTCACCACCAATCA
>JBAXSU010000161.1:0-7791 GCA_037130535.1 Actinomycetota bacterium
ACGGCCGCCTCGACGGTGTGGTGGTGGCGTCGGGCGTCGTGGCGTTCGGCGACCTGGCCGCCGCGGAGCCGGCGGTGGTGGAGGAGCTTTTCCTCGTGAACGCCCTCGGCCCGCTGTGGCTGGCCCAGCGGGTGCTGGCGCCGCTGGCCGAGTCGAAGGGGTTCTTCGCGGCGGTCACCGGTGTGGTGGCCGAACAGGCCTTCGCGGGTCTGGTGGCCTACGGCGCGTCGAAGGCGGCGCTGTCGAACGGACTGGCCGGCCTGCGACGCGAGGTGTGCCGCCGGGGCGTGCAGGTGCTCGACATCCGCCCACCGCACACCGAGACCGGCCTGGCCACGCGGCCGTTGGCGGGGACGGCACCGCGGATGCCGAAGGGCATCGATCGGCATCACGTGGCGCGGCGGGTGGTCGACGCCATCGAGGTGGGCGACGACGAACTGTCGGCGGCCTCCTTCGCCTGAAATCGCGCGGACTGTGGCGGGTCCGGTCGATACCGTCGGACAGATGAGTGACATCGCACTGCGCCCGATGGACGACGCCGACTTCGATGAAGTCGTTGCGTTGCACCAGCGTGCCGATGCGTACGACGCCCGACCGGTGGTGACCACGCTCGAGGAGATGCGTGAGGAGCTCGACGACGAGCACGTGGTGCTGGCCACCGACGTGCGGCTCGCCGAATCCGATGGCGAGTTGGTGGGGTACCTGTACACCTACTACCTGCCGTCCGATGTGTTGCTCGAGCGGTGCTATCTGTTCGGCAGGGTCGACCCGGCGCACCGCGGCCGCGGGGTGGGCCGCGCTCTGTTGGCGTGGGGCATCGAACGAGCCACCGAGCAGTTGCGGTCGTCCCCCTCGGCGGTGCCGAAGGTCGTCCGCGTCGACGCGCCGGTCGGACTCGTCGACAACCATCGGCTGTTCGAGCGAATGGGGTTCGTGCCCGTGCGGTGGTTCGAAGAACTGCTCCGGGCGCTCACCGACCTGCCCGCCCGGCGCACCGTCGACGGGGTGCGCATCGTCGCCTGGCCCGACGACCGCGACGAAGAGATCCGCACCGTGAAGAACCTCGCCTTCGCCGACCACTGGGGTGCCACTCCGACGAGCGAGCACCACTGGCAGCAGATGGTGCACGGGTACGGGGGTCGACCCGACCTGAGCATGGTGGCGCTCGATGCGACTGGCGCGGTGGTAGCGCACTGCCTGTGCAAGCGATACCCGGCCGACGACGAACTGCTCGGCCGGCGCGACGGCTGGATCGACAACCTCGGCACCCTGCCCGGGTGGCGGGGCCGAGGCATCGCCTCGGCGCTCGTCATCGAAGCACTCCACGGCTTCGCCGCCGACGGACTCACCCATGCCTCGATCGGTGTCGACGCCGACAGTCCCACCGGGGCAGCACGGCTGTATCGCAGCCTCGGATTCGTGCCCAACCTGCAGTCGATCACTCACGAGATCGTGATCGACCCGCTCACGCTGGGTTGACAGCGGTTGCACGGTGACTGCAGCACATGGGTTGACAGGAACAATAACGGTGTTATCATCCCCCTCATGATCTTCACCACCACCCCCCTCGACACCATCGGCGAAATGGTCGCCGACGCTCGGCGCGCCTACGCCTCGGGGCGCACCCGTCCGCGCGAGTGGCGCGTCGCCACACTGCGCCGACTGCGTGAAGTCGTCGTCGCCCACGAAGACCGGCTGCTGGCAGCGTTGGCTGCCGACTTCGGCAAGCCGCGCTTCGAGGCGTGGGGCACTGAGATCGGCTTTGTACTCAGCGACATCGACCACACCCTGGCCCACCTCGACAACTGGATGGCGCCCGAGAAGGTGATGACGCCGGTGGCGTTCAAGCCGGGTCGTTCGACGATCGTGCCCGAGCCCCTCGGTGTGGTGTGCGTCATCGCACCGTGGAACTACCCGGTGCAGTTGCTCGTCCTGCCGATGGTGGCAGCCATTGCCGCCGGTAACGCCACGGTGGGCAAACCCAGCGAGCTCGCCCCGGCAGCCAGCGACGCGCTGCAGGCGCTGTTCGCCGACCTCGACGAGCCAGCGGTGAAGGTGGTGCTGGGCGGTGTGGCCGAGACCACCGAGCTGCTTGCCCAGCGCTTCGACCACATCGTCTACACGGGCAACAGTCGGGTGGCGCGCATCGTCATGCGTGCCGCAGCCGAGCACCTCACCCCGGTCACGCTCGAGTTGGGCGGCAAGAGCCCGGCCATCGTCAGCCGCCACGCCAACATCGAGGTCGCGGCGCGCCGCATCGCCTGGGGCAAGTTCATGAACGCCGGGCAGACCTGCATCGCCCCCGACTACGTGCTGGTCGAGCGACAGGTGCACGACGAATTCGTCGCTGCGGTAGGCAAGCAGATCGAGGCGTTCTACGGCGCCGACCCGCAGGCCAGCCCCGACTACACGCGCATCGTCAACGACGCCCACTTCCACCGCATCGAGAAGTTGCTCCACAACGGCAAGGTGGCGCACGGCGGTACCGCCGATGCCGACACCCGCTACATCGCCCCCACGGTCCTCACCGGCATCACCCGCGACGACCCGGTGATGGGTGAGGAGATCTTCGGGCCGGTGCTGCCGGTCATCGCTGTCGATTCACTCGACGACGCCATCGCCTTCGTGAACGCCGACGACAAGCCGCTGGCGCTGTACTCGTTCAGCGAGCACGACGCCGACAACGACCGAGTGCTCGCCGGGGCCACCAGCGGTGGTGCGTGCGTGAACGGCACGATCATGCACATCAGCAACCCCAACCTGCCGTTCGGCGGGGTGGGCGAGAGCGGTATGGGCGCCTACCACGGCAAGATCGGATTCGACACGATGAGCCACCGCCGCAGCGTGCTCACCCGCGGCACCAAGATCGACCCCTCGCTGATGTACCCGCCGTACACGGCCAAGAAGGAGAAGTTGGTGAAGCGGGGCATGGCCCTCGGCGACCCTCGCGACTCGGTGGCCAAAGTGCGCGGCACGTTCCGCCGGCACTGACCGGCGAACAGCTCAGCGGCCGGGGTTCAGCGATCAGGGTTCAGCGATCGGTGAGCAAATCGACGACCACGTCGCGCAACCGGTCGATACCGGTGCCCTTGGCAGCACTCACCCACAGCACATCGCGTTCGGCCACTCCGCAGGCCTTGGCCACCTGTTGCTTGCGGCCGGCGAGGCGTGACGGCCGCACCTTGTCGAGCTTCGTGGCCACCAGCACGGCCGGGATCTCGTTGGCGTTCAACCAGTGGATCATCTGCAGGTCGAGCGCAGTGGGGCCGATCTCGCCGTCGAGCAACAGCATCAGCGCCCGCAGTTCCTCGCGGCCGAGCAGGTAGCCCTCGATCATCCCCTGCCACTGCTTGCGCTCGCGGTCGGGCACCTTGGCATACCCGTAGCCGGGAAGGTCGACCAGGGTTCCGCCCTCACGACGCTGGAACAGGTTGATCAACTGCGTGCGCCCAGGGGTGTTCGACACCTTGGCGAGTTGCTTGCGGTTGGCCAAGGCGTTGACGAGCGACGACTTGCCCACGTTCGAACGGCCGACGAACGCCACCTCGGCGTCGGTGGCGGGGAGGTCGGCCAGATACCGCGCCGACTTCACGAATTCGAGCGCCAGGGGACTGGTCATCGGGCCAGGCTAGGGCCGCGTCAGCGCGGGGACGCTCCGAACGCGTGAGCGATGATGTCGACCATCGAGCGCACCATCACGCCCACATCGGTGCGGTCGACGACCAGGGAGCCGAACACCGGGGCCGGCTGATCGGCCAGCAGCGCAGCCCAGTCGCCAGGTGCGGGCAGGTGCTGGCCGGTGTAGGCCTGCCATGCCTCGCTCTCGAACGGCGACGGTTGTTCGGTCCGGGTTTCGCCAGAGGGTTGGGTGTCGTCGTTGGGTACCGACCGCAGATGCCGCCGGCGTTGCGACCGGTTGCCCACTTCGGCGCGCGGTGGGGTGGGTTGGTCGCTGCACCGCCAGGCGACGAGCAGCTCGGGCCGGGTGGCGAACGCGGTGGCCAGGCGTACCAGCACCGCCACGGCGTGCTTACAGGGCGAATCGGCGTCGGGGCAGGAGCACCACGTGCTGATGTCGTCGTCGTCGGGGATGAGCCGCGGCACCTGATTGCGCTCGGGTACCGGACCCATGTCGGGCAGGAGTGCGACGGTGGGCACGCGGATCTCGACGTCGTAGGCCTGGGGGTCGGAGCCCTGCACCTCGGCACGCACGATGCCGGGGTCGAGCACCAGCCGCACCACCGCCCCCTGGGTCGCGTAGACCCTGCCGCGTCGGAACCGGCCGGGTTCGGCCATACCGGCCACCGTGACCGATAGCAGGGTGGTGGCCAACTTGCCGACCGGGTCGGCGTCGGCGCCGTCGCGCGGCGAGCCGGGCGGTGCGGGGACGACGACGAGGCTCATGTGGGCCGCAGTGCGTGATCGAGCACGACCAGGTCGCGCAGTTCGTCGGTGCTCAACTCGCTGAGCCAGGTCTCGCCCGTAGTGCCAACCACAGCGTCGGCCAGGGCGCGCTTGTCGTTGATGAGTGTGTCGACCCGCTCTTCGATGGTGCCCTGGCACACCAGCTTGTGCACGAACACCGCCTGCTGCTGGCCGATGCGCCAGGCGCGGTCGGTGGCCTGGTCTTCCACGGCAGGGTTCCACCACCGGTCGTAGTGCACCACCCGCGAAGCAGCTGTGAGGTTCAACCCGGTACCCCCGGCCTTCAACGACACCAGCAGCAACGGCGATGCGCCGTCACCGGCTTGGAATGTGTCGACCATGCGGTCGCGTGCCGCTTTCGACACCCCGCCGTGCAGGAACGGGGTGTGCTGACCGAATCGTTCGAGCAGGTGGCGCTGCAGCAGCAGGCCCATCTCTCGGAACTGGGTGAACACCAGCGCTTGCTCGCCCGCCTCGTGGAGGTCGGTGATCAGTTCGTCGAATCGGGCGAGTTTGCCCGATCGGCCCGCAAGGCGCGACCCGTCGCCCAGCGCATGGGCTGGGTGGTTGCAGATCTGCTTCAACCGGGTGAGAGCGGCCAGGACGAGGCCGCGGCGGCGCATGCCCGAGGCGTTCTCGGCGTCGAGGAGCAGTTGGTCGACCACGGCCTGGTACATGGTGGCCTGCTCGCGTGTGAGGGGCGCCCAGGCGATTTGCTCGACCTTGTCGGGCAGATCGGGTACCAGCGAACGGTCGGCCTTGGTGCGGCGCAGCAGGAACGGCGACGTGAGTTGTCGGAGGGCTGCGGTGGCGACAGGATCGTGGTGGCGCTCGATGGGCACGACGAACCGGCGACGGAACTGCTGCTGGTTGCCGAGCAGCCCGGGCGCGACCGTGTCGAGAATGGACCACAGTTCACTGAGCCGGTTCTCGACGGGGGTGCCGGTGAGGGCGATGTGCTGTGTTGCCGGCAGGCGCCGCATGGCCTTGGCCGTGTGGGTGGCAGGATTCTTCACCGCCTGGGCTTCGTCGAGTACCACGCACTGCCACGCCACGGCGCGCAGCACCTCGACGTCGCGAGTGGCGACTTGGTACGTGGTGACGACCAGATCGTGGTCGGCCAGCAGCACCGGCAGCGAGGCTGCATCAGCCCGGTCGCCGCCGTGGTGCACCAGCACCCGCAACTCAGGCGCGAAGCGGGCCGTCTCGCGTTGCCAGTTGCGCACCACGCTGAGCGGACACACCACCAGGTGCGGCCCGGGCAGGCCGGCGAGATGGGCGAGGGTGGTGGGGGTCTTGCCGAGACCCATGTCGTCGGCCAGGCACCCGCCGAGTCCGAGCCGGTGCAGGAACTGCAGCCACCCCAGCCCGCGCCGCTGGTATGGGCGCAGGGTGGCGGTGAAGCCGTGGGGCACGAGGCCCTCGCGCAGGCTGTCGTCGGGCAGACCCCGCAGGAGCAGGTCGGCCCAGCCCTCGGTGGTGCGCAGCACCCGGTCCGATCCGCCGTCGGTCGCCTCGCCCGCCAACGAGTCGCTTGCCGTGTCGAGCGCGTCGAGTTCGGCGGCCAGCCGCAGCAGGTCGATGGCATTCAGTTCGGTGTGGTCGCGTCGGTGTTCGGCCAGGTTCTCGAGCGCCCGGCGGGCGTCGTCGCGGTCGATCTGCACCCAGCGGCCGCCGACGTCGATGAGGCTGGTGGCCGACTCGGCGGCGCGTTGCAGCGCGGCCTCGTCGATGGGTGTGCCGTCGACGACCACCTCCCAGTCGACGATGGCCGACCGTCCGAACTGCCCGCTCGACTCGTTGGCGGGACCGTCGGCAGCGTCGGTGGTGCGCGTGGTGCCCCGTGTGCCGGGCCGCCGCCGGGTGAGGCGGGCCGGCGACAGCACGAGCACGCCGATGTCGGCCAACTCGTCGACTGCGGCGATGGTGGCGGCCGCCTGGTCGAGGTCGATGCCGGCCGACGGATCGGTGAGCCATTCGCCGAGCCAGGGGGCCTCGGTGGACAGGGCCTGGCGGGCGGTGCCCAGCGCGGCCTCGAGGCGCCACATCCAGCGCTCGGCGCCGGCGAGGTCGAGTGCCAGGGGCGACGCGGTGGTGACATCGTGGGCCGTGCACCACCGCCCGGCGTCGGCCACGTCGGCCAGTTCCAGCGTGAGCGGCCACGGCTGGTCGATCTCGTCGGGCAGGTCGAGGCGCAGCCGGGCCCGCACCACCGGTTCGCCCTCGGCGCGGCGGGCCACCTGATCGAGCGCGGCTGCGACCTCGCCCAGCGCATCGAACACGTCGTAGTCGGGCCGAAAGCGCGGTGTGTGGTTACCGAGGGCGCGCGCCACCTGGCGGGCAGCGCGCGACGAACCGCGCCGCGTGTCGGTGAGGTCGGCCCGCCAGCCCGAGTACTGCAGGGCGAGGCGGGCGAGCGCGTCGACGAAGGCTTCGAGCACCTCGGCCGCCACCTGCTCGCGGCGCTCGGCCGTGTCGTCGTCGGCGCGGGTGGCGCCGACCACGACAGCGGGCATGGATGCCGACATGGCCTCGCGCGCAGCCTCGACGTCGCCACGCAGCGGGTGCCACCGGGCCTGGTGCCAGCCGTCGCCCTGGTCGTCGACGACCGGGATGATGCGGCCCTGGCGGACCAGATGGTCGGCCAACTGCGCTGCGGCGGCGAACCAGGCCACCGATGGGCCGGGGGCGCCGTCGAGTGCACCCGACCGGGCGAGCGCCACCAACGCCGCCGGGTCGATGCGCTGGCACATCACCGAGGCCGGACCGTCGGGCAGGAGGAGGCGGGCAACCCGCAACGAGCCCACAGCCGACCCGACCGCTGGGCCGAGGGCGCGCGACACGGCAGCGTTGAGGTTGCCGCCGTAGGCGCCGCGCCCGGGCTGCCAGGCCATGATGTCGCCGTCGAGCCAGGTGAGTTGCAACGCCGCCGCGGTGGGGGTGCCGGCCCGCACGGTCATGGGGGGAGTGTACGGAAGGGGTGCGCGCCTGATGCCGGGCCGTGGGCAGCGGCGAGTAGCCGGTGCGGTCGTGAGGCGGGGGCAGTGCTGCCCGCCGGCCTCGCCCGCGATGGTGGTCGCGACCGGCGTCGATCCGGTGACCTCACGCTTTTCAGGCGTGCGCTCTGCCAACTGAGCTACGCGACCATGGCATCGAGCAGTGGGGTCGAACCGACCGACTGCTGCTCGACCTCCGCACGAACACCTCAGTGTTCGTAGCGGTCCCGACGGGGTTCGAACCCGCGACCTCCGGCGTGACAGGCCGGCGTGAACTCCACTTCACCACGGGACCAAGTTGTTGACCAACTGGCCTTGCACCCCCAACGGGATTCGAACCCGTGCCGCCACCTTGAAAGGGTGGTGTCCT
>JBAXSU010000162.1:0-7760 GCA_037130535.1 Actinomycetota bacterium
GGAGCTTCGGGATGCGGCGCCGACGCTCGACCTCGAGCCTCTTCGCGTCCGACAGCTCCCCATCGCCGTCCCCGGAAGCCGGGCCGTCCTCGTCGGCAGGATCCCGTCGGGCAGTCCCTACTTCAGCCTCTTCAACAGGAGGAAGCTCCCCGACCGATTCCTTGGGTCGATGGGCCAAACGGATGAACGGACGCTCGATCGCGAAGTAGCTGACCGTAGCGACCACGAAGGAGAGCGCGAGCAAGCCGACGCGCGCACCGGCAGTCGTCGACGCCTTCCCATAGAGCACACCGGCGAAGATGATCAGCGGCCAATGCCAGAGGTAGAGCGAGTAGCTGATCCGACCGATCGCGCGAGGCAGCCGCAGCGAGAGCAGTCGCCCGGCCGGATTCCTCCCGGTCTCCGAAAGCCCGGCGCAGATCAGCAGCGCGGCTCCGCCCGTGGGAACGAGTGCGATCCAGCCGGGGTAGCCCTGCTCAGCACCGCAGACGACCAGCGCCAAAGCCAAGAGCCCCAAGCCGAGCAGTCCGCTGACAGAGGCGACCTTGCCCTTCATCCGAACTGCGATCGCCGGCGTCAGGGCGATGAACGCGCCGAGCGCGAGCTGCCAGGCGCGGGCAAAGGTGGAGAAGTAGCCGGCCGCGGGGTCGATCTGGGCCGACCTGATCGACCAGGCAAGTGAGGCGAGCCCAATCACGACGACGGCTGCCCTAACAGCCACGAGCCAGCCGCTCCCGTCGCGGCGCCGACCGGCGATCAACGCGACGCCGAGGAAGACGAGCGGCCAGACGACGTAGAACTGCTCCTCGACAGCGAGCGACCAGAAGTTCTGGAGCGGCGACTGGGCGACATTGACCCGGAAGTAGTCCGTCGCTTGTTGGATCAACTGGATGTTGGTACCGAAGAAGGTCGCCCAGAGCGCCTCGGACTGAAGCTTGATGAAGGCGATCCGGTTGAGCAGGAGCTTGCCTGCGAGCAGGACCACGGCGATCGTGGTCAGCGCGGCAGGGAGAATCCTCAGGACGCGGCGCCTGTAGAAGCCGACGATCGAGATCCGCCCGCGGCCACTGGCCGAGGCCTCGGCTCTCCTGCGGTACTCCTTGGCGAGCAGCGAGGTGATCAAGTAGCCCGAGATCACGAAGAAGACATCGACCCCGACAAAGCCCGAGGCGAAGCCTGGGAACCCCAAGTGACTGAAGACGACCATCAGCACGGCCACCGCCCTGAGGCCCTCGATGTCGCGGCGGAACTTCAGCCCTCCTGCCGCAGCCTGCCCATCCGCCGCATCGAGTCGGGCGGGATCAGAGTCCTCCGGGGCAACGATGGTTCCGGGCACCGTTCGATGGTGCCACAACGGATGGGCCAAACCCGCCGTCGCAACCCGCTTCAGGGAGTCGGGCGGCTATCCGACTGGGCATCCCGGACCCCACCGCACGGACCGCGTCGCTCTGCCGCTACGCTTCGCTGCGACTTGGCGACGTGGCGGAGTGGCTACGCAGCGGCCTGCAAAGCCGTGTACACCGGTTCGACTCCGGTCGTCGCCTCTCGTCGGATGGGGTGTATCCTCAGACGACAGTGCGGATGTAGCTCAGTTGGCTAGAGCGTCTGCTTGCCATGCAGAAGGTCGAGGGTTCGAGTCCCTTCATCCGCTTCGTTTAGCTAGCGCGACCAACTCGGAGCCGACCGTCAATCTCCCGCAGTTCTAGGGGATCGGCGGTCGGCTTTGTCGTTCCTGTCGCCCACTGGCGGGCCGAAACTGGCCCATTCCTGACACCTCCGTGTCAGCAGTCCTGACACGACCGACACGGACTCGAAACTGTCTGTGTGAGGAGTCTGTTCAACACTTGGACCGTGGCGGGATGCCACCTCCGTAGTGACTGGCGCGATGCCAGTACGCAGCACACCTCCGTCGTGAGGGCGAAGGACTGTCGAGGATCGCGAGCCAATGCGGTGAACGCGAGCCCGTCCGACGCAGCAGATCGACGCACCGCGAGCAATAAACAACTCGCACCCGGCAACTAGCCGGAGGAGGAATCAACAACATGAGCATCACCAGTACCGAACTACCGGCAACCCTCGACGGTGCCCGGATCAAGCTCTCCGAGCTTCGCGGTCGCAACGACGAAGCACTCGACAAGCTGCGCGACTTCATTGACAGCCGCGGCGACACGATGACGAAGGCCGACACCGAGATCGCCGACCGACTTGAGCGTCGCGTCGACGACGTCCAGTCCGAGATCAAGTCCGTCCAGGACCGCTGGCCCGAGACTCGCGAGCCGTCTAACATCGCTGTTCGACAGGCGGCACTTCCCGCGGTCAATCCCCGACTCCACGACCTGCTCGGCGGAGTCTCTGACGATGCCCCGAAGGGCGTCCTCGGCGAGTTCATCCAGCAGCGCGACGGACTTGAGTTCGACGGTGCCCCGGCCAGTGACTTCTCACTCGGCAAGGCAATCCGAGGAGTGACGACCGGCAACTGGAACGACGCCGACCTCGAGCTTCGCGCCATGAGCATCGGCACCGACACCGCCGGTGGTCATGCGGTCCCGACTCCCCTCGCGGGCGAAGTCATCGACCGGGTCTCAGCTCGGGCCGTCGCACTTCAGGCCGGAGTCCGCGTCGTGCCCATGGACGCGGCGACACAGAAGTTCCCGCGGATCAGTTCGGGTGTCACTGGCGGATGGAAGGCCGAGAACGACGCGGTCACCGTGTCCGACCCGGCGCTCGACTCCGTCACATTGACGGCCCGCACACTCGCCGTCGCGACGAAGCTGTCTTACGAGCTTCTGGAGGACTTGAGTGAGGCCGGAGCCGCGGCAATCGAGAACGCCATCACGGACTCGATTGCGAAGCAGCTCGACAGCGCGATCTTCAACGGCTCGGGAACCGCGCCGGAGATCCGTGGCATTCGCAACCAGAGCGGCATCACCGAGCGAACGAACGGCACGAACGGCGCGAGCCCGAGCTGGTCGATCCTCAATGACGCGGTCGCTCAGGTCCGACAGGCCGGGTTCAACCCGAACGCGGTCGTCCTCCATCCGAGGACAAGCGCGGTACTCGGCAACCTGACGGACACGACCGGCCAATGGATCGCAAGGCCCGCGTACCTCGATGGTGTCCAGACGCTCGACACGACCTCCGTGCCGACGAACATCACCACGGGCAGCTCGTCGAACACGAGCATCGCAATCGCGGGACAGTTCGATCAGGCGATCCTCGGGGTCCGGCCGAGCTTCGGCATCAGGGTCGTCCAGGACGCAAGCCGCTACGCGGACAGCCTGTCGGTACTTCTCGTGGCTTACCTTCGCGCTGATGTGGTGCTGGCTCAGCCGACCGCGTTCGCAGTCGCGAAGGGGATCAAAGCAAGCTAACCGAGCTTGCGGGTCCGGGTCGCTTCGGTGACCTGGACCCGCACGGTCCGGGGTTGTGTCCGGATCGTGGTGGCCGACACGGGCGCGGGGCTTCGCTCCTTTCACCCGGCCCGTGTCGAGTCACCGGCACCAAGACAAGGGAGACAGATGAAGCGATCAACCACGGGGCAGGGCAGAAGCTTACGGAAATCGTTCCGGAAGCTACGCGTGACAACACCCGACACGGAAGTCCGTCTTTCTGACACGAACGCTCCGGGACCCGGCCGAGGGGACGACAATCTTCCGGCGTCGAACTGGGAGTTTGTGCGCCGGTCCGTCGAGGTTCCGGCCGTGTCCTGCTTCGTCTTTGGAGGTTCACTGTGAAGGGCAGGAAGCCGACGCCCACGGAAGTGCTGCGCAAGCGTGGAAGCCGAGTGAAGCGTGACACGGTCGTCCTGGCGGGTCGTGAGGCTCCGCCTGTCCCTCCGGGCCTCTGCGCATCGGAGAAGAAGATCTACCTTCAGCTGGTCGAGGACATGGGCGAGGTGGTCGACGCTGCGGATTGGCCTCTGCTGGAGATCGCGGCGGTGACGATCTGGAGGATGAGGCAGGCGCGGCGAATGGTCGCGAAGCACGGGGCGGTCAGTGTGTCCAGTCGTGGTACTCCGACAAAGTCTCCGTGGTATCGGATCGAGCGTGAGGCCGCGGCGGAGGTCAGGCAGTTGCTCGACCACTTGGGCATCGGGCCCGTTGGTCGGGCGCGGCTTGGGAGGTCGGGCGGCAAGGGTCGTTCCATGAGTGACGAGATGGATCGCGTTGTTGGTCGCCGGGGGAATCTCCGGCTTGTTGACTCCTGATCGTCGGCTTGCGGATTCTGCGGAATCGCGGAATCGTGCCGGTGCTGATCTTGTCGTGATCGAGGTCGCGCTGGCGACGGCTTCGCAGGTCTGAGCGGTTCCGTCGTGGGCGGATGCTGTAATCCACGGCATGAGTTCACTTACGAGAAGCGGCAGCACCAATGGCCGCGACAAGGCTTACCAAGTCGGCGAGGGGCTCCGCGAGGTGCGCGGCCTCGCCGGGATCAGTGTTCGGGTCTGGGCCGAAGGCGTGAGGGCATGGGAAAACCATGTCGACGGACCTGGCATCCCGCGTTACCCGTTCGCCAAGTACCCGGTCGAGAGTCTGCGCGTGACTCTCAGCAGTGCGGAGTCAGGCAAGCGCGGCCTGACGGATCAGATGCTCGCGGCGGCGCTCGATGTGCTGAGCGACGCCCTGCCGCGCAAGTCTGAGAACCCGGAGGTCCGTCGCCTCGGGAACCTGCTGATCGATCAGGCCCGCGTCACCAACCGCGAGGATCGCTACCGCGATGGAGCGGACCCCGACCTGTTCCCCTTTGTCGCCGACAAGCTCGCGAGCGCAATCGCATGGCTTGACGAGCTTCGGGCGCAGGGCAGCATCCTCGTTGAGCGTGTCGAGCATCAGGTGGCCCGCTACGAGGATCTTGCGGCAAGGGCTCGCGAGATCGACGAGCGCAACATCGAACTTCACTCGGGCACCGAGGCCGTCATTGAGCGGCACATCGAGGACGCCCGCGAAGCATTGGCGCGAGTCCGTGCCAATGAGCCAGCGACCGCTGACCGTGTGAAAGGAGACAAGGTCGGCAGGCAGTGAGACAGGCGGAGGTCGAGGTGCTCAAACACCTCGACCTCCAGTACTACACAACCCGCCGCCCGAGGGCGGCAGATACGGAGAAACAGATGGTAGAGCAGCACAAGGCAGCGGGCAACGCTGCGCCGCAGGACAGGCCCGAGGGCTCGGAGATCGTGTTCAACCGACACGAGCACTTCGAGACGAAAGTCGACACGATTGAGGTCAGGTCGGTCATGGCTAAGGTCGCGAAAGCGGCCACGGCCGAGAAGTTGGACACGGACCTACTCCGTCACACCGCAGCGATCCTCGACAGGATTGATGTGCTTGACGCCCCGTTGATGACGGTCTCGATCGAGACACTCGGCGACGCGGTGTCATTGGCTTGGCGGTGTAAGCCGAATGAGGCGAAGCGGTTCACGGGCCACAAGGAGTGGGTCGATCACGAAACTTGGATCGACCTCTGCCAGATCGTTGGAGTGGTCGCGAGGACTCTCAGCCAGAACCGTCACAAGGTGAGCTGACCATGTCGACTGAGTCAACTGCGACCAACTTGACAGTGAGGATCGGTCAGATGGGTCCGAACGAGCGCAAGCTCGTCGGCGAGTGGTGCTGGAGCGATGTAGAGCGTGAGAAGCAGTGGGCGGTCGCGAACGGCTGTTCTGTCGTCGCGAACATGGCAACCGAGCGGCGACTGGTCGCTTGGGCGAAAGACAACGCAGCGTTCGTCTACATCGGCCGACCGTCGAAGTGGGGGAACAAGTTCAAGATCGGGATACATGGCACCCGTGACGAGGTGTGCGAGAAGCATGGCGCGGACCTCGTCAACCGGATGGCCGAGGTCGAGGACAAGCGACCGCCGGTAGCCGAGCTTGCCGGCAAGGTTCTTGGCTGTCACTGCTGGCCGGAGCGGTGCCACGGTGATGCTCTGGTTGACCTGGCGAACGAGTTCGCTTCTAGGTCACAGCAGGAGGTGTCCGATGTCGTCTAACGCAACGGCACACTCCAAGTTCAAGATCATCCTCAAGTCCGGAACAGTCCTCCACGCCGAGCGCGTGGAGGGCGACCGGGCCGGTTACAAGATCGGCGGCGTCTGGTTGAAAGTCGGTCGGGGCGAGCGGTTCACGCTGCGGCCATCGCCGATGGAGTGGATCAACCGAAGCCAGATCAGGGATGTTCGGAGGGAGTCGATGATGATCTCCGGCGAACTGGTCGAGGAGGTGACGGCATGAGCGACGGCAAGCTCCCGCTCGCCCGCATCGTCACGCACGACGGCGAGGTCCACATCGTCGCTGACGCCTACCGAGCGGCGGGCGGCTGGTCATTCCGCCAGCCGACAGGTCCGTCGCAGTGGATGTCGCGGCCGAGGTTCCAGTCGTCGGTCCGGTTCATCCCGTCGAAGCGGATCGCCGCGGTCGAGGAGGTGAAACATGGCGCGTGACTCCGTTTCCGCGATTCCGCGGATTCCGCAGACCGTGACGGACTGGCCTGACCCGCTCGATGCCGGCGCGTTCGGTGTCCTCGGCCGCGTGGTCGAGGCACTGGACGGTCAGAGTGAGGCCGATCCGACCGCGGTGATCTTCCAGCTCCTCTCCGGCTTCGGCTGTTACCTCGGAGAGAGACACTGGGTCCAGGTCGACGAGGATCGCCACACACCGAGACTCTGGGTGCTGTTGATCGGAAACACCTCAAGTCGAAAAGGTCTGTCTTTCGGCATCTCGAGATCGTTCATGGCGGGCGTCGACGAGGACTGGACGAAGCATCAGGTCGCCGCGGGCCTCGCCAGTGGCGAGGCATTGGTCCAGAGCGTCCGCGACCCGGATGTCGAAGGTGAAGATCCCGGCGCTCCAGACTCGCGGTTGTGGGTCGTTGAGCCCGAGTTCAGCACGGTCCTCAGGATTAGTCGCCGGGAGGGATCGACGCTGTCGGGGGTTCTGAGGTCGTTTTATGACAGTGGGACCGCGCAGATCCGAAGGTCTGCTGGCATCACGACTGCGACCGACGCCAGTGTTTCCCTCGTCGGTCACATCACGAAGTCGGAGCTGTTGCGCGAGCTGCGCTCGACCGACTTGACTGGTGGCCTCGTCAATCGCTTCGCACTAGTCCTCTGCCGGCGACAGGGCGATCATCCCGAGGGAGGTCGACTCCCTGCGAAGGTCCGCAACGAGATTGTCACGGAGCTTTCGAAGTCCGTCACCTGGGCGAACAAGCTGAAGCCGACCGAGGT
This sequence comes from Actinomycetota bacterium, assembly GCA_037130535.1. Lineage (GTDB taxonomy): Bacteria > Actinomycetota > Acidimicrobiia > Acidimicrobiales > Ilumatobacteraceae > VFMC01. The sequence goes on from JBAXSU010000162.1 coordinate 7,225, forward strand.
CAAGCGTGACGCCGAAGCGAAGGCACTATGGGCGACCATGTATCCGATCCTCCTCGACCGCGGCGAGGACGCTGTTGGCTTCGCGACATCGCGGGCCGCTGCGATCACGCTCAGGCTTTCGCTGCTGATCGCACTGTTGGACCGGTCGACCACGATCAAGAAGTCACACCTGCGCGCCGCGTCCGATTTGTGGGCCTACGCGGATCACTCCGCACACTTGATCTTCGGCGACCGAGTTGGTGACACTCGCAGCGACAAGATCCTGGCGGCGATCAAGGCGGCTGGTGACGCTGGCCTGACGAGGGCCTCGGTCAACGATGTCCTCGGCGGTCATGCTTCGAAGGAGGATCTCGACGAGCTGCTCGGCGACTTGATCCGCGCAGGGAAGATCGTTGCCGTGTCGGAGAAGAGCCCGAAGGGCGGCCACCACACGGTCTACATGGTCAACCCGGGAGGTGTCGTGTGAGCGACTGGATCCGCGTAGATGAAGATGCCGTCCGCGAGCTGGTCCGCCAGGTGGCCCGTGAGGAGATCGA
>JBAXSU010000163.1:0-7751 GCA_037130535.1 Actinomycetota bacterium
GTGACGATGAGGTTGATGGCACCGGTGAGCGAGGCGATACCGGTGATCTGCAGGCCGAGACCCCAGAAGTCGATGCCGTGGCTGGGCGAGAACAGCGCGTTGGCGTTGGGCTGGTACATGAACCAACCGCCATCGGCAGCGCCGCCCAGGAACCACGAGGTGTTGAGGAAGATGCCACCGAACAAGAAGCACCAGAAGCCGAAGGCGTTGATACGGGGGAACGCCACGTCGCGAGCGCCGATCTGCAGCGGGACGAAGTAGTTGGCGAACGCTGCCGCCATCGGCATCACGAAGAGGAACACCATCGTGGTGGCGTGCATCGTGAACATCTGGTTGTACTGGTCGGCGCTGAGCACCGTGCCCTCGGGACCGGCGAGCTGGGCGCGGATGAGCAGCGCCTCGAGGCCGCCGATGAGGAAGAACACCATCGCGGCGACGCCGTACATGATGCCGAGCTTCTTGTGGTCGACGGTGAACAGCCACGACCGCCAGCCAGTGCTGCTGACGGGTCGTTTGAACACGCCGTAGGCCTCCGACGGTGTGACGACCGCAGGGGCCGCCGTAACCGCGCCGGCGATTGCCGGCGTGGAGGAAGGTCGTTCGATGATTGCCATGGTCGGTTCGGCTCCCTTACTTCCGCTCGAGGAGGTAGGCGATGATCAGGTCGATCTGCTGCTCGGTGAGGCCGAGCGCAGGCATGCCGCGCACCTTGCCGCCGAGTTCTTCCTTCGCAGCTGCGTCGGCGTACATCGGCTTCTTGGCCGGTGCGTTGCGCAGCCATTCGCGCAGGTCGACTTCGTTGAGGCAGTCGGGCGTGACACCCTTCAGGTACAGCGCACCGAACTCGTCGGGCGATGCGTTCCACACCGTGTTGCGGCACTCGGGCGTGAGGAGATCCCAGGTTGCACCGGCGAAGGTGTTGCGCGTCATCAGATGACTGAGGTTGGGCACCGCACCCGATACGACGAACTGGTCGGGGTTGGCGAGCACAGGGGTTACGGTGCCGTCGGGCCCGGTGTTGGTGAGACCGTTCACCTGGTGGCAGTACGCGCAGTTCGCCTTGAACAGTGCCTCACCGGCGGCGGCATCGGTGCCGGCAGCCGGGGCTGCATAATCGGCGAGCTGACCGGCCTTCCAGGTCTCGAAGTCGGCGGGGCTGAGCGCCACGGCCTCCATCTTCATGTTGGCGTGGCTGAGACCGCAGAACTCGGTGCACTGGCCGGCGTAGATGCCGGGCTGGTCGGCCTCGAGGCGCAGCGTGTGCACGCGACCGGGCACCATGTCCTTCTTGCCGTTCAGCTTCGGAATCCAGTACGAGTGGATGACGTCGCGGCTGGTGCCACGCACGAGCACCTTGGTGCCGGTGGGGATGACGAGTTGGCCGCTGGTGACGATGGGGGCGCTGATGCCGCCGCAGCCGTCTTGCGCCGGGTAGTCGTACTCCCACCACCACTGCTGGCCGGTGACGTTGACCACGCACTGGGTGTCGTCGGTCTTGGCCAGCTTGAAGATGGTGCTGACCGTGGGGATGCCCACGCCGACGAGGATGAGCGCCGGGATGATGGTGAGCGTGATCTCTAGTTTCTGGTTGCCATGGCTCTGCTTCGGGATCGACTGACCCTTGTCGCGGAACTTCACCAGGATGAAGCCGATGAGGGCGAACACCAGAACCCCGACGATGCCAGCAGTGAGGAAGACCTTCCACTGCAGATCTTGGATCATCTGGGCGTTGGGGCCCTCGGGCTGCCACGTGTCTTGAGGGGCGTCCTTCGCGCAACCGGCCAGCGCCAACGCGAGCGCAACACCGGCGATGGGAAGGACATGACGAACTGATCGACGACCGTTCACAGAGGGCACGCTCCTTACGGTATCCACGTTGGTCTTGCTCCGCTTCATGACTCAGGGCACCACGATCTCGATGGAGCTGCCTTCGACACCCGGCACCGTGAAGGTGTATGGCGTCTGCGATGCGGCTGAGCTCTTGGGAAACTTGAGTGTGAGGAACTGACGGCCGTCCTGCTCGACGAGAGCGGTGCAGGTGACCGGCTTCTCGGTGACCTGGGTGCCGTTCACATCCTTGGTGAACGTGCCGAGGCTGGCCGTGAGACGAGCAGGCTCGGCATCGAGGTTGCGGAACACGATGTGCGAGATGTTGCTGCGAGGGATGGTGATGGTCTGCTGACGCTCGGTGATGCCGAGCACCTGAGCCGACAACTGCCCGTCCTGGAGGTACACCGTGGCCGTGGTGTTGCTCTTGGCTGCCACGCTCTGCGACGACTTGTGGTCGATCTCGGTCTCTTCGGCGCTCGAGCACACGCCCGGGTCGTTGCTGATGGTGGCGTGCTCGTGGATGGAGCGCTGGCCGCTGACGGCCGTGGCCACACCGGTACCGACGAGGGCGAGCATGGCCACCGCGCACACACCGCCGACGAACCCCTTGCTGAGCTTCGGCTTGACGGCGAACAAGATGCCGCCCACCAGGATGAGGCTGGCCACCACGATGAAGACGACCGGGCCGGCCTCTTTGGTGAGGTACAGCATGATGCGAGAGAACGAGTAGACGACCACGGCGCCGATGACGGCGCCGAGCACCGGGAACTCGAGCGGGAACAGGATGCGGCGCCGCACCTCGGTGTTGTACGAGGCACTGGCCGACGCACGCTCGCTCCAGCCCTGGATCATCCATTCGGCCGCGGCGGCGAACAGCACCACCAGACCCGCTTTGAACACGACCGGAGCGGTGATGAGGCCGACGCCGATGAGCAGGAGACCCACCGCCGAGACGAGGGGCCACATGCTGGCGGCCGGAGCCGACTGGGCGGCTGCCGAAGCGGTGGTGGCGCCGGGTTCGACGCCGCGCACGTTGGCGTCGCGAACGAACACCACGATGCCGGTGAGGAACGCCAGTGCAACGGTGAGCGAGATGAGCCCGATCGTGGCCAGCGAGCCCGCGCCGCCGCTCGTGGTGCTGCCCACCACGATGGTGGCGGCCAGCGAGAGCGTTGTCGCCCCGATGAAGAGTTTGGAACCAGTGGTGAACATGCGTGCGTTACCCGATCACTTGGTGACGTAGACCGCGAACCAGAGTGCGACGTATGCCGCACCGACGAAGTACCAGTAGATGGCATGTGCCGTGACGATCTCGCGATCCTTGGTGCGCCCGCCGAGATAGCGGAACACCGTGACGAGCGAGAACACCACGCCGATGATCATCAGCACCACGAACGTGCCGGTGACCGCGTAGAACAGAGTCTGATAGGTGCCATCACGGACACCGAGGTTCATCTGGAACCAGGTGAATGCCTGGGCGTTGATCACCGCAATGGCGATGATCACCGTGAGTCCGATCGACATCCCGACGTACGACTTGTGATTGCGGCGCGCGGCGTAGACCGCCCACTGGACGAACACGAAGATCGCCAGGAATGAGATGAGCATGATGTTCGTGGCCACTTCGGGCACCACCGACTTGGCGGGCTTCCACTCGCTGTCGGGCACCGCCAAGGTGGTCTTCCGGAACCCCACGAACATCGCGATCATGGTTCCGTACAGCAACAGGCCGGCGGCGCACGCCAGCGAGGTGCCGACGAACAGCTGCCGACGCGGCGCAGGCGTCGGGGCCGGGGGTAGGGCGTGCATCAGGCGGTCCCTTCAGATGCGGCTGTGCGGACGGGCTTCAGGTCGAGCAGCGGCTCGGGCGACGAGATGACGAACACCTCGGCGAAGTTGTCGGCGGGCGGCGGCGACGTCGTGGCCCACTCGAGGGTCTGGCCGTCGAACGGGTCGTCGCCGGCGTGGTCGCCCGACCGGAACGAGGTGATGGCCAGGCCGATGAAGGCGAGCACCGTGACCAGCATGAGGAGATGACCTGCCGCCGACAGGGTGTTCCACAGATCCTGCGGGCCGCTGTAGTCGAACTGGGTGGCGCCGGCGGGCTGCTTGGCGAACCCGGCGACATAGAGCGGCAGGGCGGCCAGCACCGTGGCGATGAAGGCAAGGCCCACCAGCGGCAGCGACTTCTTGTCGTCGATGCGCCGGCCCCACAGCTTCGGACCCCAGTAGGTGAGGGCGCCGAGAGCGGCGATGACGAGGCCGTAGCTGATGTACAGCCAGGCACCCTCTTCGAACACCGTGCCGGCGAGCTGGGCGTCGCCGATCTGGTAGACGAGGTTGCCGGCCATGCCGGTGAAGACCATGCCGGCGCCGAGGATGCTGGCGACGAAGGCGGCGCTGAGGCGCGGACGGGTGGGCGGCTTGAGCGCCAGGCCGATGACGCCGAGCAGCACGACCGGGCCGAGCACCGGCAGTGCCTCGAGCAGCAGGAACGGCAGCACATCGGTGAGGAAGTCGCCGAAGCTCTGGTGCAGCACGTCGCGCGGCAGCGAAGCCTGGGTCTGGGTGACACCGGCGAACAAGCCGGTACCCACCAGGGCGATGCCGGTGAAGGCCACACCCCGCAGCGGGAACCGGTTGCGGGTGGCGGTGGCGGTGGCCTCGGCGGCGAAACCGAACACCGGCAGGGCGTAGACGAATGTGGCGGGCTGGGTGAACGCAAAGCCGACCCAGTCCGCGATACCGGTGTTTCCGCCGAAGGTGTTGCGGCCGTAGCGGTGGTCGACAGCGACCATCACGAGGGTGGCCACCAGCACCGGCAGCAGCAAGAGCATGGCGAGCGAGCCGATGAGCGCGCCCCAGGCGAACAGCGGCACGCGCCGCATGTTCATGCCCGGCGCACGAGTAGTGAGCACCGAGGTGGCCACCGCACCGGCCGTGGCGATGAGGCCCAGCACCACGGCGATGTGGGCGACGAGGAACAGGTCGACCATCTCGGGGTCGCCACCGCCGGGGCCGCCATTGAGGGCGATCGAGACGATGACCAGCACCATGCCCAGCAGCCACGCCCAGAATCCGGCGAGCGCGAGTCGGGGGAAGGCCAGCGCCCGGGCGCCGAGTTGCAGCGGCACGACGGCCACGGCGAGACCGAGGCCGAGCGGGGCCACAACGCCGAAGGTGAGCACCACGCGGTAGAGCGAGAACAACTGCGGCATCGCGCCCGAGTCGATGAAATCAGAGGTGGCGTCGATGCGCTCGATGCCGAGCAGCCCAGCGACGGCACCGACGGCGAGCAGCAACAACAACGAGGTGGCGATGTAGAGCCGACCGATCTTCTTGTGGTCGCTGGTCGTGATCCACGCAGCCAGCGAGGAGAGCACGCCATCGGCGCGATCGCCGGCTGTGCCGGCGGTGGCGAGATGGGGATCGATGGTGGTCATGGGCAGCGAACTCGATTCGTCCCGGCTCGCGCGTGGACGCGCCCGAGGGAGTGTGAGGACGGGTTGACCCCCCGACATTACCCATAGGGCGCCGCAAAGTCGGAAATCAACGCGCCGACAGCCGGCGCGCACCCGGTCAGAGGCCGTATCGCACCAGGACGTCGACCGTGAGGGCACCGAACAACAACGTGACGTAGGTGATGCTGAAACCGAACACCTGCATCGATCGTTGCGGCGTGGGTCGCCGGCCGAGGCCTACGGTGACCGCGATGAAACCGGCGCCGAGCACGACTGCCGCCACCGAGTAGATCCACCCGAGATCGGCCACGGGGATGAGCACAAGGGTGAACAGGACCAGGGCAACTGTGTAGGCCACCATGCTGCGCACGGCCTGGGCGAGCGGCACCACGACCGGCAGCATCGGCACCCCGGCGGCCCGGTACTCGTCGACGTGCCGGATGGCGAGCGCCCAGAAGTGCGGTGGCGTCCACAGGAACATCACGACGAACAGCACCACCGCCGACCAACTGACGTTGTTCTGCACCGCAGCCCAGCCCACCAGTACCGGCACAGCACCTGCGGCGCCCCCGATGACGATGTTCTGGCGGCTGGTGCGCTTCAGCCAGATCGTGTAGACGAGCACGTAGAACAGCGTGGCGCTGAGCGTGAGCGCTGCCGACAGCAGGTTGGCCTGCCACCACAGCAGGGCGAAGGCAAGCACCTCGAGGGTGACGGCGTACACCATGGCGGCGCGGGGCGTGATGAGCCCGGTGACCAGCGGACGGCCCTGGGTGCGTGGCATCAGGGCGTCGATGTCGCGATCGATGACCATGTTGATGGCGTTCGCCCCACCGGCGGCCAGGGTGCCGCCCAGCAACACCATCACCACCAGCCAGGTGGAGGGCCAGCCCTGCTCGGCCAGCACCATCACCGGGACCGTGGTGACGAGCAGCAGTTCGACCACCCGTAGCTTGGCCAGCGCGATGTAGCCGCCGAGCTTCGAGGTGGGCTGGCGATGCGAGCCGTGGGCGACGCCGCCCGGCGACAGTCGGGATGGAACCAGGGGACGCGCGCCGACAGCCACGGCTCCATCGTACGGCGCACCATTGGGGTGACCAACCGGGCAGACTGTGCCCATGGCACAGTCGTCCATGCCCGCCGAGATCGCCGAGTCGTCGACCGACGAGACCACCGCGTCCGATCGGCCGTGGGTGGTGCTGGTGTGGAACGACCCGGTCAACCTGATGAGTTACGTCACCTATGTGCTCCAGAAGCTCTTCGGCCACTCGTACGAGAAGGCCACCGAATTGATGCTGCAGGTGCACCACGAGGGCCGCGCCGCAGTCAGCAACGGGCCGCGCGAGAAGGCCGAACTCGATGTCTTCCGGCTGCACGAGTTCGGCCTGTGGGCCACGATGCAGCAGGACGACTGATGGCGCGCTGGCAGTTCCGACCACCGGTCGAGCGCTACAAGGACGGGTACCGCATCAACCTCGACACCGATGAGCGCGAGCTCATCGGACGGTTGTTGCGCGAACTGCGCGGGCTGCTGCTCGGCTCGTCCGACAACCCGACGCTCGTACGACTGTTCCCCACCGCGTACCACCTTCCCGACGACTCCGAACTCGACGCCGAGTACCAGCGGCTGATGCGCGAAGAGATCGTCGCCTCACGGTTGGCCGGTATCGACCTGGTGGTCGCCGCCTTCGACGACAAGCCACCGCTCACCGAGGGCCAGATCATGGCCGTCGTGCAGGCCGTGAACGGCATCCGCCTGGTGATGGCGGTTGTACTCGACGTGAGCGAGGACCACGACCCCGACGACATCGACGACGACCACCCGAACGCCGGCGACTACCACCTCTACTCGTTCCTGAGCTGGCTGCTCGAGTGGTCGGTCAGGGCGCTCGCAGACCGCTGAGCCACTGCGGCAGGCGCACCGGGCGGCCCTCGGCGTTCACCGCGCCGTGCGCCGTGGCTGCGGTGGCCCGCACCTCGCCGTCGACGGTGAGCAGATAGGCCATCTGGAACGTCGCCCGTGACACCGCTGCCAGCACGAGGTGCACGTCGACCTCCTCGTCGAAGGACAACGGCTTGCGGTACTGCACGAAGCTCTCGAGCACCGCGTGGTCGACGCCCTCGCGCCGCAACTCGGTGTAGGGCCGATCGAGTGCGCGCAGGTACGCCACTCTCGCCTCTTCCAGATACAGCAGATAGTTGGAGTGGTGGACGATGCCCATCGCGTCGGTCTCGGCGAAGCGGACACGGATGCGATGGTGGAACGGGTAATCGCCGGGATCGAGGCTCGGTTCGACGCTCAGGCGCATGTCGGGCACCGTAGCCGCCTGCGGTTGGAATCCGGCTGGTGGCAAACGGTGAGACCGGTGCTAAGGTTTCGACGCTCTCAACCGGAGACGTTCCTAGCCCCCATCGTCTAGTGGCCTAGGACACCACCCTTTCAAGGTGGCGGCACGGGTT
>JBAXSU010000164.1:0-7742 GCA_037130535.1 Actinomycetota bacterium
CGGTCGGCTGGAGAGGCCGAGCGACTCGTCGCCGGTCTGGTGGCCGACGGCCTCGTCGTCGTGCTCGCCGAACCACCAGGTACCGTCGCCCTCCCCTGACCACCGTTTGTGAGCAAACCCCGGCGCTACAGGGGTGCGCTCACAAACGCAGCGTCGAGGGGCGGCGACCGGCGGCGCGGTCAGCCAGCGGTGACGGCCGCGACGATGTCGTCATAGGCCGCGTCGGCGTAGGCCCGCATCTCGTCGTCGGTGCGGTCCTGGATGGGGTGCGGGGTGAACACCCGCGCCACGGTGGGGAACCCGAGCGACGTGCTCTGTGCCACGGCGGCGGTGACGAACTCGGCCGACGCGACGAACACGCCCGGCACACCGCGGGCTTCCAGATCGACGATGTCGTGCACACTGCACGACGTGCAACTGCCTCAATCGGCGAGGGCTTCGATGACCAGCGTGCAGTGGGTGGCGATCTCGTGGCGCAGGTCGACCGGGGCAGGTTTGGTGAAGGTGGGCTTCTTGTACCGGTTCACCGTTGCACCCGCTTCGACGAGACGCTGCTCGAGGCGGTCGAGGAACACGTCGCCGCGCGGCTTGCTGATGTCGAGCAGACCGATGGTCTGGCCGTTCAGTGAGGCAGGTCGTGCGAGCCGGGTGCGCTCGGTGACCCGGCGCTCGCCGGTGGGATCGAGCAACACCTTGCTCATGGCGTGACCTCCCTGGTGACGGGTTTCGAGCCGACGTCGCCGTTGGCCCATCCCCCAATACTGGCCGAGAACAGCCCCGCTCCGCCACCGGCGTGCACCATGAGGATGCCGTCTGGTCGGAACTTGCCGAGCGTGGCGTCCTTCAGCCACTCGGGCACGCCCTCGGCGATGCCGCCCGCACCGCGTACCAACTCGCTGCCGGGCATCTGCAGCCGGGCGTGCAGTTCGGCAAGCACTCGGTCGCGGTCCCAGCCCGCCTCGGCGAACACGCGGGCGTGTTCGGGGCCGACGACGAGCACGTTGTCGAACCCCATCACCAGCTTCGGGTGGTGGGCAGCGCGCAGGCATCCGGCAATCGACGCGGCCAGGCTCTCGGGGGTGCGCGACAGCTGGTCGACGATGACACGCGGCCCCTCGCCGGCGAACACCGTGACGGCGTTGTGGCCCACCGGCACGCCACGGCTGGTGGCCAACGAGGTGAACGGCGAACCATCTTCCAACTCGGCGAAGCAGAAGCTGATCTTGCCCGGGTTGCCGTGGGTGGCCCGGTCGACCTCGCCGGGTCGGCCGCCGCCGATGTTGCGCACCACCAACTGCACGGCGCGCCCGATGGTGAGGTTGGCCCGGTTGCCCTGGCCCATGGCGTTACCGCCGGCGTTCATGCCGATGGCCTTGGTACCCGGGCCGTTGCAGATGATGACCGGGCCGACGGGCATGGTGGTGGCGAGCACACCGTGGATGTTGAACTCGTCGGTGCAGATGGCCTCGACCGCGGCGATCACCCAGGGCAGGTACTCGGGCTTGCAGCCGGCCATCACCGCGTTGATGGCGATCTTCTCGACCGACACCTCCACCAGATCGGGGGGAACGACGGCCACGACGTCGTCGGCGGCACGGGTGGTGCCGGTGAGCATGCGCAGCACACGTTCCTCGGTGGGCGGCACCACGGGCAGCCCGTCGGTGACGCCGAGGTCGTAGAGGCGTTCCATCTCGTCGTCGAGATCGGCCAGCTCGATGCGACGCGCCTTCAACGCACTGCCGCCGAAGCGGGCGCGCAGGCGGTCGACGAGGTCGGGGTCGACGCTCATCGACCCGCAGCCGGGGCGCATGACGGGCAGGTCGTCGCCGAGGTGGGCGATGCCGGTGATGCGCTGCCATTCGGTGCGCGACCAGCCGACGGTGCGTTCGACCTCGATGCCGTCGACCACCCGGATCAGCGTGGGCACGGTCTCGATGTCGTGGTGCCAACTGAGCGCGAGGTCGGCGTCGTGCACGGCGGCGACACTGGTGGGGAAGTGCGGATCGTCCTGCGTGAACACGGTCGACTCGAACTGGGCCAGGAGCGGCGCCACCATGCGGCAGGTCTCGCACTCCTCCTTCACGAACACGACCAGGCCGTTCGGCAGCGCCGGCCGGGTGCCCGGGGCAGCGCTCATGCGAGGAACTCCAAGATGCGGGCGTTCACCACGTCGGGCCGCTCGACCTGCAGGAAGTGGCCGCAGTCGGCGACGATCTCGATGGTGACATTGGGGGTGACCATCGCCTTGGCGCTCTCGGCCACCTCCACCCCGATGCAGCCGTCGTCGGCGCCGTGGAGGTACAGCATCGGTTGGGTGGGGATACCCGAGGTGGCGGCCTGCAGTTCGTCGAGCGCCGGGTCCTTGTAACCGTCGCCGAGCGTTGCCCGGTAGTAGCCGAGCGCGGCCGCCAGGTGCGCCGGGTCGCGCAGGCACTGCTTCACCAGTTCGGCATCGGCGGCACCGTCGTGGCCGGGCGACCAGTCGGCCCAGATCATGTCGATGAAGGCCAGGTCGTTGGCGGGCACCACCAGATCGGCCAGACCGTGCTGGAAGAAGAACATGTACCAACTGCGCTTGATCTGGGCGAGGTTGGTGGCGAAGGCCAGGCCGAGGGCGCCACCGGGAGGCACCGCCATGCTGACCACCTTGCTCCACCGCTCGGGCGCGGCCACGGCGGCGCCGTGTGTGGCGGGTGCGCCCCAGTCGTGGCCGATGATGACGGCCGGGTCGCCGCCGCCGAGGGCCTCGTGGAACCCGATGGCGTCGAGCGCCAGGGCAGCGGTCTGGTAGCGGCCGTCGGGCGCCACCGCGGTGGGCGCGTAGCCGCGCTGGAACGGGGCGACGGCCCGGTAGCCGTGAGCCGCCAGTTCGGGCAGGAGGTGGCGCCACGAGTGGGCGCTGTCGGGAAAGCCGTGCAGGCACAGGGCGAGGGGGCCGTCGGTACCTGCGCAGAGGTATGCGAACTCGACCCCGTTCACAGTGGTGGTCTGCTGTTGGATGGGTGCGGCTGCCATGTGCGCACCGTAGTCATCCGGCCGGTCGGAATGCGACCGACGTCACCTCCACCCCCGTTTACTCGCCCGGCGACATGAACGTAGGGTTACGCAGATAGGGAACGAGCGAACGATCGGCGTCACGTTCCATGGAGTCCGGGGATCCACCCCCTGCCATGGCGATGACATCCGGAGGTGCGGCGGCAACACGTCGTGCGTCTCGGTCGACATACCCGGACAGCGCCCCATCATGTTCGATCTGGGTACCGGAGTGCGGTACTTCGGCGCCGACCAAGCAGTCGATGGAACCTTCGACGGGGTGAGCCTGGTCACCCACCTGCACTGGGACCACATCCAGGGCCTGCCGTTCTTCACGCCGATGCTGTTCCCCGGCGCGAGGCTCGACGTGTACGGCCCACCGCAAGACGACGGTCGCACGCTGAGCGAGGTGTTCGAGTCCAGCATCCGCCCCCCGTTGTTCCCCATCAGCATCGGCCAGTTCCCCGGCGACTTCTGTTTCCACGAGGTGGCCGACACCGAGTTCTCGATCGGTGATGTGCGGGTGATGTCGCGGCTGGTGCCCCACGTCGGCCCCACCCTCGGGTACCGCATCGAGTGGGAGGGTCTCAGCATCGCCTACGTGAGCGACCATCAGCAGCCCTACGACGGGTCGCTGCGGGCGAGCGAGGGTGTGCTCGAGTTGGTGCAGGGCGTCGATCTGCTCATCCACGACTCGCAGTACACGGTCGACGAGTTCGCCCGGAAGTTCAACTGGGGTCATTGCACCGCCGAGTACGCGCTGTGGTTGGCGGTCGAGGCCGGCGCCAAACGCCTCGCCCTGTTCCACCACGATCCGGGCCGCAGCGACGACGCGATCGAGGCCACTGCATTGCGGCTGTCGAACCTCGGCTGCAGCGGCGGTGTCGAGGTGCTGGTGGCCCGCGAGGGGCTCACCGTCACCCTGCCGTGATCGCCACGGCCGCCGCCGTGACACTGGGGGTGGTGTTCCTCGTCGCCGGCGCCGGCAAAGTGGTGTCGCGTCGCGAGTGGCCGGCGCAGGCAGCGCAGCTGGGCGCACCTGACGTCGTTGCCCCGCTGGTGCCGTGGTGGGAGATCGTGGTGGGCGCGCTGCTGGTGGTGGGCGTGGCCTCACCGTGGCCGGCGGTGGCGGCGGGAGCGACCCTGGTGGTGTTCACGGCACTGCTGGTGCGGCTGATCGCCAGGGGTGAGCATCCGCCGTGCGCGTGTTTCGGCGGATTCAGCGCACGGCCGGTCGGCTGGGGTCACGTGGCGCGCAATGCCGTGTTCCTGGGTCTGGCGGTGATTGCGGTAACCGCCACCTGACCGCAGTGCGGCCGTGGTCGGGCGTTCAGGCCGAGCCGGCGATGACGAGCGAGAAGGCAAGGTACGACGCTTCCTCGCGCCACATGTCGTAGCGACCACTCGGGCCGCCGTGGCCGGCACCCATCTCGGTGCGCAGCAGCAACGGGGCATCGTTGGTGCGCACGGCTCGCAGCCGGGCGCACCACTTGGCGGGTTCGTGATAGCTCACCCGAGGGTCGTTCAGTCCGGCCGTGATGAACACGGCGGGATAGTCGGCGGCCACGGTGTTGTCGTAGGGCGAGTACGACAGCATGTAGCTAGCGATGGGTTCGGTGCGCGGGTCGCCCCATTCGTCCCATTCGGTGACGGTGAGCGGCAGGGTGGGGTCGCTCATCGTGTTCACGGCATCGACGAACGGCACCTCGGCGATGACGCCGGCGAACAGATCGGGGCGCATGGTCATGCAGGCTCCCACCAGCAGGCCGCCTGCGCTGCCGCCGCGGATGATCACGCGGTCGGGGTGCGCCCAGGCGCCGGCGACGACGTGCTCGACACTGGCTATGGTGTCGGTGAACGTGTTGCGCTTGTTCAACAACTTGCCGTCGAGGTACCACCGGCGGCCCAGTTCGCCGCCACCTCGCGGGTGCACCAACACCCACACCCAGCCACGGTCGAGCAGCGACAGTCGGCCGATGCTGAACCACGGCGGCATCGACGATTCGTAACTGCCGTAGCCGTACACGAACAGCGGTGCGGTGCCGTCGTTCGGGGTGGTCTTGGCGCGCACGATGTCGACCGGCACCAGCGTGCCGTCGGGTGCGGTGGCCCACTCGCGGTGGGCCTCGTAGCGGCTGAGGTCGGCGTTCGGCACGGGCTGCTGCTTCAGCAGTGTGTGCTCGCCGGTGGTGAGGTCGAGTTCGAACACCGAGGCCGGTGTGGTGAACGAGTTGTACGAGTAGCGCAGCGTGCCGGCGTGCCACTCGGGGTTGGCCTCGAGGTCGAGCTGGTGCGGCTCGTCGCCGAGGTCGAGCACCTCGATGCTGCCATCGCGGCGCACGATGCGGATCCGCTGCTGGGCGTTCGACCATTCGTGCACCACCAGATGGTCGGCGAACGGCTCGAGGCCGTCGATGCGCTGGCCGTCGACATGGGCCAGGAGTTCGGTCCACTCGTCGGGTCGCTCGATCGGTGCGCTCATCACACGGAAGTCGACAGCGTCGAGGTTGGTGAGCACGACGAATCGGTCGCCCCAGTGATCGACCTGGTACTCGACACCCTGTGTGCGTCCGCGCACGCTGCGGGGCGCGGTGTCGGGTGCGTGGGCGGGGATGATCCACGCCTCGGCGGTGTGCTTGTTGGCGGCGTGGATGACGATCCATTCCTCGCTGCGGGTGAGGTCGACGCCGACGTAGAACGACTCGTCGGGCTCGTCGAGCATCAAGACGTCGGCGCTCTGGTCGGTGCCCAGGGTGTGCCGCCACACCTCTGCGGGGCGCATCTGGTCGTCGGGTCGCATGTAGACGAAGGTGCGCGAGTCGGCGGCCCATGCCGAACCACCCCAGGTCGACACGCCCTCCACCACTTCGTCGATGTCGGCGCCGGTGGTGAGGTCGCGGAAGCGGATGGTGTACTCCTCGCTGCCATCGAGGTCGGCCGCCCATGCCAGCCAGCGCTGGTCGGGGCTGACGTCGAAGATGCCCAGCGAGAAGTAGTCGTGGCCCTGGGCTTCGAGGTTCTCGTCGATGAGCACCACCTCGGTGGCGGTCTCTCGACTGGCGCCGCGGCAGTGGATGGGATAACTGGCGCCCTCCTCGGTGCGGCTGGTGTACCACCACTCGCCCTTGCGGACCGGTACGGCGACGTCGGTCTCCTGCACCCGGCTCTTCAGCTCGTCGAACAGCGTCTGGGTCAGCGCCGTGTGCGGGGCGAACCAGGCGTCGGCGTGGGCGTTCTCGGCCTCGAGATAGGCGATGGTGTCGGGGTCGTCGCGGTCTCGCAGCCAGGCCCACGGGTCGACCGCGTCGCCGGTGGGGCGATGCCAGACATGGGGGACCTGCTTTGCGACGGGTTGGTTCACGGTGACGAGCGTAACGTCGCCCGTCGACGCAGGCCGACCGCATCCCCAGTAACGTGCGCCGCTGTGCGGGTATGGATCGATCAAGACCTCTGTACGGGCGATGGCCTGTGCATCGACCATGCACCCGATGTGTTCATCCAGCTCGAGGACGGCATCGCGTACGTCGCCGAAGATGGCCTGCCGTTGAACGATCCGGGTGGTTCGGGCAGCCTGGCCTGGGTGAGCGAGCGCAACTACCAGTCGGTGGTCGATGCCGCCGAGGCCTGCCCGGGCGAGTGCATCTTCATCGAGCTCGCCCCCGCCGCCGAATCACCCGCCGCCTGAGTAGCGTCGGCCGCCACGAGTGGACTCGGCGGAGCGAATTGTTACTATGGCGGTAGTGGAAATCCCCCTCGCCGCTACCGACCTCCAGGGAGCCCGGCCATGACCTCGTTCGATCTCGATCTCAGCAAGTACAACCTCGGCTGGAGTGATGAAGTCGAGTACGCGTTTGCGCCCGTGAAGGGCCTGAACCCCGGCGTCGTCGACCAGATCAGCTGGTGGAAGGGCGAGCCGCAGTGGATGACCTCCGTCCGCCAGCGCAGCCTGAAGATGTTCGAGCGCAAGCCGATGGCCCCGTGGTTCGCCGACAACATGCCCGACATCGACTTCCAGGACATCTACTACTACCTGCGGCCCGCCACCGATCAGGTGAGCGAGTGGGACGACCTGCCCGAGCAGATGAAGGCCACCTACGAGAAGCTGGGCATCCCCGAGGCCGAGCGCAAGTACCTCGCCGGCGTCACGGCCCAGTACGAGAGCGAAGTCGTCTTCCACCGCAACCGCGAAGATCTCGAGGCGCAGGGCATCTTGTTCTGCGACATGGACACGGCGCTGCGCGAGTACCCCGACCTGGTGAGGAAGTACTTCGGCACGGTCATCCCCGCCGGCGACAACAAGTTCGCCGCGCTGAACACCGCGGTGTGGAGCGGTGGCTCGTTCATCTATGTGCCGCCGGGTGTGGAATGCGAGATGCCGCTGCAGGCCTACTTCCGCATCAACTCCGAGAACGCAGGCCAGTTCGAGCGCACGCTCATCATCGCCGACGAGGGTTCGCAGGTGCACTACATCGAAGGCTGCTCGGCGCCGGTGTACACCAACGACTCGCTGCACTCGGCCGTGGTCGAGATCATCGTCAAGCCGCACGCCCGGGTCACCTACACCACCATTCAGAACTGGTCGCCCAACGTCTACAACCTCGTCACCAAGCGGGCCCGCGTGGAAGAGGGCGGGCACATGGAGTGGATCGACGGCAACATCGGCTCGAAGCTCACCATGAAGTACCCGAGCGTCTACCTGGTGGGTCCGA
>JBAXSU010000165.1:0-7735 GCA_037130535.1 Actinomycetota bacterium
TGGATCATGCCGCGCGACTCGTGGTATCTCGATCGGGCGCAGATCCAGCCGGGCGAGTTCTTCGCGAACACGGCGCGCGGCTTCGTCGAGCAGTTCCGACACATCGCCCAGTCGACATCCATCGACGACCTGTTCGACCGACTCGAAGCAGGGGGCCTGCTGCTGCGGATCGACACGTCGGTGCGGCCCACGATGTACCGGTGCTCGACGGTCACCCGCGCCGAACTCGGGCAACTGCGGCGCATCACGAACGTCATCAGGATGGGTCGCGTCCAACGGATCGAGGCCGATCGCATCGTGCTCGATGGGGGAGCGGTGTCGACCTCGCTCGACACGGTGCACATCGACTGCACGGCCGACGGCCTCGAACGGCGTCCGCCGAAACCGGTGTTCGACGATGGACGGGTGACGCTGCAGACGGTGCGGCACTGCCAACAGGTGTTCAGCGCCGCCTTCATCGCTCATGTCGAGGGTGCCTACGACAACGACGCCGACAAGAACCGGCTGTGCGGCGTGGTGCCCCACCCCGACAGTCACACCGACTGGCTGCGCACCGCGTTCGGCAACGCGATGAACACGGCCCAGTGGGGTGCCGACCCGGCGCTGCAGCAGTGGCTGGCGCAGTCGCGGCTTGACGGCTTCAGCAGCACGGTCGCACCGAGTGCCGAACTGATCACTGTGGCCCTCGAGTTCGCCGGGCCCGCCATCGGCAAGCTGCAGCAGTACATCGCCGAACTCGACGCCCGCTGAGTTCGGCAGCAAGGTGAGGTGCCGTGTGCAAGAGTCACGGCCGACTGCTGCGCTCAGTCCATGTCATCCCTTCCATAGTTCAAACTTGGGCGCCACGCTGCACTATGGCGGAGGTTGAGGGTCCTATAGTTCAGGGGTCTGAACCATGCAACGAGTGCCGTGACCCATAGTTCAGGCACAGCTTGAAACATGAACTATGCGGAAAGGTCGGGCTCGTGAAGGCGCACCCGCAGGCGGGGCAGGCTGATCGCCGCTGCCCTCACTGCGGGCACGTTCATCGAGGGCCTCGTCCTTGCAGTCCTGGCGGCGTCGACATGATCGCTTGTCGCGCTGTGGGAGTGGTCGTCGTCGGCGATCGTCGCGAGCAGCCACGACGGACCGCCGGTGTGGCTGCTCGCCCTGGGTCCTGCCGGAGGTGGCGCCCTCTACTACGGGCTGTGGCAGTACTACCGCAACACCGGTACGTCGCACAGCTTTGAACACGAGACCCGCATCGCGGCCGAGCCGATCACCGGGCGCGACACGAAGGTGAACGAGATCACGGGCACCCGATCGTCAGGCATCGATGGCGACAACCGTTCGGACCACCGCCGCCGGGTGCAACGCCTCGGCTGACGGGCCGCGAGCGCTGCTGGGCTGGTCGCCTGGGTGACCCGAGGGTTGTTTGTACGCCCGGGGGTGCAAAAGAACCTCGGGTGCGCGGGAGCGACTCGGGTGGGCGGCTGGGACTCGGGGTCAGGCGAGTTTGCGGATGATGACGCTGCCCACCGAGTAGCCGGCACCGAACGAGCAGATCACGCCCAGGTCGCCGGCAGCGAGGTCGCTGCGGTGGCGGTGGAAGGCGATGACCGAACCGGCCGAACTGGTGTTGGCGAACTCGTCGAGCACCACCGGCGCCTCGTCCTCGTCGGGTACCCGGCCGAGCACACCCTTGGCGATGAGCTGGTTCATCTTCAGGTTCGCCTGATGCAGCCAGAACCGGCGCACGTCGGCGGGCTCGAGGCCCAGCGCTCCGAGATGATCCTTGATGTGGGCTGTCACCATCGGGCACACCTCTTTGAACACCTGCTGGCCACGCTGACGGAAGATCAGCTCGTGCGGATCGCGCACACCGTCCTCACTCGAGTTGAGGAAGCCGAAGTCGTTGCGGATGTTGTTGGAGAACTGGGTGGCCAACTTGGTGCCGAGCACCTCCCAGCGGTCGGCGGCCACAGCGTCGTCGGCCCGCTCCATCACCGCAGCCGTGCAGGCGTCGCCGAAGATGAAGTGGAAGTCGCGTAGCTCGAAGTTGTTGTGGCCCGAGGTGATCTCGGGGTGCACCACGACGACGCACTTCGCCGAACCGCCGCGCAGCGCATCGGCAGCGGCCTGCATCGAGAACGTGGCCGAACTGCAGGCAACGTTCATGTCGTAGGCCCACCCGGCGGCACCGAGCGCGTTCTGGATCTCGATCGCGACGGCCGGGTAGGCACGCTGCAAGTTCGAGCAGCCGACGATGACTGCGTCGACATCGGCGGGTGAGCGGCCCGCCTGGGCCAACGCCTGATGGATGGCGGGCAACGCCATCTCGGCCTGGATACCCAGTTGGTCCTCGCCACGCAGTTCGAGGTGCGGGCGCATCCGGGCAGGGTCGAGCACACCCTCTTTCTCCATCACGTACCGCGACCGGATACCCGAGGCCTTCACGATGAACTCTTCATCGGGCGTCTGGCGAGCGACGAGGGAGCCGTCGGCGATGCCCTCGGCGTGCTCGGCGTTCCACTGCTCGACCGATGCCGTGAGCGACTCGACGAGTTCGGCATTGCTGATGGTGAACGGCGGGACGAACAGCCCGGTGCCACTGATGACGACGGCGGTCATGGTGCGATGCTCGATCTCATGGCACGAGTATTGCCGAGTCGACCAGAGGGCGCTCCGGTTGGCGCGCCACGGTGCCCTCATCGAATACCAGCAACCCGTGTGCCCGATCGGTTCGCCGATGGCGGGTCGAGAGGGGTAGTCTGACGACGTCCCGCTGGAATGCGGTCGGGGAACGTGGTCCGAGTTCCTCCCACGACGCCACATGGATGCAGGTGCACGATTCCACGTGCACGCGGCGCGAAGGGCGCCCCACAACAACGATGCCCGATGTTCTGATCGAATTGGAGCGTGCGGCCTGGGCGGTTGCCGAAGGCCGAGCGACGAAGGCCCAGCGCGCCGCGTTCGAGGCCGACACCAAGGCCTCGTTGCGCGTCCTCGGTCGGATGATCATCGACACCGAGGAAGGCCTCGAGTCGGTGTCGCGGCTCACCGGCCCCGAGCGCGAGCAGATCGTCGCCGACTTCACCTCCACGCTGCGTGAACTCGAGGCCCTGCACGATCTGCTGTCGCGACCGCTCGGCACCGTGGCCGCCGATGTGCTGGCCGAGGTGGCCGGCGAGGTGCGCCTGCAGGCCAGTTGGAGCGCCGGCACCGTGGTGGTGTGGGCGGCCGGACCGAAGTCGGCCCCCGAGACCAACGATCAACTGGCCGACCGACTCGAGGCCATCGGCGGCCCCTCGCTCGGTTGGGCCGTGCACCCCGGCGTGCAGCTGCCGTCGGGTGCGCGTGCCGAGGCGCTCAGTATCCCCGTACGCGATGCGCTGGGCTGGCTGGTGGCCGTGGGTACGGGTCTGGGCCGGGCCGGCGTCGGTTCCAGTGTCGCCTGGTTGGGTCGGGTGGCCGTCGAAGGAGTGCGGTTGGTCGCCGCAGGCGCGGTCGCCCCGGCCATCGCGGTCGAACGCAGCGCCGAGGGGCGCCAGCCGAACGCACGGGTGCACTGGGAGCCAGCCCTGCTCGACGAGACGATGGTGCGCGAACTCGCCGCCGCGATGCCGGGCCCGGTGTCGGCCATCGCCCGTGCCGATGCTCGCTCCACCACCCTCGCCGTCCTGGCTGCCTCGGTCGACGCCATCGTGCGCGACACCGCCAGCCGACTCGACCTGCCGGCACCGCCGCCGATGGTGTCGAACCCGGCCGACTTCGCCGAGGCGATGATCGCCCGTCTCGACGGAACCTCGTTCCCCGCGCCCGCCGGGTTGGTGGGCGATGTGTCGCGCCGCCTCGACCAGTGGACGCGCACCGCCACCTCGGCCGAACGGCCGCACCTGATCATGCAACTCGACGCACCCGACAGCGGCGACGCCTGGCTGCTGTCGGTGTTCGGGCCGGGCGCCAAGGGCCGCATGCTGCCGGTGGAAGTGGCCCTCGGCGACACCCGCAACAGCAAGCCGCTGGCCGACGAGCTCGCCCGGCTCGAGCGCATCTACCCGCCGCTCCTGCGGCCGGGCGAGCTGCGTCGCGGCCGAGTGGTACTGAGCCAACCCGAGGCGTGGGAACTGATGACGGTGCTCGGCTCGCAACTCGAGGCAGCCGGGTTCGAGGTGCGTGTGCCGGCGCTGTCGCGGCGCAAGGCGTCGCCATCGCTGAAGCTGTGGGCCGAACCAACCGGGCAGTCGATGGTGGGCGCCAACCAGCTCAGCAACGTGCGCTGGTCGGTGCTGTTCGACGACGTCGAGCTCACCGCCGCCGACATCGCTCGGTTGTCGATGGAGGCCAAGCCGCTGGTGCGGTCGCGTGGCCGCTGGATCGAGATCGACAGCGTCGACCTGAAAGAGGCCGCCGCCGCGCTGGCCGAACGGTCGCGGACCACGCAGCTCACCGGCGCCGAGATCCTGCGCCACAGCGTGGGCCTCGAGGGTTCGGGCCTGGCCGGCGGCGTCAGCGTGCAGGGCTCGGGCTGGGCCACCGACCTGCTGCGGCATGCGGCCACCGCCTCCACCGAACCGGTCACCCAGCCCGAGGGGTTCCGCGGCGAACTGCGCAGTTACCAGGCCCAGGCCGTGGCCTGGTTGGGCTTCCTCGACACCGCCGAACTGGGCGGCTGTCTGGCGCTCGACATGGGCCTCGGCAAGACCCCCACGGTGCTGGCTCACATCGCCCGCACGTCAGCCGACGCCGACTACCCGGCACTGGTCATCGCGCCCCCGGCGGTGGTGGGCAACTGGGCGGCCGAGGCGGCCAAGTTCGCGCCCCGCCTGCGCGTGATCGTGCACCATGGTGCCTCGCGAGCCAGCGCCACGCAGCTCGACGCCGAGATCAGCCGCGCCGACGTCATCCTCACCACCTACGCCACCGCCGTGCGCGACATCGAGGCCCTGTCCCGCCGCCGCTGGAGCCGAGTCGTGCTCGACGAGGCGCAGGCCATCAAGAACTCGGCGAACGAGACCTCGCAGCAACTGCGCCGTCTGCAGGCCCGCTCGAAGATCGCCCTCACCGGCACCCCCATCGAGAACGGCCTGGGCGACCTGTGGTCGATCCTCGACTTCACCAACCCAGGGCTGGTGGGAACCCGGCCGTCGTTCGTCGCCCAGATGTCGGGCGAGGGCGAGGCGGCGCTGCGGGCGCTGAACGGCCTGCTCGTGTTCCGTCGCACCAAGACCGAACCCGAGGTGGCCAAGGAGCTGCCCGACAAGATCGACCAGCTCGACCATTGCACGATGACCCCCGAGCAGATCGGCCTGTACCAGGCGGTGCTCGACCGCCTGCTCATCGACACCCAATCCGGTGGCGAACTGGGCAGCGACCCGAAGCAGGGCGCCATCCTCGCCGCCATCACGGCGCTGAAGCAGATCTGCAACCACCCCTCGGCGTACCACGACGATGGCAAGCCGCTGGCCGGCCGATCGGGCAAGTTGGCCCGCCTGGAGGAGATCGTCGAGTCGGTGTTCGAGGCCGACGAGAAGATCCTCGTCTTCACCCACTTCGCCTCGTGGGGCCGTCGTCTGGCCACCTACCTGAGCGGGCGATTCGAGCGGCCGATCGACTGCTACGACGGCAGCCTCGCCCGAACTGCGCGCGACGCGATGATCGAGAAGTTCCAGAAGGCACCGGGCGCCGGCGCGCTGGTGCTGTCGCTGAAGGCCGGCGGTACGGGACTGAACCTCACCGCCGCCAGCCACGTGGTGCTGTACGACCGCTGGTGGAACCCGGCCGTGGAAGACCAGGCGCGCGACCGTGCCTGGCGCATCGGGCAGCAGAAGACCGTGGTGTCGCACCGCCTGGTGTGCCCGGGCACGGTCGACGAGCGAGTGGAGGAAGTGGTGCTCGGCAAACGACACATCGCCGATCTGGTGCTGCCGAGGTCGAGCTCGCTGTCGGACCTGAACACCGACCAACTGCGTGTGGCGCTCGGGCTGCGGCCCGATGTGCTGCTGACGGAGGACGAGGCATGAGCGCCAAGAAGCGTCAGCACCATCAGGGTGGCGGCCAGGCACGCCAGCAGCGACCTGCCGACAACTCGGCCTTCGATCTGTGGCGCCCGCCGCCGGCTCTGCCTGCACCGGCCAAGATCACGCCCAGCACCGATCCCTCATTGTTGCTGCGGTCGCTGGGCGACCCGCCGCTCGGCAACAAGAGCGTGCTGGCCGGGCACTACCTCGCCGCGCTGGTCGAGCGTGCCGCAGGCCTCGCCACGGCACTCGCCGTGAGCGCCGACCTGCTGGCCACCGACGCCGGCGACGACTGAATCCGACCGCCCGCAACCGGGACCTGCGGCCCTGGCGCGTATGCGCCGACGCTGCTGTGCTGTCGGTGTGAGCGAACAACGGTGGGGAACGCTGAGCCCGTGGGGAGGTGTGCGCACCGTCACCGGCAGCCGCTTCCTCGTCGAGACGAACGGCAGTCGGGTGCTGGTCGACAGCGGCCTGTTCCAGGGTCTGCGCGAACTGCGCAAGCGGAACTGGGCCGACTTCCCGGTGCCGCCGACGTCGATCGACGCGGTGGTCATCACCCACGGGCACCTCGACCATTGCGGCTACCTGCCGAGGTTGGTGCGTGCCGGGTTCAGCGGACCGGTGCACGTCACCTACGACACCGGCAAGCTGATGTCGGTGGTGCTGCCCGACAGCGCACGGCTGCAGGAGGAAGAGGCGCGGTACGCCAACCGTGCCGGATACTCGAAGCACCGGCCGGCGCTGCCGCTGTACGACGAGGACGACGCCTGGCGGGCGCTCGACCTGCTGCGCCCGGCATCGTTCGACCAGGCCATCACCGTGGCACCGGGTATCGACGCCACGTTCCGGGTGGCAGGGCACATCCTCGGTTCTTCGAGCGTGCACCTCGCCGTCGCCGGGCCACGCGACCAACAGTCGACGGTGCTGTTCAGCGGCGACCTCGGCCGCCAGCAGCATCCGCTGTTGCTGCCGCCCGCACCCGTCGGGGAGGCCGACTGGATCCTCGTCGAATCCACCTACGGCGACC
Organism: Actinomycetota bacterium; assembly: GCA_037130535.1. Classification (GTDB taxonomy): domain Bacteria; phylum Actinomycetota; class Acidimicrobiia; order Acidimicrobiales; family Ilumatobacteraceae; genus VFMC01. The sequence goes on from JBAXSU010000165.1 coordinate 7,030, forward strand.
GGGTCCACGACGACAGCGACCCGGTGGAGCGGCTGGCCGAGGTGATCGACCGCACGGTGGAGCGTGGCGGTGTGGTGGTCATCCCCGCCTTCGCCGTCGACCGCACCGAGGTGCTGCTGTACCACCTGCGGCAACTGGCCGACGCCGGGCGCCTGCCCAAGGTGCCGGTGTTCGTCGACAGCCCCATGGCGCTGGCCGCGCTGGGCGTGTACCGCGGCGCGCTCGCCGACGGAGCCGCCGACATCCGGCCCGAACTGCGCGGCGACGGCGACCTGTTCCAGTTGCCTGATCTGGAGGAGGTGCTCGACGCCGAGGGGTCGAAGGCCGTGTCGGCGCGCCACGGGTCGGCCATCATCATCGCTGGCGCCGGCATGGCGTCGGGAGGCCGCGTGGTGCACCACCTGGCGCGGTTCCTGCCCGACCCGCGCAACACCGTCGTACTCGTCGGCTTCCAGGCCGCGGGTACCCGTGGGCGAACGCTGCTCGAAGGTGCCGATGCAGTGAAGATCCACGGCCGCTACGTGCCGGTGCGGGCCGAGGTGTGCGATCTGACCGGGTTCTCGGTGCATGCCGACGCCGACGAACTGATGGGCTGGCTGCGCACTGCTGAGCGTGAACCCACCGGGGTGTTCGTGGTGCACGGTGAGGAGTCGGCATCGTTGGCGTTGCAACAGCGCATCCGCACCGAACTCGACTGGAACGCGGT
>JBAXSU010000166.1:0-7562 GCA_037130535.1 Actinomycetota bacterium
GCCCCGACTCACCGCTCGTGCACGAGGGGTGGGCCGAGTACGGCGCCGCCGATGTGTTGGTACGCGACCGCAACGACGCCTCGTTCTCGTCGATCAGCAAGGGCGATGCCGCCGCGGCGATGGGCACCGCCGACCTGGTGGTGACCAGTCGGTATCTGGCCGACGGCTGCCACGCCGCACCCATCGAGCCGCGCGCCGTGGTGGCCCAGTGGGAGGGCCAGAAGGTGACCATCTGGACCACCACCCAGGTGCCCTTCGATGCCCGCGCCGGCGTGTGCGAGACCCTCGAACTGCCCACCAACCGGGTGCGCATCATCGTGCCCCACCTCGGTGGCGGCTTCGGCGGCAAGTGCGGGTTCCACTACGAGGCGCACGTCGCTGCGCTGGCCCGGGCTGCCAAGCGCCCCGTGCGCCTGGTGTTCAGCCGTCGTGAAGAGTTCCTCGCCCCCGACCGCCGCCGCGAGAGCATGGTCATCGACGTCACCACAGGCCTGGCGACCGACGGCACCATCGTCGCCCGCACCGCCGACATCATCGTCGACAACGGCGCCTACACCGCCGACTCGGGGTTCTTCTCGCAGTTGGCCGCGATGCACGTGGCCGGCCCGTACCGCATCCCCAACCTGCACGTGCAGGCCCGCCTCGTCTACACCAACCACCAGCCGTCGGGTTCGGTGCGTGCCCCAACCGCGCCGCAGGCCTGCTGGGCCGTCGAATCGCACACCGACGAACTGGCCCGTGCAGCGGGCATCGACCCGGTCGAGTTCCGCCGCCGCAACGCGGTCGACTCCGGGGTCGAAGGCCCCAGCGGCCAGGTGTACGGCGAGATCGGTCTGCAGCAGTGCATCGAGGCCGCCACCGCCGCAGCTGGTTACGGCCAGCCGCTGCCCGACGACGAGGCCATCGGCGTGGCCATCGGCTGGTGGCCCAGCTTCTCGGTGCCTTCCGGCGCGTACGTGAAGATCGACGCCGACGGTGCCGGGCAGATCATCACCGGTGCGCAGGAGTGCGGAACCGGCGCAGTGATGACCCTGCGCCAACTGGCCGCCGACGAACTGGGGATGGATCCCGAGGATTTCCAGCTCGTCTACCAGGACACCTCGGTGGCCCCCTACGACATGGGTGCCACCGGCAGCCAGACGCTGTTCAACAACGGTCGGGCCGTGGTTGCCGCTGCCGGGCAGGTGGCCGAGCAGCTGCGCAAGCTGGCCGCCGACCACCTCGAAGCGGCTGAGGCCGACATCGTGCTGGCCGACGGTGTGGCCTCGGTGGCTGGCACCCCCGGCGCCTCGGTCACCATCGCCGAGTTGGCGGGCATCGCCCAGGGCGGCGAACTGCTCATCGGTCACGGCTCGGGCATGCCGCCGTCGGCGCCCGCGCTGGTTGGCGCGAGTTGTGTGGGCGATGTGGGCATGGCCGTCTGGGTGGCCCCCCAGTTCTCGTGCCACGCAGTGCGGGTGAAGCTCGATCGCGACACCGGGGTGGCCCGGGTGCTGCACGTCTGCACAGCGCACGATTCGGGCACCATCCTCAACGAGGTGGGCGCGCTGGGCCAGGTGGAGGGCGGTGTGCTGATGGGTATCGGCCAGGCCCTCACCGAAGGCACCCGCTACGACGACGAGGGTAAACAGCGCAACGCGGCGATGCTCGAGTACAAGTTGCAGACCTGCGCCGACGCACCGCCCATCACCACCCACTTCGTGCAGATCGCCACCCCCGACGCCGGCCCACGTGGCGCCAAGGGCCTGGCCGAGGCACCCAACGTGCCCACCGCTGCCGCCATCAGCAACGCGCTCGCCGCGCTGGTGGGTCGTCCGATCCGGCAGTTGCCGATGACCGCCGAGCGGGTGTGGGACGCACTGAACGACACCGGCCAGGAGGGCGCTGCATCATGAGGTTCGACATCGCCACCACCCTCGACGAGGCCTTGGCCGCACTTGCTGCCGGGGCGAAGCCCGTGGCCGGCGGCAGCGATCTGGTGGTGGGCGCCCGCCAGGGCAAGGCCCCGCTGCCCGACCACGTCGTCGCCATCGACCGCATCGATGCGCTCCGCGAACTCACCGTCACCGACAACGGCGTGTCGATCGGAGCGCTCGTCTCGCACGCCACCATCGAGACCCATCCGCTCGTCGCTGCCACCCTGCCGGGCCTGGCCGATGCGAGTGCGTTGGTCGGCTCGCCGTCCACCCGCAACGTGGGCACGCTCGGCGGCAACGTGATGAACGGATCGCCCGCCATGGACACCGGTGCACCGTTGCTGGTGCTGGGCGCCGAGGCCGAACTCGCCTCCACGCGCAGTACCCGTCGCGTCGCCCTCGGCGATCTGTGGGTGGGGCCGGGCCGCACCAGCGCCGCCGCCGACGAACTGTGCGTCGCACTGCACCTGCCCCATCCGGCACCGCGGTCGAGCAGCGCCTACGTGCGTCTCGAGTACCGCCGGGCCATGGAGATCGCCGTGGTGGGTGCCGGCGCCGCCGTCGCCCTCGCCGACGACGGCACGGTGGCATCGCTGTCGGTGGCTCTCACCGCCGTGGCCCCTGTCATCCTCGCCGTGCACGGGCTCGATGCACTCGTGGCCCGCCCGGTCGACGACGAGCTGCTGGCCGCCGTGGCCGACGCCGCCTCCACGCAGGCCACACCCATCACCGACCTGCGCGCCACCGACCGCTATCGCCGCCACACCATCGGCGTCATGGCCCGCCGCGCCGTACACGCCGCCGCCCGCCGCGCTGCGGGCGAAGCCATCGCCATCCCTGTCAACCGCGCCCTCGGCATCGGAGCCGCATCATGAGCGACATCGTCGCCCTCACCCTCACCGTCAACGACGTCGACTACCCCGTCGCTGTCGACCCGCGCCGCAACCTGCTCAGCGTCATCCGCACCGAGGTGGGCCTCACCGGCACCAAGGAGGGCTGCGACGACTGCGAGTGCGGCGCCTGCATGGTGCTGGTCGACGGCCGACCGGTGAACTCGTGCTCGTACCTCGCCGCGCAGGCGCAGGGCAGGCGCATCACCACCGTCGAGGGGGTGATGCAGGGCGACGAACTGCACCCCCTGCAGCGCAACCTGCTGGATGAGGGCGGTGTGCAGTGCGGGTTCTGCACCCCCGGCATGATCATGTCGGCCACCGCCCTGCTGGCCGCCAACCCCTCGCCCTCCGACGACGAGATCCGCATCGGCCTGTCGGGCAACCTGTGCCGCTGCACGGGCTACGCGAAGATCATCGCTGCGGTCAGGCGTACCGCCACTGAAGTAATCTGAACGCACGTTCAGCCACAAGGAGCGACATGAACTGGGACGTCTTCATCACCTGTGCCGTCACCGGCGCCGGCGCCACGGTGGGCAAGAGCCCGCACGTGCCCGTCACCCCCGAGCAGATCGCCAACTCGGCCATCGACGCCGCCAAGGCCGGTGCAGCGGTGGTGCACATCCACGTACGCGACCCACAGACCGGCGTGGGTTCGCGTGATGTGGGCCTGTATGCCGAGGTGGCCGAGCGCATCCGCGCCAGCGAGGTCGACGTGGTGCTGAACTTCACCGCGGGCATGGGCGGCGACCTGGTGCTGGGTGGCACCGAGAACGTGCTGCCCATCAACCCCGACGGCACCGACATGGCGGGCGCCACCGAACGCCTCGCCCATGTGCGCGAGCTGATGCCCGAGATCTGCACGCTCGACTGCGGCACGATGAACTTCGCCTCGGGTGGCGACTACATCATGGTGAACACACCCAGTGTGCTCGACTCGATGGCCAAGCAGGTGCAGGCGTTGGGCGTGCGCCCCGAACTGGAGGTGTTCGACTTCGGCCACCTGGTGTACGTGCACGAGATGATCAGCAAGGGCCTGCTCGACGACCCGGTGATGATCCAGTTGTGCATGGGCATCGCCTACGGCGCGCCCGACGACCCGAACACGTTCATGGCGATGGTGAACCAGTTGCCCCGCGGCAGCGTGTTCTCGGCGTTCTCCATCGGCCGCATGCAGATCCCCTTCGTCGCCATGGCTGCTCTGGCCGGTGGCAACGTGCGTGTGGGCCTGGAGGACAACCTCTACCTCGGGCCCGGCCACAAGGCCACCAATGCCGAACTCGTCGCCCGCGCCAAGCAGGTGCTCGAGAACATGAACGTGCGCGTGAAGGGCCCGCAGGAAGTACGCGACCAGCTGCAACTCGTGAAGCACGGCTGACGCGATGAGCCCCATCCCCGGTCTGTCCCGCGTCGGCCTGTTGGGCGGCGGTGTCATCGGCGGCGGCTGGGCCGCCCGCTTCGTGCTGAACGGCATCGACGTGCAGTTGTACGACCCCGACCCCGAAGCCCCCCGCAAGGTGGCGAGGTGATGGCCAACGCCCGCCGCGCGATGGGCAAGCTCGTGATGGCGCAACTTCCACCCGAGGGCACCCTCACGTTCGTGGCCACCCCCGAAGAAGCCGCCACCGGCGTCGACTTCGTGCAGGAGAGCGCCCCCGAGCGCATAGCCCTGAAGCAGGAACTGCTCACCCGGGCCAGCCGTGTGGCCGGTCCCGAGGTGGTGTTCGGTTCCAGCACCTCGGGCCTGCTGCCCACCGAGATGCAGCAGGGCATGACCCACCCCGAGCGCCTGGTGGTGGGCCACCCGTTCAACCCGGTGTACCTCATGCCGCTGGTCGAGATCGTCGGCGGCGACCTCACGTCGCAGGCCGCCAAGGACCGCGCTGCCGAGGTGTACGCCGCGCTCGGCATGCACCCGCTGCGCCTCAACAAGGAGATCGACGGCTTCGTCGCCGACCGCCTGATGGAAGCGCTGTGGCGCGAGGCGCTGTGGCTGGTGCACGACGGGGTGGCCACCGCCGAGGAGATCGACGACGCGATGCGCTTCGGCCCCGGCTTGCGCTGGAGCTTCATGGGCACCTTCCTCGTGTACCGCATCGCCGGCGGCGAGGCGGGCATGCGCCACTTCATGGCCCAGTTCGGCCCCTCGCTGAAGTGGCCGTGGACGAAGCTCATGGACGTGCCCGAACTGACCGACGAGTTGCTCGATCTGATCGTCAGCCAGAGCGACGACCAGGCAGCCGGCGAGTCGATCCGCGACCTCGAGCGGTTGCGCGACGACTGTCTGGTGTCGGTCATCCAGGGCCTGCGTACCCGCGACTACGCAGCCGGCCGCGACCTGGCCGCCTACGAACGCGCGCTGTACGACCGGTCGGGCGCAGCGAAGAACACCGGCATCGTGCTGGGCGACGGCCCGCTGCGGGTGCACGAGCGCACCGTGCCCACCGAGTGGGTCGACTACAACGGCCACACCAACGACAGCCGCTACTTCCAGTTGGCCAGCGAGGCAGGCGACGCGTTCCTGCGCTACATCGGCATGGATGCCGACTATCTCGCCGGTGGCCACAGCTTCTTCACCGTCGAGAGCCACATCGGCTTCGCCGCGCAGACCCGGGCGGGCGACCACCTCTACGTGACGGCGCAGCTGCTGTCGCACGACGAGAAGCGCTTCCGGCTGTTCACCACCATCCACCGCGCCGACGACGACAGCGTGGTGTCGACCAGCGAGCACATGCTGCTGCACGTCGACACGCGCATCGACAAGTCGTGTCCGGCCGATCCGGCCATCGTGGCCCGCCTGGCCGAGATCGCCCTCGTGCACGACGCCCTGCCGCACCCGCCGCAGGCCGGGCGCGCCGTGGGCCAGAAGAAGTAGCCCGCCTCAGCGCACCAGCAGGCCGACGGTGGCGAAGTGGCATGCGCCGGCGCACACCGTGAAGGCGTGCCAGATCTCGTGGTACCCGAACGTGCGCGGCCACGGGTTCGGCCGTTCGCGAACCAGCACCGGGATACCCGCCGTGTACAGCAGACCACCGGCACACAGCAGCACCAGTTCGGCGGTGGTGAGCCGGTCGATCAGCACCGGCGCGGCGATGACGATGATCCATCCGAGCAGCGGGTAGAGCGCGTACTCGAGGAACGCCAACCGCTGGAACGCGAACTGCTTCATCACCACGCCCAGCAACGCGCCGGTCCAGGCCACGCACAGGATGGGGATGCCCCACGCCGGCGGCATCGCCAGCAGGCACACCGGGGTGTAGGTGGCGGCGATGAGCACGAAGATCATCGAGTGGTCGAGGCGCTGCATGATGGTGAGCGCCCGCGGCGTGTGTGCCAGACGGTGGTAGGCCGCGGAGGTACCGAAGCCCAGCAGCAACCCTGCGGTGTAGACGGAGGCGCCCACCACCGCTGCCGCGCTCTGCGCCGCCACGATGAGCAGCACCCCGCCCGGGATGGCAGCGAAGAAGGCGACCGCGTGGATCCACCCTCGCCACGTCGGCCGGTCGGCCGGCAGGGTGAACGACGGCGAGGCCATGAGGCACCCTAACGGGTGGTCCGCGCTCGTTTCGGTCGCGCGTCGGGCCGCAGCGGTGAGGCGTCGAACCCGGGGCCCAGCAGTCGGCTCGCCTCGGCCAGCCAGGTGCGCTCCACCCGGTCGCGGGTGACGCCCTTGGCCCGCACCGCCAGCAGCGGCGCCATGCCGTCGAGCAGCGCGGCGAGCACGAACATCATCTGGTCGGCATCGCCAGCAATGAACTCGCCCCGCTCCTGCCCGTTGCGGATCTCGGCCCGCAACGCCGCGCGCCACCGCCGGTCCATCCGGTCGCGTTCGGCCGCCGCGGCGTTGTCGCGCAGCGCCAGCACGCACAGTTCCATCCACAGCGCCCAGTCGTAGTGGCGCAGCATCGCCGCAATGAGGGCCCGCAGCCGATCGCTGGCCGACGACAGGTCGGTGAGGTGCGCGGTGTAGCGCTCGTGGAACTCCTGCTCGCGCAGCGCCAGCGCCTGGGCGAGCAGGCCGTCCTTGCCCTCGAACCAGTACAGGATGGCCGCCGGACTGGTGCCCGCCGCCTTGGCGATGTCGACCACCCGGGTGTTCGCGTAGCCGCGTTCCGACAACACCTCGGCGGCGGCCGCCAAGATCTGTGCCTGGCGCACCTGATCGAGTCGCGGTCGCGGCATCGTGCTTCACCCCAATCCTGAACTATTGTTCAGTTCATGTCGTCGGACACCGTCGTCGTCGTCGGCTCGGGCAGCCGTGCAGCCGAATGGGCCACTCGCCTGCTCGCCTCTGGCTTCGATGTGGTGGCCGATGATCGCACACTGCCGCAGGCGGTGCAGCACTGCTGGCCTGCGGCAGAGCGCATGGGGCTGTTCCCCGGCGCCTCGCCCGATCGCCTTGTCCTCGGCATCACTGCGCAGCACCTCGCCGATGCCCGCCTGGTGCAGGTGGTGGGCGACGCTGCGGTGCCCGCCACCGACGCGCTCGTTGCCACCGATGCCACGGCGCACGCGCTGTCGCCCATCCACCTCGTGCCCGTCGTCGTACTCGCCGACGGCCCGCACACCGCGGCACTCGCCCACTTCTACGAGGGCATCGGCATGGCCCCGTGCCTGCCAGGTACACCTGCCGACGAGGTGCACCGCATGGGCCAGGGACTCATCGACGTCACCGGCAGCGACCCCGACTCGATCATCGCCGTGATGCGAGCCCTGCGCGCCACGGGCGTGGGCGCGGGCCCGTCGATGGCGGCGC
>JBAXSU010000167.1:0-7545 GCA_037130535.1 Actinomycetota bacterium
TGCTCGTTGAACGAGATGACCGCCATCGCTCAGCCGGCCTGCAAGAACTCGACCCAGTTGCCGTCGGGGTCTTCCACCATCGCGATGGTGATACCGGGCCGGATCGTGGTGACCTTCACCTTCACGGCGTACCCGGCATCGGCGCAGGCCTGGGTGATCTCCTCGATGTTGCTCACCGAGATGGTCCAGTAGCGATAGCCGTAGGCGCCCTGGATTCCGCCCGGCACAGCAGCGGGCAGGACGGCGGCAGGGCTGACGAGCTTGATCAGACTGGTACCGCATATCAGCCGGTACATCGTGCCGCCGCCACCGGGCATGGGCATCTCGCCGACCTGTTCGAAACCGAGCGTGTCGCGGTAGAACCGCAGCGCCGCGTCGGCATCGCTGACGACGATGCCCAGGTCGATCGAGTCCTTGGTGATCTGCACGCCCATGTCGCTGTCCCCTTCGGCGACCGCCCCCTGCGACCGCTCGGGCGCACAGTACCGGGGCGATGCCAGCCGTCGCGAGCCGCGCCAGTCAGACTGGCCGGGTGCCACCGATGAGCGACGACCCGGCCATCGTCCGTCGCACGCAGCTGATCGACCTGCTCCGCGCCGTGCCGATGGGTGTGCTGCTACCGCTCGAGACGTCGATCCTGCTGACGATCGCGATCAAGCAGTTCGACGCCTCGGCGCTCGCCAAAGGTGTCATCGCGGCCGCGGCAGGTGTGGGCCTGCTGCTGTCGCCCGTCGTCACCGCCGCAGCACGCCGCAGTGGCCGGCCGGTGATGCACGTCGCCGCGACCATCGCCGCGATCGGCGCCGCCGGCTACGTGCTCGGCGTGCTGGGCGCCCTGCCGCTGTTCGTGGCCGGGGCAGTGGTGGGTGTCGCCGCCCCGAACGCGGTGTTCCCGCTGCTGACCCTCACCTATGAACGCAACTTCCCAGCCGCCGAGCGCGGACGCCGAGTGGGATGGGGAATGTCGCTGCGCGTGGGGGTGGCCGCGGTGGTGGGCCTCGTCGTGGGCGCGCTGCTGCGCAACCGACTCGACCTGTGGTGGACCGTGGTGCTGGCCGGAGCGGTCGCCTCGGCGGTGCTGGCCGTGCTGCAGACCGGCACCCCCTCGCAACCTCTCGACCGGGTGCCTGGCGAACGCAACCGACCGTGGCCGCAGTTCCACCTGGTCGCCACCGATCGACGCCTCCGCCTCACGCTCGGCGCCTGGATGCTGATGGGGTTCGGCAACCTGATGCTGCTGCCCCTGCGGGTCGAGTACCTGGCCAATCCGAAGTACGGAATCACCGCTGACGCATCACTCATCGCCCTGCTCACCATCACCGTGCCGTCGGTGTGCCGACTGCTGTCTTTGCCGCTGTTCGGCATCGTGTTCGACCGACTGTCGTTCTTCGCCTCACGCATCGCCGTGAACCTGCTGTTCGCGCTGTACGTCGCCGCGTTCTTCACGGGCACCAGTACCGCCGGCCTCCTGATCGGTGCCGTGGTGCTGGGCATCGCCAGCGCCGGCGGCGACCTGATGTGGAGCCTGTGGGTGATCAAGTTCGCGCCGTCCGACCGGGTGGCCGACTACATGGGGTTGCACACGTTCTTCACCGGTGTGCGCGCTGTGCTGGCCCCGCTCATCGCGTTCGTCGTGGTCGAGCACGTGTCGCTCACGGCGGTGGCGATCGCTGCGGCGGCGATGATGGTGCTGTCGGCACTGGTGCTGTTGCCCGAGGCCCGCGCCGAACGCGTGCTGCGCGTGGCCGACCTGCCCTGAGGCGGGCGACGCGTCGACTAGAAACAGCACATGGCCCGCACGGTGCGGCGCGTGAGGCAGCACTGGCGCTGGCACCCGGCGTCGGGGTTCCGGTGGAACCGGGTCGCTACCTGGCCAACTGCGAGATCGCCCCTGACCTACTACCACTGGAGTTGCGATGACCAACGAGAAATCACCGGACCCCGACGTCGACGGTCCGGTTGTCGACCCCGACCAGCGCATCGTCGATCCGCACCACCACCTGTGGCCTGCGGGTGGTGCGCTCCCCTACTCGCTCGACGACCTGCACGCCGATGCCCTCGGCGCGGGGCACCGGGTGGAGCGCACGGTGTTCGTCGAATGCCACGCTGCGTACCGCACCGACGGGCCTGCGCACCTGCGCCCCGTGGGCGAGACCGAATTCGTCGCTGGCGAAGCCCACCGCGATCCGCGCCGCCTGATCGGCGGCATCGTCGCCCATACCGATCTCACCGACCACGAGCATCTCGACGAGGTGCTCGACGCGCACACCGACGCAGCGGGCGGGCTGTTCCGCGGTATCCGCCACGCGGGGTCGCACGCCATCGACCCGGCACCGCTGATGATTCCGGGCCGCGCCCCCGCAGGGCTGTACGCCGACCCGGCGTTCCGTCGCGGGGTGGCGCACCTCGGTGCCCGTGGCCTCACCTACGACACGTGGCACTACCACTACCAGAACCGCGAGTTCCTCGACCTCGCCCGCGCCGTGCCCGACACGCTGTTGGTGCTCGACCACTTCGGCACCCCGCTCGGGGTGGGCGAGTACGCGGGTCACCGCGACGAGATCTTCGCGGCGTGGAAAGACGACATCGCCGACATCGCCCGGTGCGAGAACGTGGTGGCGAAGCTGGGCGGTCTGGCCATGCCCGACAACGGCTTCGGTTGGCACGAGACCGGTGCGCCCTCCAGCGACGAGTTCGTGGCCGCGCAGGCCCGCTACTACCTGCACACCATCGAATGCTTCGGCCCCGAGCGGTGCATGTTCGAGTCGAACTTCCCGGTCGACCGGTTCTCGCTCGGCTACCGCGTGCTGTGGAACGCGCTGAAGAAGATCGCCGCACCGTTCACGCCCGCCGAGCGCGACGCGATGTTCTACGGCACCGCGTCGCGGGTGTACCGCCTCGAGCCGTAGGCCCGCTGCCGTCAGCGACCCGTCCAGTTGGGCGGGCGCTTCTCGGCGAACGCCTTCGGGCCCTCGATGAAGTCGTCGCTGCGCACCAGCCGCTTCACCGACTCGTAGGGCACTTCCATCGACTCCTGCAGCGACGCCATGTCGAGGCTGCGGTAGACGACGTCCTTGCTGGCGCGGATCGACAGCGGCGAACAGGCGATGATCTGACGCGCCCAGTCCATCGCCCGCTCCATCAGCTGCTCGTGCGGCACCACCTCGTTCACGAAGCCGAGCTCGTAGCCCTCGGCGGCGCTGACGTGGCGACCCGTGAGGATCATGCCCAGGGCACGCTTGGGCCCGATCTGACGGGGCAGGCGCTGCAGGCCACCGGCCAACGCGGCCAGGCCCACCTTCGGCTCGGGCAGCGCGAAGCGGGCCTGATCGGAGGCGATGATGAGGTCGCACGCCAGCGCGATCTCGAATCCACCGCCCATCGCCACACCGTTCACCGCGGCGATGACCGGCTTGTCGAGGTCGAACCGCGAGGTGAGGCCACCGAAACCGCGGGGCATCGCCACCCGCTCGCCGCCCTCGGCCTGGTGGCGCAGGTCGTTGCCGGCACTGAAGCCGCGGCCCTCGCCGGTGATGATGGCCACCCACAGGTCGTCGTCGGTGGCGAAGTGATCGAACACCCGGCCCAACTCGGCGTTGGCCGCCGGGTGCAGCGCGTTCAGGCGATCGGGCCGATTGATGCGCACGGTCATGATGTGGTCGGCGGTGTCGACGAGGCAGTACTCGGTGTCCATGTGCCGACCGTATCCCGTTGCTGCAGCGGTGCGTCCCACCGTGCTTCCTCCCACTACGTTGCGCAGGTGAACGATCGGTAACGTGCGCACGCACCATGTTGATCCGCCTGCTCCGTTCGCACCTGCGCCCCTACCGCGCCCAGTTGGCAGTCATCGTCGTACTCCAGGCCGCGCAGGCGATCGCCGGGCTGTACCTGCCCCGCCTGAACGGCAACATCATCAACAACGGTGTGCTGCTCGGCGACACGCACTACATCTGGTCGACCGGCGGGTTGATGCTGCTGTTCACGCTGCTGCAGGTGGCGCTGTCGGTCACCGCCGTGTACTGGGGTTCGAAGGTGGCGATGGCGTTCGGCCGCGACGTGCGCCGCGACCTGTTCCAGCGGGTCACCGACTTCTCGGCTCGCGAGGTGGGTGTGCTCGGCGCACCGTCGCTCATCACCCGCATCACCAACGACGTGCAGCAGGTGCAGATGCTCGTGCAGATGGTGTGCACCCTGCTGCTGGCGGCACCCATCACCGCGGTGGGCGGCGTCATCATGGCCCTCAGCGAAGACGTCGGGTTGAGCTGGCTGCTGCTGGTGAGCATCCCGGTGCTCATCGTCGTCATCATCGCGATCATCCGGCGGATGGTGCCGCAGTACCAGGTGATGCAAGAGCGCATCGACAGTCTGAACCGAGTGCTGCGCGAGCAGATCACCGGCATGCGTGTGGTGCGGGCCTTCGTGCGCGAGCCCTACGAGGCGGTGCGCTTCGGGGCGGCCAACGACGATGTCACCGATACGGCGCTGGTGGCCGGGCGGTTGATGGCCCTCATCTTCCCGACGGCCATCATGACGGTGAACATCACCACCGTCGGCGTGGTGTGGTTCGGTTCGAACCGCATCGCCAGCGGCGACATGCAGGTGGGCGCGATGGTGGCGTACATCACCTACCTCGTGCAGATCCTCATGTCGGTGACGATGGCGTCGTTCATCGGGTCGATGTGGCCGCGGGCATCGGTGTGCGCTGAGCGCATCGTCGAGGTGCTCGACACCGAGTCGTCGGTGGTCACCGCCGAGCACCCGGTCGAGTCGGTGCCGCTGCGCGGAACGGTCGAGTTCCGGGGCGCGTGCTTCGGCTACCCGGGCGCCGAGGCCGACGTGCTGCACGACATCACGCTGCTGTGCCGGCCGGGCCAGACGACGGCGGTCATCGGCAGCACCGGGTCGGGCAAGACCACGCTCGTCGGCCTCGTGCCGCGGTTGTTCGACGTCACCGCCGGCGAGGTGCTGTTCGACGGAGTCGATGTGCGCGAACTCGATCCGATCGCCCTGGGCGCCCGCATCGGTCCGGTGCCGCAGAAGCCCTACCTGTTCTCGGGCACGGTGGCCAGCAACCTGCGCTACGGCAAGCCCGACGCCACCGACGACGAACTGTGGCACGCGCTCACCGTGGCACAGGCCGCCGACTTCGTGCGGGCGATGCCTGATGGGCTGAACGCCTCCATCGCCCAGGGCGGTAGCAACGTGTCGGGCGGCCAGCGTCAACGACTCGCCATCGCCCGCGCCCTGGTGCGCAAGCCCGAGGTGTACCTGTTCGACGACTCGTTCTCGGCGCTCGACGTGGCCACCGATGCACGCCTGCGCGCTGCGCTGGTGCCCGAGACCGCCGACGCCGCCGTGCTCATCGTCGGCCAGCGCGTGGCCACCATTGCCGGCGCCGACCAGATCGTGGTGCTCGAGGACGGCCGCATCGTCGGCCTCGGCCGCCACGACGACCTGCTGGCCACCTGCCCTACCTACGCCGAGATCGTGTCGTCGCAGCTGCGCGCCGAGGAGGCCGCATGAGCGGCGACACCCCCAAGACCGACGCCCACGAGGCAGAGGCCGAGAAGAACGCTGCTGCTGTCGCCGCCGCCGAGCAGCGACCGGGAAGCGGACGGTTCCACGCAGTGGGTGTGCCGATGGAGAAGTCGAAGAACTTCCAGGCCACCTCCAACCGCCTGTTCGAGCGGCTGCGACCCGAGCGGGTGGGCATCATCGCGGTGATGGTCATCGCCGTGGTGAGCGTGGTGATGGTGGTGCTCGGCCCACGCATCTTGGGCAAGGCCACCGATGTCGTCTTCAACGGCCTCACGGGCCGCGGCGGGGCCACCGGCATCGACTTCGGCAAGCTGCACCGCATTCTGCTCGTGGCCCTGGCGCTGTACGTCGCCTCGTACCTGCTGTCGTACCTGCAGGCGTATCTGCTGGCCGGCATCGTGCAACGCACGATGCGCACGATGCGCAACGACGTGGAGGCGAAGCTGAACCGTCTGCCCCTCGGCTACGTCGACCGCCAACCGCGCGGCGACCTGCTCAGCCGGGTCACCAACGACATCGACAACGTGGCGCAGAGCCTGCAGCAGTCGCTCAGCCAACTGCTCACCTCGTCGCTCACGGTCATCGGCGTGGTGGTGATGATGTACATCATCTCGCCGTTGCTGGCCACCGTGTCGGTACTCACCATCCCGCTCTCCGTCATCGCGATGGGCCAGATCGCCAAGCGGTCGAAGCCGCGGTTCATGGCCCAGTGGCGCCACACCGGGTCGCTCAACGCGCAGGTCGAGGAGGTGTTCACCGGTCACGCCATCGTGAAGGCGTTCGGCCGTCAGGGTGAGGCCCGCGAGCGGTTCGCTTCGACCAACGAGCAGTTGTACAAGGCCGGGTTCGAGGCCCAGTTCATGTCGGGCTCGATCCAGCCGGTGATGATGTTCCTCGGCAATGTCGGCTACGTCGCCATTGCGGTGGTGGGCGGGCTGCGGGTGGCATCGGGCCAGATCGGCCTCGGCGATGTGCAGGCCTTCATCCAGTACCAGCGCCAGTTCAGCCAGCCCATCACGCACATGGCGTCGATGGTGAACGTGCTTCAGTCGGGTCTTGCCTCGGCCGAGCGGGTGTTCGAACTGCTCGACGCCCCCGAGGAATCCGACGATGCAGCCGCCACGGCAGGGCCCGAGGCGTCGGTGACAGGCCGGGTGGCGTTCGAGCACGTGTCGTTCCGCTACCTACCCGACCGCCCACTCATCGCCGACCTGTCGCTGGTGGCCGAGCCGGGCACCACGGTGGCCATCGTGGGGCCCACAGGGGCAGGCAAGACCACGCTCGTGAACCTGCTGATGCGGTTCTACGACATCGACGAGGGTCGCATCACCCTCGACGGCCGCGACATCGCGTCGATGCCCCGGGCCGAACTGCGCCGCCACACCGGCATGGTGCTGCAGGACACGTGGCTGTTCGGCGGCAGCATCGAGGCCAACATCCGCTACGGCAACCCCGACGCCACGCCCGAGCAGGTGCGCGCGGCCGCACGCGCTGCCTACGTCGACCGGTTCGTGCACTCGTTGCCGCACGGCTACGACTCGGTCATCGACGACGAGGGCAGCAATGTGAGCGCCGGCCAGAAGCAGCTCATCACCATCGCCCGTGCCTTCCTGGCCGACCCCACCATCCTCATCCTCGACGAGGCCACCAGCTCGGTCGACACCCGCACCGAGGTGCTCATCCAGCGGGCCATGACTGCGCTGCGCGCCGAGCGCACCAGCTTCGTCATCGCCCACCGCCTGTCGACCATCCGCGACGCCGACACCATCTTGGTGATGGACGCCGGCCGCATCGTCGAGCAGGGCAACCATCAGCAACTGCTCGCGGCTGGCGGGGCGTACTACACGCTGTATCAGGCGCAGTTCGCCGCCGCTGCCACCGACATCGCCTGACGCACACTTTTCTTCGGTCCCGGGTTGACATACGAACTGGTGTTCGTGTAGGGTGCCTGTTGTTCCGATCTTCCCCTCGGAACCAGATCGAACCCGTTCGGGTTCCCGTCATGTC
>JBAXSU010000168.1:0-7538 GCA_037130535.1 Actinomycetota bacterium
CCGAGGCCGAGGTGGTGGCCATCGCCGATCCGGTCGAGTCGTCGCTCGACTGGGGCCGCCACGCTGCAGGTGCGCCTGTGGCCGCATATGCCCACCATCGGCACTTGCTCGCCCGCGACGATCTCGATGCTGTCGTCATCGCATCGCCGAACCACACGCATACGACAGTGCTGCGCGACGCGCTGGCCACCGACCTGGCCGTGATGGTGGAGAAGCCGATGTGCACCACCATCGACGACTGCCTCGACGTGCGCCGTTGGGCAGCCGACCGCGCCGCGCTCACCTGGGTCGGCCTCGAGTACCGCTTCATGCCCACCGTTGCTGCGCTGCTCGACCAGTTGTGCACGGGCGTGTGCGGCACCACGCGGATGGTGTCGATCCGCGAACACCGTTTCCCGTTCCTCGTCAAGGTCGGCAACTGGAACCGCTTCACCGAGAACACCGGTGGAACCCTGGTCGAGAAGTGTTGTCACTTCTTCGACCTGATGCGGCTGGTGGCCGGCGCCGACCCGGTGCGGGTGATGGCATCGGGCGGCCAGGCTGTGAATCACCTCGACGAGGTGTACGACGGGCGGGTGCCCGACATCCTCGACCACGCCTACGTCATCGTCGAGTTCGACAACGGCGTGCGCGGGTCGCTCGACCTGTCGATGTTCGCCGAGGGCGGTCGGTTCGAGCAGGAGATCACCGTGGTGGGCGACCGGGCGAAGCTCGAGGCGACGGTGCCCGGCGACACCGTGTTCATCGGGCCCCGCGACCGCAGCGGCCCGCACGAGGTGCCCGCCCATGCCGACGCCGATGTCACCTACCAGGGGTTCCATCACGGATCGTCGTTCGTCGAGCACCGGCGGTTCATCGACTGCCTGCGAACGGGTCGACCCGCTGAGGTGACGCCGGATGATGGTCTGTGGAGCGTCGTGATGGGTGCGGCGGCGCACCGCTCGATCGACGAGCGGCGCATCGTCGAGATCGCCGAATACGGTCTGGTCTAGTCGACTGCCGGCTGCTGCCGACAGGGCCTGGTTCAGAGGCCCGACTTCTCCAGGATGTGCACACCGCAGGCCGAACCGAGGCCGATGACGTGGGCGAGGCCCACCTTCGCGCCCTCGATCTGACGGTCGCCCGCCTCGCCGCGCAGGTGGTGGCAGACCTCCCAGATGTTGGCGATGCCCGTGGCCGAGATGGGGTGGCCCTTGCTCTGCAGGCCGCCGCTCACGTTCACCGGGGTGCTGCCATCGCGCCAGGGTGCACCCGACTCGAAGAACTCGACAGCTCCGCCCTCGGGGCAGAGCATCAGGTTGTCGTAGTGCACCAGCTCGGCGGTGGCGAAGCAGTCGTGCAACTCGACCAGGTCGAGATCGGACGGGCCCACGCCAGCTGCCTCGTAAGCGATGCGTGCCGCGTTGCGGGTGAGCGTGTTCACGTTGGGCAGGATCTGGCAGGCCTCTTCGTAGGGGTCGGTGGTGAGCACCGATGCCGATACCTTCACCGCACGGCGCTGCTGTTCGAGCGACAGGGTGCGCAGCTTGGCTTCGCTCACCACCACAGCGGCGGCGGCACCGTCGCAGTTGGCCGAGCACATGGCCCGCGTGTTCGGGTAGGCGATCATCATGTCGTTCATGATCTCGTCGAGCGTGAACCGCTTCGAGTACGCCGCCAGCGGGTTCAGCGTGCTGTGGGCGTGGTTCTTCTCGCTGATCTTGGCGAACGTCTCGAACGACACCTCGCCGTATTTGTGGCCGTACTCCATACCCACCTGGGCGAACGTACCCGGCATGGCGTCGGTGCCGACGCGCCCGTCGGTGGGCGTGACGGCGCCATAGCGACCCGACGGCGACCACACCTTGGCGTCGCTCTTGCCGCGGCCGCCACCGCCCAGCAGGCCTGCCCCGGCCAGCTTCTCGACGCCGACGGCCAGGCCCATGTCGACCTCGCCGCTCTTGATGGCCATGATGACCGTACGCAGCGCCGTGGCGCCCGTGGCGCAGGCGTTGGCCACGTTGTACACGGGGATGCCGGTCTGACCGATCTGCTTCTGCAGCTGCTGGCCGAAGCCGGCGCTGGCGTTCATCAGGTTGCCTGCGGCGAGGATGCCCATGTCGCGCATCGTCACCCCGGCGTCGGCGAGGGCACCCATGGCGGCCAGCGCGCCCAGGTCGACCACGTCTTTGTCGGGGTGCTTACCGAACTTGGTCATCGTGATCCCGAGGATCCAGACGTTGTCAGCCATGGTGATCTCCTGTGTTCGTGAGTGCGTGATTCGTTCGAGTTGGGTTGGGGGTCAGGCGGGTTCGAAGCCGAAGCCGATGGCCTCGGTGCCGTTGTCGTCGGTGCCGAGCGAGTAGGTGGCGAGGCGCACCTGCATACCGAGCTTCACGTGCTGGGGGTCGGGGTCGGTGTTGATGATGTTGCCGCGCACGCTGGTGCCGCCGCAGTCGACGACCGCCGCCACGAACGGCACCGGCACGCCGGGTGCGGCGAAGGTGACGATGGTGAACGAGCGCACCTCGCCCTCGGTGCCGATGGTCACCTTGGTGAACTCGGTGCCGAAGCATCCGGCGCAGGCGTTGCGGCGGTCGAAGAAGCGGGCGCCGCAGCCGGTGCACTGGTTGGCGACGAGATGGGGCTGATCGCCGAGCACGAGGTAGTCGACGAGCGGTACCTGGGCGGGAGCACTGGTGTCGGTCATGAGCCGACTGTATCCAGCGATTTCGCGTCACTGCGCACCGGACACGCCCCGTGCGAGTCGGGGTCGGGACTTGCGGACCTGGCGATCCGCCCGACAGACTAATGAGAGAGATTCTCATTATCGGAGGAACGTTGGGAATGGCACGCAGGCTCGTCAACCGGAGGTACAGCGCGTCGCTCGTCGCGGCATGTGTGCTGACGGTTGCAGCATGCGGCGACGACGAGCGGTCGGCACCGGTAGCCACCATCGACGGCAAGCCCGTCGTCGTCGTCACCTACTCGATCCTTGGCGATATGGTGCAGCAGCTCGTCGGCGATGCCGCAGCCGTCGTGGTCGTCATCCCCAACGGCCAAGACCCGCACGACTTCAGCGCTTCGGCCCGCGACATCGAGACGATGATGGGTGCCGCCCTGCTGGTGAGCAACGGCCTCGGCCTGGAAGAGGGTTTGCTCGAGGCGATTCATCAGGCTGCCGACGACCAGGTGCCCGTGTTCGAGGTGGCCGACCACATCACCGTCCGCCAGTTCGGTGAGGGTGAACCGACCGAGGCCGGAGACGCTGCTGCGAACACCGACGATCATGCGAACGCCGACGACCATGCTCCTGACGGCGGCGACCCGCATCTGTGGACCTCGCCCGCAGTGATGGCCGAGATGCTGCCCGACCTCGCTGCATCGCTCGAGGCCGCGCTCGGCGTGCAGCTCGACGACTCGCTCGCCGCGGTGCAGGCCGACCTGGCGGCGCTCGATGCTGCCACGGCAGCGATCATGGCCTCCATCCCCGCCGGCGAGTGCAAGCTGGTCACCGGGCACGAGTCGCTCGGCTACTTCGCCGACCACTACGGCTGCCGGCTCATCGGCGCCGTCATTCCCAGCCTGTCGAGCACCGCCGAGGCGTCTGCCAAGGAGCTGGCCGCGCTGGAAGATCTTGCCATCGCCGAGGGAGTGGCCGCCGTCTTCACCGAGATCGGCACCCCGAAACAGGTCGCCGAGCAGGTCGCCGACACGGTGGGTGTGCCCCTGGTGGACCTGCCCTCGCACAACCTGCCCGAGACGGGCGGCTATGCGGCCTACATCATCGATCTGGCGACCCGCATCGCCACGGCACTTGCCTAAGGTCTGCGCGGTGGTGACGTGTCCGGCTGGCTGATCGACCCGTTCACCGACAACGAGTGGCTGGCCCGCGCCCTGTTGGCCGGGGTGCTCGTCGCTCTTGCCTGCGCCGTCGTGGGCACGTTCGTGGTGCTGCGCGGCCTTGCGTTCGTGGCCGACGCGCTGGCCCATGGGGTGCTGCCCGGTATCGCCATCGCTGTGCTGCTCGGGTGGCCGGCGGTGCTGGGCGCCGCGGTGGGCACCGTGGTGATGATGGGCGGCGTGTCGGTCATCACCCGTCGATCACGCCTCTCGGGCGATACCGCCATCGGCCTGCTGTTCGCCGGCATGTTGGCCCTCGGCGTGATGATCACCTCGAAGTCGCGCAGCTTCTTCGGCGACCTCACCCGCATCTTCACCGGCGACCTGTTCGGCGTCGATGCCACCGAACTGATGTGGCAGGGCCTCGCCGTGGTGTTCGTGATGGGCGTGGCCTGGGTGTGCCGTCGGCCGTTCATGTTGCTCAGCCTCGAGCCCGAACTGGCCACCACATCGGGGTTCCACGTGCGCCGCTACGAGAACCTGCTGCTGCTCATCGTGGCGGTCGCCATCGTCAGTTCGTTCCAGGCCGTCGGCACCTTGCTGGTGTTCGGCATGCTGCTGGCACCGGCCGCCACGGCAGCCCTCGTCACCCGTCGGGTGGGGGCGATGATGGGCGTGGCGGCGCTGGTGGGTTCGGCATCGGTGTACGCCGGCCTGTTGCTCAGCTACCACGCCGACCTTGCAGGCGGCGCCAGCGTTGTTGCTGTCGCGGTGGGCATCTTCCTGGTCACGTTCGCCGTCACGGAGGTGCGGCGTTCCGTGGGTGCACGGCGCGGCACCCGGTCGCTTGCCCACACGCACGGAGGTGAGCATGGTCACCACCACTGACGCGATGCACTCGTCGCCGGCGTGGGCCATCGAGGCCGTTGCCCTCGACGTGGGGTACGCGGGCCGCGCCGTGGTCGAGCAGATCGCGCTCGCACTGCGTCCGGGCGGGTTGCTGTGCCTCATCGGCACCAATGGGTCGGGCAAGTCGACGCTGCTGAAGACCCTCGCCGGACTCATCGAGCCGGTGGCGGGCAACGTTCGTGTGCTGGGCTCGGCGCCGGGTTCGGAGCCGGCACGCGTGGGCTATCTCTCGCAGCATCCGGCATCGTCGTTCACGTTGCCGCTGCGTGCTGCCGATGTGGTGGCGATGGGCCGCTTCGCCCACCTCGGCCTGCTGCGCCGCACGCGGCCGGTCGATCGTTCGGCGTGTGCCGACGCCATCGAGCGCATAGGTGTCGGCTCCTTCGCCGACTCACCGTTGATGGAACTGTCGGGCGGGCAGCGCCAGCGGGTGCACCTGGCTCAGGCCCTGGCCCGGCAGGCCGATGTGCTGCTGCTCGACGAACCAACCGCCGGCCTCGACATCGAGGGCCGCGAGACGTTCGCCCGCGCGGTGGCCGCCGAACGAGCGCGCGGGTGCGCGGTGGTGATGAGCACGCACGACATCGACGACGCCGAGACCGCCGACCTGGTACTGCTGCTGGCCGGCCGCATCGTGGCCGCCGGCCCGCCCGAGCAGGTGCTCACCCCCGAGAACCTGCGTGCCAGCTTCGGTGGCACCGGCGTCCACTGACACCCTGCCGCGCGCCTGGCCCGATCAGGCGACGGTTGCGACGCCGCGGGTGAGCAGGGTGAGGGTGCGCGGCCGACCGGCGTACCAGCGCTCGACCGTCGACCAGGTGAAGCCGGCCTGCTCGACCAGCGTGGGGATGTGGCGGTTCAGGTGGCAGCCGCCGGCCACGGCCCGCTGCACCGGGTTCAGTCGCTGCTGCCACCGCTGCACCCGCTGGTCGTCGGCCAGGCCGTGTTCGAGCACGTGGAACGTGCCGCCGGGTCGCAGCACGCGGCAGATCTCGGCGAGCGCGGCCTGCGCATCGGGGATGGTGCACAGGGTGAAGGTGCTCACCACGCAGTCGACGGATGCCGACTCGATCGGCAGGTGCTGGCCGTCGAGGCCGATCACTTCCACCGGGAACGGAGCCCGGGCGATGCGGTCGGCTGCCAGTTCCACGGCCCGACCTGCCGGCTCCACCGCCCACAGTCGCTCGACGGCAGCCGGGTAGTGGGCGAGGTTGAGGCCCGAGCCGAAGCCGATCTCGAGCACCGTGCCGTGGGTGCCCGCCACCGTGCCCTCACGCGGCGCGGCGAACCCTGGCGACGCGCACGCCTTGTCGATCACCACGGGCAGGATGCGCTCGTCGTAGCGGCGCTTCAGCCCCGACGTTGCGCGCATGCTCAGCCCCCGAGCAGCGCACCGTACGCGACGGCGATCTGCGCGGCTACCGCAGCGTTGTTGCGCACCAGGGCGAGGTTGGCGGTGAGGCTGCGTCCTCCGGTGCGCTCGACCACCTTCGCCAGCAGGAACGGGGTGACGTCCTGGCCCACCACGCCCATCGCATCGAGTTCGGCAAGTGCTTCGTCGATGGCGTGGCTGATCTCGTGCACGGGTATCTCGTCGGCCGCAGGGATGGGGTTGGCGATGCTGACCCCGCAGGTGAGGCCGAGCACGTCCCAGGTGGCGTGCAGGTGTGCGGCGATGGCCGCGGGTGTATCGAGCCGGCGAGGTGCGGAGAAGCCGCTGTGACGCGAATAGAACGACGGGAACTCGTCGCTGCCGTGCACGATCACCGGCACCCCGAGGGTCTCGAGCCGTTCGAGCGTGAGCCCGATGTCGAGGATGCTCTTCACCCCGGCCGACACCACGGCCACGGGTGTGGTGCCCAACTCGGTGAGATCGGCCGAGACGTCGAAGCTGCTGGCGGCGCCACGGTGCACGCCGCCGATGCCGCCGGTGGCGAACACGCGGATGCCGGCCAGCGCAGCCAGCCGCATCGTGGCGGCGACGGTGGTGGCGCCGGTGCGGCCTGCGGCCAGCAACCACGGCAGGTCGCGGGTGGTGGCCTTCAGCACACCGTCCTCGGTGGCGAGTTGTTCGAGGTGGTCGTCGCCGAGGCCCACGTGGCAGCGACCGTCGAGCACGGCGATCGTGGCGGGCACGGCACCGTTGCCGCGCACGATGCCCTCCACCTCGCGGGCCATCTGCACGTTGGTGGGGTACGGCATGCCATGGCTGATGATCGTGCTCTCGAGCGCCACCACGGGCCGACCAGCGCCGATTGCGTCGGCCACCTCGGGTGCCACCACCAGTGCGGGGCCGGTCGTCATGTGCGCATCGTTGCGAGTTCGGCGATGATGATGTCGCGCACTCGTTCGCGCAGTTCGGGCACGTCGGCCAGGGTCATGCCCTCGGTGCTGATGGGCTCGAGCACACGCACTTCGGCGTCGCTCACACCGAAGCGCCAGTCGCCCTTCACCAACGCCGAATACGCACCGTTCACCGCCATCGGCACGATGGGGCAACCACTCTCGATAGCCAGTCGGAAAGCACCGTCTTTGAACGGGCCCACTTCACCGGTCTTCGAGCGTGTGCCCTCCGGGTAGATCATCACGCTCACGTTCTTGTCGAGGCGGTCGCGACACGCGGCCATGGCCTTGATGATGCTGTCCTTCTGGCCGCGCACCACGCGGATGTCACCCGACATGCGCATCATCCAGCCGACGAACGGAATGCGCATCAGCGACTCTTTCGACATCCACTTCATCTCCCACGGCAGATGCGAGATGAGCAAGATGTCGACGAAGCTCTGATGGTTGGCCACCACCACATA
>JBAXSU010000169.1:0-7460 GCA_037130535.1 Actinomycetota bacterium
GTCCACGTCTTCGGCACGTCGGTCACTCTAGCGACGCGCCGCGAGCTGACGGCAGAGAGAATCGCCGACTCCGGCATCGATGGTGAACGCAGGTGTGGTGAGCGGGGGGTCGGGCGGCACGTCGAAGCTGAACAGCGACAGGGTGCCGTCGATCGATACTGACAGCTCGGGCATCACCGGGTCGGCGACGACGGCCACGCGCACCTGGCCGCGTTGCACCGGCACGGCGACGCCCTGTAGTCCTGTGTCGCCACGGAGCAGGTCGGTGCGGGCGAGGCCTGCTGCGACCACCAGATCGATTCGCCAGCCGTCACCCGCGACCAGCGTCATCGTCGAAAGCGTGTCGACGTCGTCGAGCTCCACCGCGCCGCGCAGCGTGCTGCCGCCATTCGCCCGTTCGAGGGCGACCCAGCGGCCCTGCTCGGCGATGTAGACCCCGTCGCAGTTGTCGCCGTCGTTGTCGAGGGCGACGATGCCGTCGCGCCCCACCGTGCCGTCGCCCACGAGGCGCAGGCCAGGCGCTGGATTGCCGAAGAACAGGTCGTCGACCTGGTAGCGCCAGGCCGTGAAGCCGGGCTCTTTCAGGTCAGACGTCCACACGGCGAGCGCGGTGTTCACCCAGGCACCCCACACCACACCGGCCACGACGAGCACCCGAGCGGCACGTCGCCGCCCGGTGGTGAGCGACGGTGCGGCACCGGCGAAGGCAACGGCTGCCGGAATGGCCAGCATCGGCAGCATGTCGACCAGGTATCGGTTGCCGATGAAGGCGATGGTGAACGTGGGTACGGCGGCCAGGGCCGCGCCGGCGGTGAGGCCCAGCCAGGCCCAGCCCCTCTGGCGGAGCAACACCACCACGCCCGCCAGCGCGGCGAGTAGCAGCACGGTGGCGGCGTTGGTGAGCGAGGCCGACGGGGTGATGGTCTCCATCGGGTACGACCCGCGATCGGTGGCGAGCGGCCCGTAGCGCACGATGGGCAGCAGTCGCTCGAAGCGGACCGTGTCGGGGCGCAGGTAGTGCACCACCGTGGTGCCGACGAAGCGCAGCCCGAAGAAGCTGCTGTCGTTGCCGGCGAACCAGGCCGCCCGTTCGGGATCCCTCAGCGTGAGCACCTGACGCTCGGCGGGCAGGCCGAGCATCGACCCGAATTTCGCCGCATTCACCGCGACGTGCAGGGCGAAGCCGGCGACGCACCCGCTGAACACGGCAAGCGCATGCGGGCGCGGCAATCGGCCGCGCAGCACTGCCACCAACACGACGCCGCCGACGCCCGCGGCGACTCCGATGCCGACCGAGGCGCGGGTGAGCAGGGCGGCGGCCACCGATCCGGCGGTGAGCAGCGCTGCGCGCCGACCCGGCTCGCGCAGGAGGCGCATCGTGCCCACGGCCGCCCACAGTGCGAAGGTCGCCGCCCACAGTTCGGTCTCGTGGTATACGCTCACCCAGCCGGCCAGGTACAGCGCCGGCGAGGTGGCCACGGCAGCGACGAACCCAGCGGTGCGCCATGCGGAGGGCGACCAGCCGAACCAGCGCCGAGCCTGGACGACGAGGTGGTAGGCGCCGGTGCACAGCACGACGAAGCCGATGGTCATCGACAGCCGCACGAGGCGCCCGTCGAACCCGTGGCCGAACAGGGCGAACGGCAGGCGGACCAGGGCGAGGAACGGCCCGAAGTAGAGGTAGGTCCGCCGACCGATGAGGAACCCCTCGATGTCGGCTACCTGCGGGTCGACCCAGAGGCGGCCGTGCAGGAAGGCACGTGCCTGCTCGTCGTAGAAGTCGGTGCTGAAGCCTGCCCGGTCGAACAGGTGCCAGGGGTGCCACCGGGTGAGCAGCAGCACGAACAGCACGGTTGCCGCCAGGGTGATCCGCCGCGCCGCTCGAGCGCCGGAGGACTCAGGGTCGGTCGGGTCGGCTGTTCGCCACATCGAGTGCCGGGTCGACGGCCAGCTCGTACACGAACTGATAGGCGAACATGGTGGGCCAGGCGCGCACGAGGGCCCGGTCGACGAGTGCGCCGAGACGGCCGACGCTGCGGCCGGTGTTCACCCCGAGGGCATCGAAGGGCAGGCCGGTATGTCGCCGGGCCACCGCATGGAGCCCGCACGTGTGGACGAGCCGGGTGAACGAGCGCCGGGTGAAGAACCGCAGATGGGTGGCGTCGAGGATGCCGCGCTGGTCGTAGTCGAACAGGCCCAGCATCGTGCGGCCGCGCGGGTACCAGTGCGAGAAGTTGGGCACGCTGGCGATGAGGGTGCCGCCGGGCCGAAGGCGGTGCGCCATCTCGGCCAGCAGCCGGTCGGGCTGGCGGACGTGTTCGATGACGTCGGCGGCGATGACCACATCGAACCCGTCACCCACCGAGTCGGGCAGACCCTGCTCGAGGTCGGCCTTCACGAAGTGCTCCATCCGGTCGCTCGCGCCGGGTTCCTCGGCGAGGTCGACACCGGTGACCCGATGACCCTGGGCGCGCAGTGCCTCGGCGAGCCAGCCGGGTCCGCAGCCGACGTCGAGCACCCGCATCGGCGCACGCGTCTGCATCATCTGCAGCACCCGGCCGTGCGAGCTGTGCGCCGACGGCTTGTACGCGTAGGGCTCGGCGACCCGCCCGAGGCGGCCGCCGCCGAATCCGGTGCGGCCGAAGCGGTGCCGCACGGTGTCGACCATGATGTCGCGGGCATAGGTGATGCCGTTGACGCGGCAGATCTCGTCGCCGTAGTAGGTGGGGATGGGTACCTCGACGATGCGCTTGTCGGCCGCATGCAACTGCAGGATGATCTCGGTGTCGAAGTCGAACCCGTCGCTGTTGCCGACGAAGGGCAGTTCGGCCAGCGCGCTCACCCGGTAGGCGCGGTAGCCCGAGTGCCACTCCGACAGGCGAAGGCCGGTGATGGTGTTCTGCGCCGTGGTGAGGATGCGGTTGCCGACGTACTTGTACAGCGGCATGCCGCCCTCGCGTGCGGTGCCCTTGGTCATCATGCGCGAGCCGAACACCGCGTCGGCGTCGCCGTGCACGATGGGTGCCACGATGTCGCCCATCACCTCGGGGGCGTACTGGCCGTCGCCGTGCAGCAGCACGACCACATCCCAGCCGTGGTTGATGGCGTAGGTGTAGCCCGCCTTCTGGTTACCGCCGTAGCCCAGGTTCTGTGGGTGCCGTAGCACGGTGAGGGCTAGGTCGGTGCCACGGTGCAGGTAGTCGTTCGCCACCGCGAACGTGTCGTCGGTGGAGTGGTCGTCCTGCACCAGCACCTCGGCGAGTTCGGTGCGCATCTCGGGCGAGATGCGATCGAGTACGTCGACGAGGGTGGTCTCGGCGTTGTACGCCACGACGAGCACCCCGACCTTCATCGGCGCAACAGTACCGGGTGAAGAGCCTGGGTGGAGGTGAGGGCGACGATCAGGCGGCCAGGATGCGGACTGCGTCTTCGCGCAGGCCGGCAACGGCGCGGCTGACGAGGCGGCGGGCTGCTTCGGCGGTGACGCCGAGGTGCTCGCCGACTTCGCGGAAGCTCTTGCGCTCGCCGTCGATGAGGCCGAAGCGGGCTTCGACGGCGTAGCGGGCACGTGCGTCGAGCGTGCCGAGCAGCTCGTCGAGCAGTTCGCTGTCGACCAGCGCCATCACTGCGTCTTCGGGCGTGGCATCGCCATTGGCCATCAGGTCGCCGAGGGTGGCGTCGCCATCGTCGCCGATGGTCTTGTCGAGCGAGACCGGGGTGGTGAGGCGGTGCAGTTCGGCGTTGCCCACATCGAGCGTCTCGCCGTCGCCGCTGGCCTGGCGCAGCGCAGCGCGCAGGCTGGCCGAACGATCGCCGGGGATACGGATGAGGCTGGCCTTCTGGTCGAGTGCACGGCCGATGGCCTGGCGGATCCAGAAGGTGGCGTAGGTGGAGAACTTGAAGCCACGGCGCCAGTCGAACTTGTCGACGGCGTGCTCGAGGCCGAGGTTGCCCTCTTGGATGAGATCGAGCAGGTCCATGCCCTGGGGCAGGGGATAGCGCCGCGCAATGGACACCACGAGGCGGAGGTTGGACCGGATGAAGCGGTCCTTGGCGGCGGCCGCAGCAGCGACATCGGCCTTGAGGGCGGCGCCCTTCTCGCCGTTGGCGAGACGCTCGGACGCTGCGCGGCCGGCTTCGATGACGCGAGAGAGCTGGCGCTCCTCCTCGGCGTTCAGGAGGGACACCTTGCCGATGTCGTTGAGATAGAGACCGATGGAATCGTTCATGGCAGTTCGTTTCAACTTCTTCGTTCGTCGTCACATTCCGGATGACCGCCGTGCCGTCTGGCACAGCCATGGGCACTTCCGGTCACGAGATGGGGGTTGGAGGGTGCGGGCCGCCATCCGTGGGTGACCTGCGTACCGCCCGAAAGGGGGATTGATTCGGGGGACAAATCACAGTACTACATCCGGTGGTGCTGTGTGGCCTTGATTGTCCAACTTCCGTCCTTTCCTGCACGGATGCCGCCAGGATCCACCCGTACACTTGCCGCCCGTGCAAGCCGCCCGTCCACTCGAACGAATCGGTCTGTTCGGCGGCACCTTCGACCCTCCCCACGTGGGGCATCTGGTCACGGCGGTGAACGTGCGTCATGCGCTGCGTCTCGATCTCGTCATCTTGATGGTGGCCAACGTGCCGTGGCAGAAGCAGGGCACCCGCGCCATCTCGCCGGCCGACGACCGGCTCGCCATGGTCGATGCCGCCGTGGCCGACGTGGAAGGGCTCGTCGTCGGCGATCTCGAGGTGCGCCGCGGTGGCGACAGTTACACAGCCGACACCCTGGCGGAGTTGGCGAGGCTGCACCCGGCCGCCGAGTTGTTCACCATCGTGGGCGACGATGCTGCGGCGGGTATCGATACCTGGGCGCGGGCCGACGAGGTGGCAGCCCGATCCTCGCTCGTGGTGGTCGATCGTCCGGGCATCCCTGTCGAACTGCCCTCCGGGTATCCGTGGATCCGGGTGGAGGTGCCGCACCTCGAGGTGTCGAGCACCGATCTGCGCGAGCGCGTCCGCGACGGCCGCCCGCTCGACTACCTCATCACCGACCCGGTGCAGCGCATCGTTCGTGAACGATCGCTGTACCTGGAGGCAGTGTGAGCGCCATTGCCGAGCGGCGTCGGCGCCGAACCGTCGCGATGCTGGCCGTCACCGTGCTCGTCGTGCTTGCCATGCCGGTGCTCGGCTATGTGGGTGCGCGTGCGGTGCTCGACTCAACCGGCGGCACCGACGCGCAGGCCGACAATCTGCCCGAACAGCCGCTGCCGCCCACACCGACGGCGCTGTATCTCTCCACTGACGCAACGGGAGCGCTGTCGAGCGCAGCGGTGTTCGTGCTTCAGCCCACGATGGCGGGCGGCAGCATCGTCCCTCTGGCGGTGAATGCCGACGTCGGGTTCTTTCCCGAGGCCCGCCAGTCGCTGCAGGACGTGTTCGCTCAGGGCGGGGTCGATGCTGCGGTGCTGGCGGTCGAGTCGCTCACGCTCGTGACGATCAACCATGTCGAGGTCGCCGACGAGTCGGCCGTGGCCGGGTTCCTGCTGCCCTTCGCGCCGCTGACGGTCGACCTGGTCGCCGATGTGGCTACCGCCTCATTCGCCGACCCCAACGCTCAGCCCCTCACCGCCGGCACTGCAGTGCTCGACGCGGGTGCTGCGGCCAAGGTGCTCACTGAACCGGCTGCCACCAGTGCTGCCGGCCAGAACGGCCACCGTGCCAACACCGAGGCGCTGTGGGCTGCGGTGTCGATCGCGGTTGGAGGCGGTCGCCCGACGGGAGCGACGGGCGCCGTACCCGCGAACTTCAACGAGTTCACGGCAGGACTGTTCGCCGGCCCGGTGCCGAGCCGCGGTATCGCTGTGCTGCCACTCGAGGGCGACGAGAACCCGAACGGCCTCGATGTCGTACAGATCGATCGGGCTGACGCGGTGTTCGTGTTCGCGAGCATTGCGCCTGCGTCGATGTCAGGTCCGTCGCCGGGACTGTTGTTCCGTCTCGAGGCACCTCCGGGGTACGACGCTGCGGTGAAGTCGACCATCGAGAAGTTGCTGTTCCTCGGTGCGAACATCGTGTCGATCGACACGAACGCGGCGCCTCGTCCCGATACCGTCTTCTTGGTGCCCGACGAAGTGAACCGCGACGAAGCCATGCAGACCAACGGAATCTTCGGATCGGTGAGCTTCGAGGACCCGACGGTACGCATCGGCGGCGTCGACCTCACCGTCGTGCTGGGCACCGACTATCTCGCCAGGGCCTCGTCGTGAGCACCGCTGCAGCAGCGGCACTGGCCATCACCGCCGCCCGTGCGGCCGACGACAAGAAGGCCGAGAACACCATCGTCCTGCAGGTGGGCAATGTGCTCGGTATCACCGAGTACTTCGTCATCACCAGCGCGTCGAACCGTCGACTGGTGCGCACCATCGTCGATGCGGTGGAAGAGCAGGTGCGTGCCGAGCACGGGCGCTCGCCGCTGCGCAGCGAGGGTGTGGGCGAGCAGCAGTGGGTGCTGGTCGACTTCGGCGACGTGGTGGTGCACGTGTTCGCCGACGAGGTGCGCGCCTACTACGAGATCGAGCGCCTGTACCGCGACGTTCCCCGTCTGGAGTGGCAGGCGACCGCCCCCGACTCGGCCTGACCTTCATCGGGCCCCACATCCGGCCACACGATCAGGCCGCACGGTCCCGCTGATTCCTGGTACGACTGTGATCGCTGTCACCGATGTTCGGACACTAAGTATCTCTAGCATCGATGGCAATGAGTCTGCCCCTGTCAGGAAGCTTCGACACCGCCGAACTGCCCCGCATCGCTTCCGAGCCGGTGACGGTGACGGTGGCGCGTACCGTGGCGCCGGGCTGGGAGGCCGAGTTCCTGCGGTGGGCCGACCGGTTGGTGGCCGCCGCGCAGGAGGCCCCCGGGTGCCTGGGTGCCGGTGTGTTCCATCCGGGCCAGGCAGGTGGCGAATACCAGATCGTGGTCCGGTTCGCCGACGGTTTGCTGCTGCGTGAGTGGGAGCGGTCGGCAGTGCGTAACGAGCTGATGGACCAGGCCGACCGGTTCGTCACCGGTGTGCGCGTGCAGCGCACTGTGGGCGTCGACGAGTGGTTCGAGGCTGCGGCTCACGCAGTGCCGGCCGCACCGTGGTGGCGCCGGTTGTTCAGCGATGTGGCGTGGGTGTACCCGGTGTCGCTGGTACTCGCCCTGTTCATCGCTCCGTGGTACGGGGTGTTGCCGCTCGCGGCGCGGGTGCTGCTTGGCGCCACCATCGTCACGGTGCTGCTGCAGGTGTTCGTCAGCCCGGCGCGTCGCAGGCTGCGGCGGCTGCGCAGGTTCTGACCTCTGCCGTTTGGAACCGTCGGGGGCCGTTGGTAATCTCATTCGGCCCAGTACGGGGCTGTAGCTCAGTTGGCAGAGCGCTTCCATGGCATGGAAGAGGTCAGGGGTTCAATTCCCCTCAGCTCCAC
>JBAXSU010000017.1:0-29160 GCA_037130535.1 Actinomycetota bacterium
TGGTTCCCCAGAACGGCCCCGGGCCCTCGCCGGTGCGAGCGTTCAGAGCGGCCGCCACGTCGAAACGGTTGTTCGTGTTGTCGGGTTGGTCGTCGAGCGCGTGGGCGAGGTGCTGCCAGACGGCCGACCAGGCGGGGGAGGTGTCGAGACCGACGGCCGCGGCAAACCCATGCGGATAGCCGAGCCCCACGTCGATACCGAGTAGGACCCGCCGATCGGCATATGTGTCGAGCACCGCTTCGATGAGGAGGTCGGCGTCGCGGCGGGTGGAAGGGTTGTGGAGCGAAGCCGCGGCTGCCCCGTGTTCCAGCACGGCGACCCAGATTGAGTCGCGGCCCTGCTTCGGTGCCGACGACGCGCTCCAGTCGACCATCACGTAGACATCGAACAGCGGCAGCGGTGAGGGATCGATACGTCGCAGTCTGGTCGATACGTCCGGCGATGAGGGCACGTCCGGCGATCAGAGGAGGGCCGCGATCAGAGGGCGCGGCGCTCGACGATGGCGCGCAGGTGCGGCCAGGCGGCCGCGAACCCGGCATGCAGTGGGCGCCGTTCGACGATGTCGGTGGGCACCCACTCGACCGCGTCGGTCTCGAAGTTGAGCGACTCGCCGAAGGGTTCGTCGACCTCGACCACCACGGTGGTGTACGACCAGTCGTCGGCCGGTTCGAAGATGTACTGGCCGATCACGCGGTGCACGGCGGGGATGTCGCCCACCTCCTCGGAGGCCTCGCGCAGCGCCGCCTCGACCGGTGTCTCACCCTCGTCCATCGCCCCGCCGGCGCACGACCACGTGCCACCTTCGTGCGAGAAGGCCGACCGCTGCTGGAGCATCACCAGCGGGGGAGTGGTGGGGTCGGTGGGATGGCGGAGCACGAACACCACGCCGGCAGCGCCGAAGACGCCCCAGCGGACATGTCCGTCGGAACACCGCATGAACCCGTCACCCGACCGCCGATGCGCCATCCCGCAACCTTGGCCGGTGAACCGGAGGGTTCGCCAATTGCGTGTCACACCCCTTCCGTAGGCTGCACCCCATGCGCGTCCTCCACACCAGCGACTGGCATCTCGGCCGGGCCTTCGGGCCGGTCTCGCTGCAGCAGCACCAGGCCGCGTTCATCGACTGGTTGGTCGATGTGGTTGCCGCCGAGCAGGTCGACCTAGTGGTGGTGGCCGGCGATCTGTTCGACCGGGCGCTGCCGCCGGCCTGGGCGGTCGACCTGCTGCGCGACGCGTTGCTGCGACTTCGTGGCGCCGGGGCGCACATCGCTCTCATCTCCGGCAACCACGACGGGCCCGAGCGTGTCGCGGCCTACGACGTGTTCGTCGAGCAGGCGGGCCTCTTCGTGCGTGGCGGGTACCGGGGTGCGGGCGAGGTGCTCACGCTCGCGTTCACCGACGGCCCGCTCGACCTGGTGCTGCTGCCGTACCTCGAACCGGCGCTCGAACCCGCTGCCGGCAACGAGCACGACTCACCGCCCCCACCGGCTGAGGCGGACGAGGCAGGCGAGGTCCGCCGGCGGCGCACGCATCACGATGTGCTCGCTGCTGCGGCGTCGCGTGCCGCAGCAGCGCTGCGCTCGCCACGGTCGCTCGCCGTCGCCCATGCGTTCGTGGTGGGTGGCCAGGGCGTGGCCGTCAGCGACAGCGAACGGCAGCTCACCGTGGGCGGCACCGCCGAGGTGGGTGTCGAGGTGTTCGCGCCCTTCTCGTACACGGCGCTCGGCCACCTGCACACGCCTCAGCAGGTGGGCGCCCCGCACGTGCGCTACAGCGGCACGCCGCTCGCCTACTCGTTCTCCGAAACTGTCGCCAAGCAGGTGGTGGTCGTCGATCTCGCTGCCGACGGCACGGTGGGTGTCACCGAGATCCCGGTGCCGGTGGGTCGTAGCGTCGTCACACTGCGCGGCACGATGTCCGAGTTGCTCGCGTTGCCCCAGCCCGACGCAGTCCATCGCTGGGTGCGGGCCGAACTGTTCGACGCCACACCCGTGGTCGACGCCAAGGTGCGCCTGGCCGAGGTGTACCCGCACATCGTCGAAGTCGATTGGCGGCCGCCGGCTCACACCGAGGGTGCCGATGCGGTGCCGGTCGATCACCGCCGCCGGCTCGGCCCGGCCGAGGCCGTGCACCAGTACTGGGCCGACCTGCACGGCGCCGAGCCCACCCCGGCTGAACTCGCCGCCCTCGTGCACGGCATCGACAAGGCGATGGGCGCATGAGGCCGCTGCAGTTGCACATCACCGCGTTCGGGTCGTACCCCGGCGCCGAGCACATCGATTTCGCCGTGCTCGCCGAACTGGGCCTGTTCACGGTCACCGGCCCCACTGGCGCCGGCAAGAGCACCATCTTCGACGCCATGACCTTCGCCCTCTACGGCGATGTCGCTGGCGATCGGCAGGCGCGCGACATGCGCTCGCACCACGCTGCGGCGGGCACGCTCACCGAGGTGACGTTCGAGTTCGAGGTCGACGGCACGCGCTACCAGGTGCACCGCACCCCCAGCCAGGATCGGCCGCGCAAGACCGGCAGCGGCACCACACCCCACAACACCACGGCCGAGTTCGCCCGCTGGGAGAGCGGTGCCTGGGTGGTCGAGGCAGCGCAGGCGGGTTCCGTCACCAAGCGATGCATCGAACTGCTCGGCCTCACCGCGCCGCAGTTCCAGCAGGTCGTGCTGCTCCCGCAGGGCAGGTTCTCCGAGTTCCTGCTGGCGAAGACCTCCGACCGTCTGGAGGTGCTGCGCCAGTTGTTCGGCTCGCACCTCTATGTCGCCGCGGTCGACGAGATGAGGGCCGAGGCGTACCGTCTCGACGCCGAGGTGAAAGATGTACGGGCCGAGATCGAGCGCCACCGTCTCAACGCGCTCGACCAGGCGCGCCAGATGGCCGGCGCGCTCGAGGCCGATCCGTCGGTGTGGTCGCTGGCCGACGATGCGACGGTGTCCGACATCGAGGCCGCGGTCACGGCGCTCGACGCCGATCGCGCGGCGCTGAGTGCAGCGGCCGAGCAGGCCCGAGTCGCTGCCGACGATGCCCGCCGCACCGCGGACGAGGCCGAGGCCACCGCCGAACGCTTCGACCGGGCCACCGCGCGCCGCGCCACCCTCGTCGCTCTGCACGAACGCGACAACGAGATGGTCGCCACCGAGCGCGCTGTCGCAGCGGCCCGTCGTTCCCGACCGGTGGTTGCGGCAGCTCGCCGGGCAGCCGATGCCTCCGACGCGCTCCAGAGCGCCCGCACCAGCGAACGGGTAGCACTCGATGCCGTGCACACCGCTGCGGCCGATGTGGGCATCGATGTCGGCGACTCGTCCGACTCGGCCACGGCAGCGGTCACCCACCGCCGCGCTGCGCTCGAGCTCGACCGGCAGCGGCTGGCGGCGCTCGCCGCGGCGAGCGGGCAGCTGGCAGAGTTCGACCGGGCGCATGGCGCGGCCGTGGCCGAGGTCGAGCGTCTCGACGACGAGGTGGCGCAATGGTCCGCCCAGTCCCAGCAGCTCCAGCAGCGACATGGTGCCCTGGCTGCGGCAGCGGCGGGCGCCGAGTCGCTGCGGCACGCGGCCACCTCCGCCCGCACCGTGCACGCCGAGCGCTGCGAACTCGATGGCGCGGCCGCCGAACTCGACGCGGCTCGTCGTGCTTTCCAGCAAGCGTCCGACCGCGCCGATGCGCAGTTGGTCCGGTTCGTCGACGGAGTGGCA
Source organism: Actinomycetota bacterium (assembly GCA_037130535.1). Taxonomy (GTDB): domain Bacteria; phylum Actinomycetota; class Acidimicrobiia; order Acidimicrobiales; family Ilumatobacteraceae; genus VFMC01. Next base: position 3,704 of record JBAXSU010000017.1, read on the forward strand.
CCGCGTCTGGCCTCGTCACTGGTCGAAGGTGAACCCTGCCCCGTCTGCGGCAGCCCCGAGCACCCGTCGCCGGCAGCGACGCATCCGGAGCACGGTGAGGTCGATGTCGCCACGCTCGACATTGCGCTCGCCGAATCAGCCGCGGCGCAGAGCGCCGTCGCTGGGCTGGTCGAACGGGTACGTCGTTCACAGCAGGCGCTCGGCGACCTCGCCGACCAGGCGATCGACGCGCTCGATGCCACGGCCACCGCCGCCGAACTGGCAGCTGCCGACGCCGAGCGGGCGGTGGCCGAGCGCGACCGGGTCGTGGCCGAGATGGCGCGCATCGACCAGGCCCTCGCCGCGGCCCAGGCCGATGCTGCGGCGGCCCGCCACATCGAGATCGAGCGCGGCGCCGAGGTGCGCAGTGCCCAATCGACGCTCGACTCGGCACTCGCAGCGGCCGTGGGCCTCGACGACGCGCGCATTGCCGACGAGGAGGCTGGCCTCCATCGTCTCGCCGCGCTTGTCACCGAATGGTCGGTCGCCCGCTCGCATGCCGCCGAGGCGCAGGTCGCCGCCGACCTCACCGATCGTGCGGCAGGCGAGGCGTTCGCGGCCTCCGGTGTCGCCGACCTCGTCGCGGCCGAGGCTGATGCGCTCCACGGCACCGATCTCGAGGTGCTCGCCGCAGAAGTGGATGGCCATCGTGCTGCAGTCACCGACGCGACGGCGAGCCTTCGCGAGCTCGAAGAGTTGGGCGTGCCCGCCGAGCGCCCCGACGTCGAACCGGCGCGCGACCACGCTCGGCAGCTCGCCCAGCACAGCGACGCGCTCGCCAGCACCAGCGTCGTCGTGCAGCAGCGGTACGACGATCTCGCCGTGTCGATCAGGTCGGCTCGTACCGTCGACGACGGTGCCGCCGACCTCATCGAACGGCGCAACGTGGCAATGAACGTGTACCAGGTGTGCAACGCCAACACCGGCCGCCGCATCGGCCTCGAGACCTGGGTGCTCGCGGCCGAACTCGACCGGGTCACCGCCTCGGCCACCGTGCACCTGCAGCGCATGTCGAAGGGTCGCTATGCGCTGTCTCGTGCCGTCGACGGCGAACGGGGCAACCAGCGCAACGGTCTCGAACTGGCAGTGTTCGACGCACACACCGGGCAGAGCCGAGCCCCTGTCACCCTGTCGGGTGGCGAACGGTTCCAGGCGTCGCTCTCCCTCGCCCTCGGCCTGGCCGATGTGGTCAGCCAGGGTGGCTCTGGGTCGGGCCGGGTGTTCGAAGCGCTGTTCGTCGACGAGGGCTTCGGCTCGCTCGACCCCGAATCACTCGATGATGCCATCGACGCCCTCACCCACCTCCGCGCCAGCGGACGTATGGTGGGTGCCATCACCCATGTCGAGGCGATGAAGCAGCAGTTGCCCACCGGTATCGAGGTGCGCCGACGCCCGGCTGGTGGCGGCTCCACCATCGTCCAGCCGGCGGTGCGGGCATGACCCTGCATCTGCTGGTCTCCGATCACCTCGTCGCGCTGGCCGATCGGGCAGCCGAGGTGCTGGCCACGCCACCGGACGATCCGTTCGCCCGCGATCTCGTCGCCGTTCCCGGCGACGGGGTGCGCACCTGGCTGGTGCGTCGCCTTGCCGAGCGGCTCGGTGTGTCGTCTGCTGCTGCCGCCGACGGCATCGCCACGAACATCGAGTTCGTCTTTCCAGGCGCGCTCGTGCGACGTGCCATCGGCCGCACCGAGGTCGACTCGCCGTGGTCGATCGGCCCTCTCACCTGGGCCCTCCACGATCTGCTGCACGAACACGGCAACCGCCTCGGCTTGCCCGCCGATGCCGTGCGGGCACGTGCCATCGCCGACCTGTTCGATCGCTACTCGTTGCACCGCGTGCCAATGGTGTCTGCCTGGGAGCGAGGCACCGACGTCGACGCGGCCGGCGTTCCGTTGGCATCGTCGCTGCTGTGGCAGCCCCAACTGTGGCGCCTGCTCGTCGAGCGCTGGGGAGTGCCCAGCGACGCCGCCCGCATCGCCGACGACATCGCTGGACTGCGCGCCGGTCGAGTCGAGCCCGAGGTACCCCAGCGTGTGCTGCTGTTCGGGTTGGCCAGCCTGCCCGCCCCCCATCTCGACGTTCTCACCGCACTGGCCACCCGACGCGAGGTCCACCTGCTCGCGCCGGTGTCATCGTCGGCGTGGTGGCAACGGCTCGCCGTCCCAGCGGCGTCGCTCAGCGCCGGATCGTTGCTCCGCTCGGCCGACCCCAGCACCGAGGTGGTGGCGCACCGACTGGCGCGCACGTGGGCCCGAGCGCCGCGCGAGGCGCACCTGCTGCTGCGCGCCGCCGCCCAGCGGTCGGGTGCCTCCATCGAGTCGGTCGCCGCGGCGGCACCGACCATCGACGACCAGACGCCCCTGTTGGCGCGGCTGCAGGCTGCCCTTCGCGCCGACCTCGACCCGCCCGGCGCCCCGGCAGCTGGCAGTGCCGACCTCCGCCCGCGGCTCGCCGCCCACGACCACAGTGTGCAGTGGCACCGCTGTCACGGCCTCACCCGCCAGGTGGAGGTGCTGCGCGACGTACTGCTGCGCCTGCTCGACGCGCCCGCCCCTCCTGGCGGTGCACCGCTCGAACCGCGCGACATCGCCATCTTGTGCCCCGATGTGGCCGCCGTCGCCCCCATTGCCGAGGCGGTGTTCGGCGGCGACGGTCCTGGGGGCACCGTTCCTGCCCTGCCGGTGCGTGTGGCCGATCGCTCGCTGCGCACCGACATCCCGCTGCTCGACGCAGTGGTCGCCCTGTTCGGCTTCACCGACGGGCGTTTCCGGGCAGGCGACGTGCTCTCGTTCGCCGCCCGCCCACCGGTCAGCCACCGGTTCGGGTTCACCGCCGAACGTCTCGGTCGCATCGTCGAGTGGGTCGATGCGGTGCACATCCGCTGGGGCATCGACGCCGCACAGCGCGTCCCGTACGGGCTGCCCGCTCAGTACACCGCTGCAACCTGGCAGGCCGGCCTCGACCAACTGCTCGTCGGTGCGGCGATGGCCGATGCGGGTGCTCGGCTCGGGCCCGGTCACACCGTGCCGTACGGTGATGTCGAGGGCGACGACCTCGCTCTGGCCGGCGACCTGGCCGATTTCGTCCACCGCCTCGGACGGGCCGCCGAAACGCTGGCGGTCGAGCAGTCGGTGGCCGAGTGGTGCGAGGCGCTGCGCGCTGCAGCGCTGCAGTTGTGCGCCCTCGACGATGCCGACAGCTGGCACTGGCACCGGCTCGAGACCGAACTCACCCGGCTCGCCGCCGACGCCGCGGCAGGAGGTGTGCCCAGCGATCGTTCAGTGCCACCCGAGCAGATGGCGATGCTGTTGGCCGAGCGACTGGGCGGCCGGTCGGGGCGGCCTCGGTTCGGCTCCGGAGCCATCACCCTGTCGTCGCTCACCGCCCAGCGCGGCGTGCCGTACCGGGTGGTGTGCCTGCTCGGCCTCGACACCGATGCCGGCGGTGGCGCGGCTGCGGCCGACGACCTCACGGCCACGGCACCGGTGGTGGGCGACCGCGATGCGCGCAGCGAGACGAGGGCTCAGCTGCTCGATGCGCTGCTTGCAGCGGGTGAACAGCTCGTCATCTGCAGCAACGGACGCGATCTGCGCACCAACGTCGAGGTTCCGCCCACCGTGGCGCTCGCCGAGCTCGTCGACCTCATCGACGCCTCGGTCGTCGCGCCGCTCGACGGCCCTCGGGCCGAGGCCTCGCGGGCCAGCGATGCCATTGCGCTCGAGCATCCGCGGCAGGCCTGGTCAGAACGCAACTTCCAGGCCGGAGCACTCGGTGTCGACGGCCCCTGGGGGTTCGACGCCGTGGCGTGCCAGGCGGCCGTGCAGCGCCGCCAGCAGACCGCGACACCGGCGTTCCTTCCCGAACCACTGCAGGCGGCCGTCGCCGACGACCCGACGATCGGCTCGCTCTACACCGCGCTCACCGCGCCGGTTCGGCAGTTCCTCTCGCTCCGGCTCGCCATGGGACTCGATGACGACGCGGCCGAGCCCGACGATCTGGTGCCGCTGGCAGCCGACGCCCTCGACTCGTGGAAGGTCGCCGATGCGCTGTTGTCGGTGCGTCTGGGTCTCGACACCGACGATGTCGACGTGGTCGACGCGGCCATCGAGCAGTGGGCCGAGGTCGAACGGGCGGGCGGCGCGTTGCCTCCGTTCGCCTTCGGCGACCACGCGCTGAACCGGGCCCGTACCCGGGCCGAACTGGTGGCCGTGGCACGCAACACCGTGCTCGACGCCGAGGGCGTACCGCACGTGCCCACCACCCATCTCGTCGACATCACCCTGCCCGACGGGCGCCGACTGCACGGTGACGTGTCGGGCGTGCACGGCCATGTCGTGGTGGCTGCCAGCGTGTCGAAGTTGGCGCCCAAGCACCGCATCGCGGCCTGGCTGCACCTGGCCGTGCTGGGTACGGTGTTCCCCGACCACCCATGGCAGGCCCTCGTCGTGGGCATCGCGGGCAAGGCCGACAAGCCCGCGGTGGCCGTCGAGCGGTGGCAGTTGCTGTCGGCCGAGCACGCGGCCGAGGCGCTGGCCTGCATCGTCCAACTCGCCGATCGTGCCGGCACCGACATCGTCCCGGCCTTCCCTGCCACTACCGAAGCCCTGCACCGCGGCGATCGCAAAGCAGCGACCAAAGCGTGGGGCGACGGCGGCATGTACTCCAGGGGCGAACGCGACGACCGCTGGGTGCAGTTCGTGTTTGGCGACATCGATCTCGACGATCTACTCGCCCTGCCGCCGCGCCCCGACGAAACCGGCGACGAATGGGGTAGCGGTGGTTCGCGCGTCGAGCGCTGGGCCGAGCGGGTGTGGGGTACCTTCGCCCGCACCGTCCGCGCTGTCGGCGAGTCCGACGAGTCCGAAGGGGCCGACGAGTTCGACGGGGCCAGCGAGGTCGATGATGACTGATCCGGTTCCCTTCGCTGTCGACGGGCCGCTGCCGTCGGGGCTGTCGGTGCTCGAGGCCAGCGCGGGCACGGGTAAGACCTATGCGCTCAGTGCGCTGGCGGTGCGGTTCGTGGCCGAGTTCGATACGCCAGTGGCCGCGCTGTGCATCGTCAGCTTCACCGATGCCGCCACCGCCGAACTGCGCGGCCGGGTGCGGGCCCGCCTGGTCGAGGTGGCCGACGCGCTCGAACGCGGTACCGATCCCGGTGACGATCTGGTCCTGGCGGCGGTGGCGCGCGTCGACCACCCCGATGAACTCGTCCGACGCATCACCCGCCTGCGCACCGCTGTGGCCGAGTTCGACGCTGCCACCATCACCACCATCCACGGGTTCTGCGGGCGGGTGCTCGCCATGGCCGGCGACGGCCTCGGCGACCTGCCCATCGAGCGGCGAACCGACGACGTCGACGAGGTGGTGAACGATCTGCTCATCGCCCACGCCACACCCGACCACCCTCAGCACGAGGTGGTCGAGTTCGTGGCGCCCGACCGACTCGCCGCCGCCGTCGGCACCCGGCTGCAGTTGCCCGATGCACAGATGCAGCGTTACGACCCCGACGAGGAGATCTCGAAGCGGATGACCGCCGAGCCGCGCCGCCGGCAACGGGCGATGGCGGCAGCCGATCTGGTCGACCAGGCCCACGACCTCGTCATCGCCCGCCGTGCCCGGTCGCATCGGCGCACGCTCGACCGGGTGGTGGTCGACACCCGCGATCTGCTGATCGGGGCCGAGTCGGCCTCGCTGGTGGCCGCACTGCGAGCTCGCTACCGAGTGGTGCTCATCGACGAGTTCCAAGACACCGACCGCGTGCAGTGGCACCTGTTCGAGCACGCATTCGTGGGCGGCGAAGACGCGCCCGCGGTGGTGCTGGTGGGCGACCCCAAGCAGTCGATCTACCGCTTCCGCGGCGCCGAACTGTCGGCCTATCTCGACGCCCGCAGCGCGGCCGCCAGCGTGCGGTCGCTCAGCGTGAACCGGCGCTCCGACGGCCCGTTGCTCGTGGGTCTCGACCGGATGTTCCGAGGGTTCACCTTCGGCTCCGACGACGTCGAGTTCCAGCCGGTCGAGCCCGCCGACGCGAACCGGTCGAGCCGCCTCGAGGCGGTGGCGCTCGGCGCCGATGGCGCAGCGTCGCCCATCGAGCTGCGTATGGTGCCGCCGGGTGCCGACAAGCTCTCCGCCGGCGAGGCGCGCCGAGCGGTGATGGCCGACCTCGTGGCGGTCACCGGCCGTCTGCTCGGTGCCGCCCCGCACATCGACGAAGGCGACGCCGGCCGACGCCCGCTGTGTGCCCGCGACATCGCCGTCCTGGTCCGCAGTAACGCGGATGCCAATCGGGTGGTCGCCGCCCTCGCCGATGCCGGTATCGCTGCCGCCACTGCCGGGGCCACCAGCGTGCTCGACACCGATGCCGCCCAGCAGTGGCGGCTCGTGCTGCGGGCCCTCGAACGGCCCGGTTCGCAGCGCGCCGCTCGCGCCGCTGCGCTGAGCTGGTTCATTGGGCACTCGGCCACCGAGGTGGCCGCCTACACCGACGCCGATCTTGCCGGCCTCCACGAACTGCTCGGCGACTGGTCGGCGCTGCTGGCGCGTCGCGGGGTCGCAGCGTTCCTTGCTGCGGCACGTGCTCACGGCCTCGGCGCCCGCGTCCTGTCGCGGCGCGGTGGCGAACGACATCTCACCGACCTCGAACACATCGCCGAGCTGTTGCACACGGCCACGGGTGCGCGCCCGGCCTCGGCCGCTTCCCTGCGCCGCCTGCTGGCCGATGCCGCTGCCTTCGGCAACGTCGACGACGCCGATTCGGTGGTGTCGCGTCGTATCGACCGCGACGACGACGCCGTGCAGGTGCTCACCTCGCACCGCGCCAAGGGCCTCGAGTACCCGGTGGTCTTGTGCCCCACGCTTTGGGCCGTGCCTGGTGGAAAAGCATCGGTGAAGCACGCCGCCCTGGCTGATGGCCGTCTGATCGACGCGTCGTGGGTAGCCGGCAGCGACGACACGCGCGCCGCCGCAGGGCTGCTCGCCGCGGCCAAGGCAGAGGCGGCCGGCGAAGAGCGCCGCCTGCTGTACGTGGCGCTCACCCGGGCCAAGCACCGCTGCGTGCTGTGGTGGGCGCCGGTATCGAGTGGCACTGGTGTGCTCGGCGACCTGCTGCAGCACGCCCTGGGCACCGCAGCCCCGCCGGCGAGCCTCGCCGACCTCCGACCGCTGGCCGAGTCATCGGGCGGCACCATCGGTGTCGCGTCGGTGCGCGCCGGGGTACCGCCGACACCAGCTGCCGATGACGACGCCGTCGAGCCGGTGCCGTTGGTAGCGGCCACCACCGACCGCGTACTCGACCGAGCCTGGCGGGTGTGGTCGTTCAGCGGTGTGAAGGCTGTGGCCGATGCCGTCGAGTTCGACCAGCCCGTGCAGGGCGGCACCGATGAAGCCGGCCCCGGCGAACCCGGCACCGGCGAAAACAGCACCGGCGAACCTGCCGCGCCACACCGGGCGCCGTTGCCGTTGGGCGATGCGCCGGGCGGCACCGAGTTCGGCACCCTGGTGCACCAGGTGCTCGAACAGGTCGACTTCACCAGCTCCACTCTGCTCGCCGACCTCACTGAGCGGTGTGCGGAATCGCTGCAGTACCGCTCGCTGCGTATCGGCGCTGCCGACCTAGCGGCCGGCCTGCAGGCAGCCATCGAGGCGCCACTCGGCGGTCCGGTTGGCTCGATGCGACTGGCCGACCTGGCGCCCGCCGACCGGTTGAACGAACTCGACTTCGACCTGCCCCTCGGTCGTCTCACGGCAGCACGTATCGGCACCGTGCTGACGCAGCATCTGCCCGCCGACGACCTGCTCGCGCCGTGGGCGCGGTCCATGGCGGGTGGTGCGTACGACTTCCCGCTCGACGGTGTCCTCACCGGCTCCATCGACCTGGTCGCCCGCTCCGACGGCGGCACCCGGTTCTGGGTGGCCGACTACAAGACCAACCAGTTGGGCCGCGACAACCCGTACGGGCGTACCGATATGGCCGCGGCCATGGCGCACCACCACTACCCGTTGCAGGCAGCGCTGTATCTCGTAGCGCTCCACCGCATGCTCCGCTGGCGCCTGGCGAACTACGAGCCACACGTCCACCTCGGCGGTGCCGCATATCTCTTCGTCCGCGGCATGGTGCCCGCCATCACGACCGACGATGCCGCCACCGACGATGCCGCCACCCACGATGCCCGCGGTGTGTTCTGGTGGCAGCCGCCCAGTGCCGCGGTCGAGGCACTCGACCGGTTGCTCGCGGGGGAGCCGTCCGATGGGTGACCTCGTCGACCTGCTCGCACCCTGGCGCGAGGCGGGCCAATTGTCGGCAGCCGAGGTGCACGTGGCCGCCACGCTCGGCCGACTCGGGGGTGAGGCCCGACCCGAGGTGCTGCTCGCCGCCGCGCTGGCCGCGCGGGCGCAGCGCTACGGCGATGTGTGCATCGACCTGCGCACGGTGGCATCGGTGGCGTCGGCCGCCGAGTCGACGGTACCTGTCGTCTGGCCCGCCACCGACTCGTGGCTCGCGGCTGTCGCCGAGAGTCCACTGGTCACGGGAATGCCCGCCCCGCTGGTGCTGCGCGGCTCGTTGCTGTACCTCGAGCGCTATCACGCCTACGAGACCGCTGTTGCCGAGCACCTCATCGGCTTTGCGAGCACCTCCGCGGCGGCCATCGAAGCCGACCTCTCGTTGCTCGACTCGCTGTTCGACGGGTCGCTGTCGGCCGAGCAGCGCCGTGCAGTTGAAGCCGCCGGTGTCGGCGGCCTCACCGTGCTGGTGGGCGGACCGGGCACGGGCAAGACCACCACGGTGGCGGCACTGCTGGCCACGCTGGCTCGCTCGCTCGGTTCGCTGCGGGTGGCGTTGGTGGCACCCACCGGCAAGGCCGCAGCGCGGCTCGGCGAAGCCTTCCGCGATGCTGCGGCGCAGTTGCCCGACGACATCGCCCAGGCGATTTTCACGGCCGAGACCTCCACCGTGCACCGCCTCCTCGGCGCGGTGGGCGAGTCGTCGAGCCGTTTCCGACACCATCGTCAGCAGCCGTTGCCGCACGATGTGGTCATCGTCGACGAGACGTCGATGGTGTCGTTGCCCCTCATGGCGCATCTGCTCGACGCAGTGCGTCCCGGCGCCCGGGTGGTGCTGGTGGGCGATCCGGGGCAGTTGGCCAGCGTCGACGCCGGTTCGGTGCTGGCCGACCTCGCCGGCCCGATGCTCACCCGCTCCGACGGCGATGCGGCCACACCTGCACCTGCGCCGGCAGGTCCGCTCGCATCGTGTATCACCGTGCTCACCGTCAGCCGCCGCTTCCCTCCCGGGTCGCCCATCGACCGGCTCGCCCGCGCCATCGGCAGCGGCGACGCAGCAGGCGCTCGTGCCGTGCTGGCAGAGGGCGACGGGGGTGGCGGGCCGGGTGTGCCGCGTGGCTCGGTCGTCTGGTACCCGCAGTCCGAGACCGCAATCGAAGCCGTTCGCGCCATCGTCGAACCCGTGGTCGTGAAGGTGGCCGATGCAGCTGCCGCCGGCGACGCGGTGGCAGCACTCGACGGCCTCGACGCAGCCCGCGTGCTGAGCGCGCACCGGATGGGCCCGATGGGTGTCGAACGGTGGAACGAGCGCATCGAGGGGTGGCTCGCCGCCACCGGACGACCCACGTCGGGCTGGTATCCGGGTCGGCCGATCATCATCACCGCCAACGACTACCGGCTCGGGCTGTTCAACGGCGATCTCGGCGTGGTGGTGCTGCTCGACGGTCGGCCGATGGTGGCGTTCCCCACCACCACCGACCCGATGTTCGTTGCCCCGTCACGGCTCGAGGCGGCGGCCACGGTGCACGCGATGACCATCCACAAGAGCCAGGGCTCCGAGTTCGACCGGGCCGTGGTGGTGCTGCCGCCCATCGGGTCGCGGCTCGCCTCACGCGAACTGCTGTACACCGCCGTCACCCGGGCACGGGTCGGCGTCATCGTGGTGGGCAGCGCCGAGTCGCTCGACGAGGTGGTGGGCCGCCGCACGGTGCGGGCCAGCGGGCTGGGCCAGCGCCTGTGGCCCGGTTCGTCGTGAGAGTGCGGTACAGCACGGGCATCGTCGCCTACCTGATGGTTGCCACCGCCTGCGCCGCCGCAGGCGAGGGCGCACCGCCAGACCGCACCGACAGGTCGACCACTGCGGCATCGACCGACTCGTCCGCCGTCGAGCCCACCGACACTGCTCCTGAGCCCACCGATACGGCCCCCGCGCCCACCTCAGCCCCTCCGAAGTCGACCGTCACCCCTGCCACCACCGCTGTCGTCACTACCGCTGACATCCGGCCGATGCGCAACGACGTGGCGGTGAGCGACGGCGACACGTTCTCGATGACCGTGAACGGCGTCGTCGAACGGATTCGGCTCATCGGTATCGACGCACCCGAGGTGGGCGAGTGCCAGGCCGATCGCTCGAAGGTCGCGCTCGAGGCGCTGCTGCTCGGTGCCACCGACATCGTCCTCGTGGCCGACCGCACCGATCGCGACCGCTATGGACGACTGCTGCGCTACGTGGAGGCCGACGGGGTGTCGGTGAACGAGGCACTCGTGCGGTACGGCTTGGCGTTGTCGCGTCGCTACCCGCCCGACACGGCCCGCCAGGACACCCTCGACCGGGCCCAGACCGCGGCCGAGGGGGAGCAACACGGCCTCTGGAACCCGGGCGCGTGTGGAACGCCTACCACGGCCTCGCTCGCCGTCACCGCCATCGAGGCCAACCCGCCGGGCGACGACACGCAGGCCCTCACCCAGGAGTACGTCGAGATCACCAACGCCGGCAGTCAGTCGGTCGACCTCACGGGCTGGGGCGTGAAGGACAACTCCGCCTCGCACCGCTACCTGTTCCCGGCTGGATTCGTGCTCACTCCCGGAGCCTCGGTTCGGCTGCGCACCGGTTGCGGTGTCGACGGCACTGCCGACCTCTACTGGTGTGAGTCGGGGTCAGCTGTTTGGAACAACGCTGGCGACACCGTCTTCGTTCTCGACCCCAACGGCAACATCGTCGCGACGCGTTCGTACCCCTGACCGCCCACCTCCGTGCATCTTCCGGCGAACCCGGACCATCGACGATGCCGGATCCTCGCGAGCGCGTGGTCCGCAGGAGTTCCCGATGCAACACCGCCCCTTCATCGCAGTGGTCACCCTGGGTGCATTCGCCGCGCTCGGTGCGCTGGGCGTGTCGACGGTGCATGCCGACCCATCGGAGGCGAGCGCCAAGGCCGGCGCGCCCATCGCTGCCATCGCATCGGGCGATCCCGAGTTGTCGATCTTCGTCGAGGCGTTGGAGGTGACCGGCTTCGAAGGCCTGGTCGATGCATGCAACGACGCTCACACCACGGTGCTCGCTCCCAGTGACGAGGCGTTCCGGACAATCTTTGCCGACATCGGACTCGACGAGCAGGAGGCGATGAGCGACGCAACGATGATGAGCGAGATCGTGGCGTACCACCTCCTGCCGGGTGAGTTCGACGCGGCGGCCTTTGGCGCCGTCGATCACATCACCGCCGTCTCCGGTCAGGACATCTCAGTTGCGCGAACCGGTGGAATGGTTCGCCTGAACGACGCCGCCGAGGTGACTGCCAGCGACAGCAGTGCCTGCAATGGCATGGTGCATCGCATCAACCGGGTCCTTCTGCCGCCCGTGGCCGCCGTGCCGCCCGTCGCCGACCAGGCGATGCCCAACACTGGGTCGGAACACCAACGCCTCCTGGTCGAGGTGTCGGCCGGAGCTGTGCTGGTGGGAGCCGCCGCGCTGGCGTTGACCCGCCGGTCGCGTCGCGTCGCAGCCTGAACCCGGTTGCCGGCCCGGCGCGGCTGGGCTACAACTGACTCCATGACACGTGCCGACGTCCGGGTGCACACCACGGTGTGCACGCTCGACTGCCCGGATGCCTGCTCGCTGTCGGTCACCGTCACCGACGGCCGCATCACCGACATCGACGCGGCACCCGACAACCCGCACACCCAGGGCTGGATCTGCGCCAAGGTGAAACGGCACGCCGAGCGGGTGTACGCGCCCGAACGGGTACTCACGCCACTGGTGCGCATCGGGTCGAAGGGGTCGGGCGAGTTCCGGCCGTGCTCGTGGGACGAGGCCCTCGACCTGGTGGCCGGCCGCATCCGCGCCACCATCGACTCGGTCGGTCCCGACGGGGTGGTGGGGTTCACCTACAACTCGTCGTCGCCACACCTCGAGCAGTCGAGTGGCACCGAGATGCTGTTCGCCGCGTTGGGCGCCACCGAGGTGGCGCCCACCATCTGTGCCGCCACGGCCGGCGCTGCCTGGGAGAGCGTGTTCGGCTCGATGGCCTCAGCCGAGCCCACACAGGTGGTCGATTCGAAATTGGTGGTGGTGTGGGGTGCCAACCCGACGGTGTCGAACACCCACTTCCCACCGCTGGTGCAGCAGGCCGTCGACCGCGGTGCGCGTGTGGTGGTGGTCGATCCGCGTCGCACCGCCATGGCTCAGCGCGCCCACCTGCATCTCGCCGTGCGGCCCGGCACCGACGTTGCGCTGGCTCTCGCGCTGGCCCACCACTGGCACGACCAGGGCAGGCTCGACGACGCGTTCCTGGCCCGGCACGCCGACGGTGTCGACGAGTTCCTGTCCGCAGCGCAGGAGTGGACGCTCGACCGGGCCGCCGAGGTGTGCGGCCTGGCAGCCGACGACATCGCCACGCTGGCCGAGTGGTGGGCCGACACCCGTCCGGCGATGCTGCGCATCGGATGGGGTCAAGAGCGCAGCGCCAACGGCGGTGCCGCGTGCCGGGCAGTGCTGGCCCTGCCGGTGCTGCTCGGCCAGTTCGGCACGCCCGGCAGCGGGGTGATCGGATCAACCCGGGTGCCCGGGGTGCACCTCGACCGCCGCTGGCCACAGTTCGACGCGACCGAGCGGCGCAGCGTGAACCTCCACGAGGTGGGTAGCTGGCTGGCCCCGGGCAGCGACGACCCGTGCCAGGTGCTGGTGGTACAGGGTGCGAACCCGGTGGTGATGTGTCCCGACCAGACTGCGGTCATCGCTGCCTTCTCGCGCGACGACGTCTTCACCGTGGTGCACGAACAGGTGCTCACCGACACGACCCGCTACGCCGACGTGGTGCTGCCAGCCACCACCGCGTTCGAGATCGACGATGTGATGACCAGTTACGGCACGCACGCGGTGCAGCCGGTGCTGGCAGTCATCGACCGGGTTGGCGAGAGTCGCTCGAACGACGAGTTCGGTTTGGCGCTCGCCACCCGCCTGGGCATGGCGTGGGCCGCCGAGGTGCCCACCGGTGCCGCTGCCCGGGCCGCGGTGATCGACGATGCCGGCCCGCGCCAGGTCGAGGTGGCTTGCACCCAGTTCGTCGACACGCTGCCGTTCGACGGCCGGGCGCGCCTGGTCGACCCGGTGCATGGAGCGCCCCGCTACGTCGCGCCGGATTCGCCGTTCCCTCTGGCGCTCATCACGCCCGCCACATCGCGGTTGGTGAACTCGATGTTCGGCGAGTTCCAGAGTCCAGAGCCCACGGTGCTGTTGCACCCGGTCGACGCCGTTGCCCGCGGCCTGACGGTGGGCGACGACGTGGCGGTGGCGAACGACCTCGGTGAGGTGCGGGCCCGGCTCGAGGTGGGCGACGCCACACGGCCCGGCGTTGTCGTGATGGCCAAGGGCATCTGGCTCGGCCGCCATACCGACGGACGAGGCGTGAACGTGCTCACCCCGGCGACGTCCGATGTGCTGGCCGACGGTGCCTGTTTCAACGATGCCCGGGTCGAGGTGCGCCGGGCTGAGTGACTTGCGCACCCCACTCGACACGTGTAAGGCTTGCTTTACATCACCGGGTAGGGACCCCTGAACTGGTGACCTGACTGCCGACTGGAGTGGACATGGGTGCGAGCTTTCTGATCACACTGCGCGAGGGCCTCGAGATCTCGCTCGTGCTGGCCATCGTGCTGGCCTACCTCGCAAAGACCGGTCGTCGGTCGCTGTTCCCCGCGGTGGCCGTGGGCGCCAGCATCGCCGCCCTGGTGTGCATCGTGGCGGGTGTGGCCTTCCATCTCGCCGTCGGCGAGTTCGAGGGCAAGGCCGAGCAGGCAATCGAGGGCACCCTCGCCATCATCGCCGCTGCAGTGCTCACCTGGATGATCTTCTGGATGCGCAAGAACGCGCGCAGCATGTCGGCCGAACTGCACGGCAAACTCGATGCCGCAGCCAGCTCCTCGGCCACGGCCGTCGGCCTCGTCGCTTTCGGTGCCGTCGCCCGTGAAGGGTTCGAGACCGTTCTGTTCCTGCTCGGCGCCGAGACCGGTTCGTCGTCGGGCGCGTCGGTCGTGGTGGGCGGTCTGCTGGGCCTCGCCGTGTCGGCCGTGCTGGGCGTGATGGTGTACCGCGGTGGCAGCAACTTGAACCTGCGGCGCTTCTTCCAGATCACCGGTGCGCTGCTCATCTTGTTCGCCGCCGGCCTGTTCGCCAAGGCCGTGCACGAGTTCCGCGAACTCCTCGGCGTCGAGGGCTGGCTGGCCGAGCCGTCGTGGGTGGTCGAGTCGGGCCCGTTCGCCAGCGGCTGGTTCTACGACTTCCTGGCGGGCGTGTTCGGCTGGTCGAGCGACCCCGAGCGCATCCGTGTCATCGCCTACTTCGCGTACCTCGTGCCGGTGTCGATCGCGTTCTTCGTCGGTGGCCGCCAGTCGTCGTCCGCCACGACCGCTCCGACCGGTACACCCACCCCGAAGGTGCCCGCCTCGGTGTGACAGGCTGCGGCGGTGATCGTCGCTCGCATCGCCGCCATCGTCGCCGGGGTCGCGCTTTTGCTGGTCACGCTCGGCTCGGCGATCAAGACCATCGTGGTGCCACGCGGGTACCTCACCCGCATCACCCGCACCCACTTCATCCTGCTCGGCAAGCTGTTCCGGCGGCTGGCGTCGCCCTCGCGGTCGTTCGCTGATCGCGACCGCATCATGTCGTACTACGCGCCGTTCGGTCTGCTCGCCCTTCCCGCGGTGTGGGTGACGCTCATCATCGTCGCCTTCACCGCCATCTTCTGGGGCACCGGTGTCGACCCGATCGGCGAGGCGTTCGTCACCAGCGGCTCGTCGTTGCTGACGCTGGGCTTCGTGCGTCCCGACGGGGTGGGGCGAGTGACGCTCGCCTTCGTCGAGGCCGGGTTCGGGTTGGCCATCGTGTCGTTGCTCATCTCGTACCTGCCCACCATCTACGGATCGTTCAGCCGTCGTGAGGCGCTGGTGGCCATGCTCGAGACCCGGGCCGGCCTGCCCCCGTCGCCGGCCACGATGCTCATCCGCTACCGCGCCATCGGCATGCTCGATTACATCGACGACGATCTGTTCCACCCGTGGGAGACATGGTTCCTCGAGTTGGAGGAGAGCCACACCAGCCAGCCGGCGCTGCCGTTCTTCCGGTCGCCGCACCCCGAACGCAGTTGGATCACGGCGGCCGGCTGCGTGCTCGACTGCGCTGCGCTGACCGCCAGCGTGCTCGACGACTGCGGTGCCATCCGTGGGCCGCTGACGGTGCGCACCGGCTTCCTGGCCCTGCGCCGCATCGCCGATGTGTTCGGTGTGCCCTACCGTGCCGACCCGGCGCCCACCGACCCGATCTCGGTCACCCGGGCCGAGTTCGATGCGCTGTGCGACGAACTCGCGGCGGCGGGCCTGGTGCTACGCGCCGACCGCGACCAGGCCTGGCGCGACTACGCCGGCTGGCGAGTGAACTACGACGATGTGCTGCTCATCTTGTGCGGCATGGTGATGGCGCCGCCGGCGCGGTGGTCGTCGGACCGAGTGGGCGACTACCGCCCCCGTCTGCGGCGGTCGAAGTTCACACCGCCAGCGTGAGGGCCACGCTGCCCACCACCGACACGAGAATCACGGCCGCCGGCACGGCGAAGACTTGCCAGGCAGGCCCTGTGCGGCGGTGACGCGGCGCCAGCATGAACCAGCCGCAGATCGCTCCGGCGGCGGCGCCGCCGAGGTGACCGCCGATGGAGATGCCCGAGATGGCGAACGTGAGCACCAGGTTCAAGATGAGCGTGGTGCCGATACCGGTGCGGAAGATGTTGATGCCCTGGCGATGCATGCCGATGGCTGCTGCCGCCATCAGGCCGAACACCGCGCCCGATGCGCCGCCGGTGATGCTGCGGCTGTCGCCGTTGAGGATGAGCACACCGAACGAGCCGCCCAGCAGACCAGCCGCGTACAGCAGCCCGAAGCCCAACCGGCCGAGCGCCCGCTCGAGGATCTGGCCGAGTTGGTACAGCAGCAACATGTTGAAGCCGATGTGGATGAACCCGAAGTGGAGGAATCCGGAGGTGACCAGGCGATACCACTCGTGGGTGACCGAGAGGAGCAGTTTGTTCAGCCCCAGCCGGAACTGCATCTCGGTGATGCCGCCGCCACCGGTGAGCGACTTCGGGTCGGCGATGGCGACGAGCACGAACACCGCCACATTCATGGCGATGAGCACCTTGGTGACCAGCATCAACTGACCGGCGTTCCAGTAGGTGGCGCGGGTGCGAGCGTCGGGACGGCTGGCCTTGGCACAGTCGACGCAGTGCGAACCGACGGCGGCCTGCACCAGGCACTCGCTGCAGGCCGACTTGCCGCAGCGGGTGCAACTGCGGCCCCCCTCGCGGTCGGGGTGCCGGTAGCAGCGCGACAGGGGACCGGCCGACGCAGGCTGCGGAGCCGACGGGGGAGGCGGCGGAGGCAGGCTCATCGTCGCTCAGGCTACCGAGGGTCGGTGTCGGGTACGGGGTCACCCACCAGGCCGGCCACCATGCCGTTGTCCCACCAGCGGCGCAGCACCTCCCAGGCGTAGATGCCGGTGCTGTGCCCGTCGCTCCAGTCGATCGACAGTCCCCATGCACCGTTCAGTTCGGCATCGCGCACGCTGATCGTGTCGGGCATGCCCGGCCGAGGCCAGGCCACCTCACCGCGCTCGCGCCAGCCCCGGCACGAGGCGCAGGGGCACACGGCCCGCAATCCATCCACCGGGAACGTGCACACCTCTCCGTCGGCGAATGTGACCGTGATGGCCAGGTCGCGAACGATGTCGATGTCGACGGGGGAGGAGGCGTCGGAACTCATGCCGGCGCAGATCCTGCGACGGCCACCCAGATGACGGTGATGTACACGAGCACGATGATGACACCGTTGTAGACCGTGTGCGCAGTCGTCGACTCGAGCGTCGCCGCCTGCCGCGACCCGGTGGCAGCGAACGCGCGCAGGTAGACCCACATGAAGTACGCGCCGCCGATCGACAGCGCCAGGGCTGCCCCGAGGGGAATACCGATCAGCGCATGCACCATCCCGAACTGGACGGTCTTCAGCACCCGTCGCGCCGGGCTCCAGCGCTCGGCCCCAGCGCGGAAGATGCGTTCCTCGGCGTTGGCGAACAGCGGCAGCGCCGGCATCAGCATGGTCATGAACACCAGCGGCACGATCCACTCCCACGCCGTGCCGGCGGTGGCCTGCGACGAACCGAACACCGGGTTCCCATCGCCACCGAGCGCTGTCCACCACCCCCAGTCGAGGCCGGGCACCTGCATCGCCAGGGTGGCGGCAGCCAGCACGACGGCCAGCACGACGGGCACGGGCCACACGTGTCGCCAGCCCAGGCGGCTGCGCACCCCGGCGAGCACCGCTCGGCCCGACGGCCTGCGCGTGGCCCGCAGGCCGCCCACCAGTCGTGAAGTGATGAACCCCAGCACCACGACGGTGGCGAGGGTGGTGACCAGATCGGCGACGGCGAGCAAGGCCGCCCAGTGTACGAAGCACCGCTACAGTCGCCCCGGCAGGCGACGACACGGGGGTACGTCACGATGGCATGGGATTTCCAGACCGAACCGGAGTTCCAGGAGAAGCTCGACTGGATGCGCTCGTTCGTACGCGACGAGATCATCCCGCTCGAGGCGGTGTCCGACCTGTGGCGCAGCGCCGAGGGTCGTGCCCGGTTCAAGCAGCTCACCGACCCGCTGAAGGCCGAGGTGCGGCGCCAGGGCCTGTGGGCAGCGCACCTGCCGCCCGACATGGGCGGCCTCGGCTTCGGCCAGGTGAAGCTGGGCCTGATGCACGAGATCCTCGGGCAGTGCGTCTACGCGCCCAGCATCTTCGGCAACAACGCACCCGACAGTGGCAACGCTGAACTGCTGGCCGTGGGTGGCACACGCGAACAGCGCGAGCGCTGGATGCAGCCGCTGCTCGACGGCACCATCCGCAGTTGCTTCTCGATGACCGAACCCGGCGCCGGCGCCGACCCCACGCTGCTCAGCACCCAGGCGGTGCGCGACGGCGACGAGTGGGTGATCAACGGCCACAAGTGGTTCTCGTCGAACGCGTCGATCAGCGACCTCCTGATCGTGATGGTGAAGACCGGCGACTACGAGACGCCGTACCGCAACTACTCGATGATCCTCGTGCCCACGAAGACGCCGGGCGTGAACATCGTGCGCGATGTGCCCACCATGGGCGAGCCCGATCACAAGACGGGCGAGCCGGGTGGCCACGCCGAGATCATCTACGACAACGTGCGTGTGCCGTTCGACCACATCGTCGGCGGCGAGGCAGGTATCGGCCAGGGGTTCGCCCTCGCTCAGAAGCGGCTCGGCCCGGGCCGCATCCACCACGCCATGCGCTGGCTCGGCCAGAGCCAGCGTGCATTCGACCTGCTGTGCGAGCGGGCGCTCACCCGCTACACCCACGGTTCACTGCTGGCCGAGAAGCAGATGGTGCAGGACTGGATCGCCGAGAGCTACGCCGAGATGCAGGCGGCCCGGCTGCTCACCCTGCAGGCCGCGTGGAAGATGGACCAGTTGCACGCCGCGGGCAAGCACTACAGCGACGCCAGGGTCGAGATCGGCGTCATCAAGTTCTGGGGCGCGAAGGTGCTCTACAACGTCATCGACCGCGCCATCCAGATCCACGGCTCGCTCGGCTACACCACCGACCTGCCGCTCGAGGGCATGTACCGCGCCGCCCGTGCGGCCCGCATCTACGACGGGCCCGACGAGGTACACAAGGTCACCGTCGCCCGTCAGATCCTGAAGCGCTACCGCGGCAGCGAGCCGTCGATCGAGCACCTGCCCACCCGGCGGGCCGCGGCCATCGAGAAGTTCGGCGATGCCCTCGACGGCCTCGCCGTGAACTCCTGAGCCCGGCGAGCTGCTGAGCCCGGTCAGACCGGGGTGCGCATGGTGCGTGCCCCGGCGGTGGCGTTGGCAGCGCTGCTGCGCGCCACGAACGCCTCGGCACCGGCGGGCTCGCCGAGCAGATAGCCCTGCACCATGTCGCAGCCGAGCACCCGCAACCGGTGCAACTGGTCGGCCGACGTGACCCACTCGGCCACCACCTGCATGTCGAGCGCATGGGCGAGCTGGATGATGGCCCGCACGATGGGGTCGTCGTCGTTGCTGACCCCGAGGTCGCGGGCCACCGTGCCGTCGAGTTTCAAGATGTTGGCGCCGCACTGACGCAACGCGGTGAGCGACGACACCCCCACGCCGAAGTTGTCGAGCGACAACTGCACCCCGACGCGGCGCAGGGCCTTGAGGGCGCGGGTGGTGCTGCCCTGCAGGTCGTGGATGGTGCGCTCGTCGACATCGAGTGTGAGTTGGGAGGGTTCGAGGTCCATCGAACGGGTGATGGCGAGGACGCGCTCGACGAACGTGTCCTCCTGCAACTGCCGGGCCGAGACGTTCACGTGCACGCTGAACGACGAGTCGACCAGGCCGGCCGCCAGCCAGGCGCAGGCATCGCGGCAGGCCTGGGTGAGCACCCAGTCGCCGATGGGAACGATCGAGCCCGACTCGTCGGCGAGGTGGAGGAACTGCGCCGGGGTGAGCCGGCCGCGGGTGGGGTGGTTCCAGCGCAGCAGTGCCTCGGCCCCTACAGCACGGCCGCTGTGAGTGGACATGATGGGCTGGTAAGCGAGGACCAGTTCGTTGTTGGCGAGCGCCCGCTCGAGTTCGGCGCCGAGTTGGCGTTGCTCGGTGTTCTGGGCACGCATCGCTTCGGTGAAGATCTCGACTCGCGAGCGGCCGCGCCGCTTGGCGATGTACATCGCCGCGTCGGCGTTGCGCAGCAGGGTGAGCGCCGCTTCGCTGCCCAGTTGCCCGTCGAGCATGGGCATGCTGCTGAGCGCCACACCGATGCTCACGCTGAGCTCTACCTCGACACCGCGGACCATCACGCGGCCGGAGAGGGCGACGCGCATCCGTTCGGCCACATCGAGCGCATCGTGTTCGTCGATCGTGCCGTCGCACAACACGACGAACTCGTCGCCACCGATGCGGGCCACCACGTCGCTGGGCCGGGTGGCGTGCACCAGACGGCGGGCCACCTGCACCAGCAGCGCGTCGCCCACATCGTGGCCGGCATTGTCGTTGGTGTCCTTCAGCTTGTCGAGGTCGAGGAACAGCAGTGCGATCTGACCACGACTGCCACGTACTCGCTCGAGCGCGTCGGCAGTGTTGCGCAACAGCAACACGCGGTTGGGAAGGCCGGTGAGCCCGTCGTGGGTGGCCTGGTGCAGCAGTTCGCTCTGTGTCCTGTTGCGCGAGGTGATATCGCGGATGACGCCACCCCAGTACTCGATGACGCCCTGTTCGTCGCGGCTGATGACGACATCGACGTCGAGCAGCCGCTCGACTCCGTCAGGGCTGCGGAACATGGTCTCGCCCGACCACTGCACCGTCGACGAGGCGGTGAGCAGCGCCCGGGGAATCTGGTCGCGCAAGGTCTGCAACAGGCTTCGCACCGCTGGGTCGCGCACCAGGTCGACCGAGTCGTCGACGCCGAACAGTCGGCGGGCTGCGGTGTTGCAGTACAGCGGGGCGCCGTTGCGGTCGAGGATGATGATCGAGTCGGACGACGGGTCGACCACGCCGAGCAGTCGTGTGAGCAGGCTGCGGTCGGCGATGGTGTCGGTGTCGTCGATGGCCACACCGGCATAGCCGACGTGGCGGCCTGCATCATCGAATTCGGCACTGGCGCTGGCGCGCACCCAGCGCAACTGCCCGTCGCGGTGCCACACCCGGAATGCCACGGTGAGGTCGGCCACCTCGTCGGCGGCGGCCCGCCACGCAGTTTCGGCCACCGACCGGTCGGCGGGGTGGGCGTTGGTCCACGGAGTGGTGCGTGCCCCCGGTGTCTCCCCGCTCAGCGCGAGCGCGCGGAAGGCAGCGTTGGCCGCAGTGATGCGACCATCGCGGTCGGTGCGAAAGATCGCGACCGGCAGGGAGGGAAGCGTTTGCTCGATGTCGATTCCAGTCTCGGAAACTCGAGGAGTTGTCACGAGAACGCCGCCACGCGCTCAGAGGCGACTATAGACGCCGGTGACCTGTGCTGTCATGAACGCCGACCCCTGCACAGCGGCCAACAGATCGGCCCCGGCAGACCCGTCGCCGAGCTCCGTGCGCTGGGCCAACAGGTACACGGTGACCTGGTAGCGGTGGGTCTCGCCCACTGGTGGGCAGGGGCCAGAATAAGCCGTTCGGCCCATGCCGTTCACGCCGACCGAGGCGAACTCCGGAACGTCGCCCTCGCCGAGTCCGGTCGACATCGGATCGATACCGGCCATCACCCAGTGCACGAATCCGGGAAGATCGAGGTCGGTCATGGCGACCGCGATCTCCTGCGTGCCGGCCGGCGCAGCATCCCAGGTGAGTGCCGGTGCCACATCGGGGCCGTCGCAGGTGTAGCGGGAATCGATGGCGAATTCATCGGCCCACGGGGCGGTGAGCGAGAAGCCAGCTGCTGCGCTGGTGGGTGCTGCCGTGGGTGGCATGGTGGGCGCGATGGTGGGCGCGATGGTGGGCGCGATGGTGGGCGGCAGGGTGAGGTCGAGGCCGCCGGTTTCGGCGACGGTCGGCATCACCGTGGTCGACACGCTCTCGGTCTGGTCGGGACGAGCCGGACGCAATGTGCGGCCGTCGTCGTTGCACCCGGCGGCCACCAGCGAGGTGACGACGAGCAACAGCGACGGGAGGGTCAGGCGACTCGGGGGCACGGAGGCGATACTACGGGCCGCCACTGGGTAGCGTTCACGCGGTGACCGATCTGTCGCTTTGCATGCTCACCGTGCACGCCCACCCCGACGACGAGGCGTCGAAGGGGGCTCCCACGTTGGCGATGTACGCCCAGCAGGGTGTGCGCACCGTGCTCGTGTGCTGCACCGGGGGTGAAGAGGGCGATCTGCAGAATCCAGGCCTGCGCGAACCGGGCCAGCCGTTCCACGGTCTCACGCCCGAGCAGGAGCGGGCACTGCTCGCCGAGGTGCGTCCGGGCGAGTTGGCCCGTTCCGCCGAGGTGATCGGGTTCCACCACGTCGAGATGCTCGGCTACCGCGACTCGGGCATGCCCGATTCGCCCGCCAACGAACATCCCGACTGCTTCCACGCAGCGCCGCTCGACGAGGCGGCGGCCCGACTGGTGGCGGTCATCCGGCGCGAGCGCCCGCAGGTGATCATCACCTACGGCGACGACCAGAAGGGCTATCCGCACCCCGACCACCTGAAGGTGCACGAGATCTCGGTGGCCGCATGGGACCGGGCGGGCGACGAGTCGTGGCGGCCCGACCTCGGTCAGGCGTGGCAGCCGTCGAAGCTCTATTACTCCACCTGGTCGAAGGCCCGCCTCATGGCAGTGCACGAGGGCATGCTGCGAATGCGCGGCGAGTCGCCATTCGACCAGGCCTGGCTCGACCGGCCGGGTGCCGACCACCGCATCACCACCAAACTCGACATCGGCGCTTACCTGTGGGCGCGCAGTGGGGCGCTGCGGGCGCACGCCACCCAGGTCGACCCCACCGAGGCGTGGTGGTTCGGCCTCGACGACCACGAGTTGGCCGAGGTGTATCCCTACGAGGACTGGATCCTCGCCCGCTCGCTGGTGGGCATGCCTGCCGACGGCGAGGTCGAGGTCGACCTGTTCGCCGGCATCGTCGGTTCCGGTGTGGAGCGAGCCTGATGAGCAGCACCGTGCAGTACCGCGTCGCGTTCGGCAAGAACGACGAGGCCGTCGAGGGGCCCGACGACGCCGATGTGGTGGTCAGCGTGGCCGTGGCCGATGCTGCCACCGACCCGTCGGTGGCGTTCATGCAGGGCAAGCTGAAGGCCGTGGGCCACACCGGGGTGCTGTTCGAGGTGTTGCGCAGCGGCGAGGCGGCGGCCGTGCTCAGCCGGCTCGCATCGCGTCCCTGAGCGCCCGGTAGCCCGTCAGCACGGCACCGCTGTCGCGGATGAGTTCGGCCACCTCGGCGTCGGCGGTCATGAGGTGCAGGTCGCCGATCCACTCGTCGGCGCTGGGCGTGAGGGCGTGCACCTCGGGCGTGTCGGCGGCCGGTTGCACGTGCACCTCGGTCACCCCGGGTTGCAGAGTGCGCAGGGTCTGCAACAGTCGCTCGCGGCTGCCTGGCCGCCAGTCGTGGTCGAAGTGGTCGGGGAACAGCACCCCTTCGTCGGCGGCGAGTTGGCGGAACGGGAAGCCCGCCTGGTCGGTGCTGATGGTCGACGGCAGACGGATGGGCAGGCGGAACTCGACGGCCAGTTCCATGTACACATCGAAGAACTCGGGGCGCAGGGTGATGGCGCTGAGGTGCGGGGCGAGATGGGTGACGTCGATGCCCCAGGCGATGGCCCGCTCGATCTGGGCGCGGCACTCGCGCAGCACCTCGGCCGGGTCGGCGTGTTCCCACAGGTCGGCCAGGTTGCGGGGGAAGCCGCCCTCGCCCGACAGCAGCGACGGGGCGTGGGTGATGGGCCCCCAGCGGTACTGGTCGTGCTCGCAGTTGAGTGTGAGGTGCACCCCGATGTCGTCGCCCGGCCGGTACCCGGCGACGGCATGGCGGGCCCACGGGGCAGGCACCATCAACGAGGCGCACGTGGCCAGGCCGTCGTGGATGGCGGCGTACACACCCAGGTTCGCGGCATGGCACGAGCCGAGGTCGTCGCACGAGATGATCAACACCTTCGTGTCGGCCGGGTGGCCGAGCCGTTCCGCGAGCGAACTCATCGCAGTCACGCTAGCCCGAGCACGCGCTCCAGAGGCCGAGGTTCGCCCGTTCCGCGGCGCGTGCGGCAGCCACGAACTCGTCGACATGGGCGACGTTGGGCGGGAAGGTGAGTAGCGCTGCGTATCCCTGCGCGACGATCTCGAGGTTCACGAACAGTCCGTCGTCGGCGCGGTACACGTAGCCGAGCAGGCGGCCGTAGTCGTCGCGGGCCTCGACATCGCGCTCGATGCGCACTGCGGTGCCCTCGGGCAGCAACTGCTTCGTGAACGCCGACGCCTCGGGTCCGTAGCACTGCACCGGGGTGTCGGGTTTCACGGTCTCGGGAGTGTCGATGCCGATGAGGCGCAACTTCTCGCGCTGTCCGTCGATGTCGACCTGCACGGTGTCGCCGTCGACCACCCGCACCACGGTGGCGTTCGCCCCGTCACGCGACACGGCCGCCTCGTCGCCGGTGCAGGCAGACGAGACGGCCGCGACAGCGAGCGTGACGGCGGCGGTGAGAGCGATCAGGTGGCGACGCACCCGAGCGTTCTACCGCCGGTCAGTGCCTCAGAGGCGCTCGATGATGGTGCCGGTGCCCAGACCGCCGCCGCAGCACATCGACACGAGGCCGTACTTGCCGCCGCTGCGCTCGAGTTCGTACAGCGCCTTGGTCATGAGGAACGCGCCGGTGCCGCCGAGCGGGTGGCCGAGGGCGATGGCGCCGCCGTTGGGGTTGGTCTTGGCCGGGTCGGCGCCGACTTCCTTCTGCCAGGCCAGCACCACCGAGGCGAACGCCTCGTTGATCTCGAACACGTCGATGTCGTCGATCGACAACCCGGTGCGAGCGAGCAGCTTCTGGGTGGCGTCGATGGGGCCGGTGAGCATGAACACCGGGTCGACGCCGACGAGGCACGTGTCGACGATGCGGGCACGCGGGCGCAGGCCCAACTCGGCGGCGCGCTCTTCGGTCATCAGCAGCACGGCAGCGGCGCCGTCGCTGATCTGGCTCGCGTTGCCGGCGGTGTGCACGCCGTTCTCGCGGGCGACGGGCTTCAGCGTGGCCAGCTTCTCCATCGTGGTCTCGCGCAGGCCTTCGTCGCGGCTGATGGTGCGGGTGTTGCCGGTGGGCTTGCCCTCGGCGTCGACCTCGGGCGACTCGACGGTGACGTACTGGCCGTCGAAGCGGCCCTCTGCCCACGCCTGCGCGGCGCGCTGCTGGCTGGAGAAGCCGAACGCGTCGGTGTCGTCGCGGGTGATGCCCCAGTGGTCGGCGATGCGCTCGGCGCCCTCGAACTGGCTGGTCATCTCGTACTGCTCGAAGTAGGTGCGCGGGATGGGCACGCCGAGGCCGAGGTTCTTGTTGCCGTTGCTGCCGATGGGGATGCGGCTCATCACTTCCACACCGCAGGCGATGGCGATGTCGACC
>JBAXSU010000170.1:0-7457 GCA_037130535.1 Actinomycetota bacterium
TATGAAGATGCGCTGCTCTCTGGCGCGCTCGCTGGTGCTGCAGCCGAAGGTGTTCTTGTTCGACGAACCGTTCGGTGCGCTCGACGAGATCACCCGCGAACGCCTGAACGACGAACTGCTCCGTCTGTTCCAGCACGAGAAGTTCGCCGGGCTGTTCATCACCCACAGCATCCAAGAGGCCGTGTTCCTCTCCACCCGGGTCATCGTCATGTCGGCTCGGCCCGGTCGCATCATCGGCGACTACCAGGTGCCCTTCGACTTCCCCCGCCAGCACGACCTGCGCTACGAGCCCGCCTTCGCCGAACTGTGCGGCCGCATCAGCAACGACCTGAAGGACGCGCACGCATGACCACCAGCTACCGCAGCGTCGACGCAGGATCGGCTGTCGCCGCAGGCGCTGCCCTGGGCAACACCGTGCAGGCGCTCGACGTCGACCCCGGCGCCCCACCCTCTAGCGACGAGCCGAAGTACGAGTTCTGGAAGAACGCCGTCCCGCCGCTCATCACGTTCGTCGCCTTCATCGGCGTCTGGTACCTCTACAGCTGGCTGAAGTTCGACAACGCCGCGCAGCGCCGCAACGCGCTGCCCTACCCGCACATCGTCATCACCGAGGGCTTCATGCCGTGGTGGGACGACAAGAACGGCTTCCGCCCCATCCTCGGCTACATGTGGCCCACCCTGCAGATCACGCTCATGGGCCTCGCCATCTCCATCGTCTTCGGCGTCTTCTTCGCTGTCGTGATGAACCTGTCGAAGAATCTCGAGCGGGCGTTCTTCCCCTACGCCGTGGTGCTGCAGACGGTGCCCATCTTGGCCATCACGCCCCTGCTCACGCAGTTGTTCGGCGAAGAACGCGGCGTGCGCCTGGTGGTCACGGTGCTGATCGCCATCTTCCCCATCATCACCAACACGCTGTTCGGTCTGCAGTCGACCGACCCGCTGCACCACGACCTGTTCACCCTCAACAAGGTCAGTCGCATCGAACGGCTGCGCAAACTCGAGTTGCCGAGTGCCCTGCCCGCGCTGATGACCGGTGTGCGCATCGCTGCCGGCGGCGCGGTCATCGGCTCGATCGTCGCCGACTTCTTCTTCGTCAAGGGCGACAAGGGAATCGGTTACTACATCCGCACGCGCCAGCAAAAGGCGTCGGAGCGGCCGGAGATGTTCGCCGGCACCATCATGGCCACGCTGTTCGGCGTGATCATGTTCCTGATCGTCGGTTGGGTCACCAACCGTGCGATCCGAAACTGGCACGAGTCAGCCAAGAAGAGAACCTGACCTCGGTCCACCACCACCACACCATCAAGGGGGAGTTACACACATGAAGGCACAGAAGACGGTAGCGGCGCTCTCGCTGCTCACCTTCGGGCTCATCGCAGTCGCCTGTGGCGACGACGACGAGGCCGCCAGCACCACCGCAGCAGCCGAGACCACCGCAGCAGCCGAAACGACGGCCGCCGCAGAGAACGTCTGCCCCGAGAAGCTCACCATCCAGACCGACTGGTTCCCCGAACTCGAGCACGGCGGCACCTACCAGCTCATCGGTCCCAACGGCACCGCCGACAAGGCAACCGTGTCGTACTCGGGTCCGGTCCAGTCGCAGTACGCGGTGGGCGGCCTGAAGGAACTGACGATCAACACGATCAAGTTCGACAAGGCCAACGCCTCGGTGCTGCTCGACGGTGAGGCCGATATGGCCTACATCACCCTCGGCGACGTGATCAAGGACTCGAAGGCCGTGCCGATGGTGGTCATCGCCAAGACCCTCGACAAGGACCCGCAGATGGTGATGTGGGACCCGACCCAGTACGACATCCAGAAGCCGGAAGACATCAAGGCCACCGGCGCCTCGGTGCTGCACTTCCCGGGCACCGGCTACATCGACTACATGATCGGCAAGGGCTACATGACCGCCGACCAGAGCAACCCCAGCTACGACGGTTCCGACGCCAAGTGGGTTGCCGAGGGTGGTTCGATCTTCCAGCAGGGCTTCGCCACCAACGAGGTCTACAAGTACGAGAACGACATCGCCTGGAAAGACGGCAAGCCTGCCGACGTCAGCTTCTACACCGTGGCCGACATGGGCTTCGACAACTACCCGGCCGTCATCACGATGATGCAGGACAAGGCCACCGAGCTCGACGCCTGCCTCACCCTGCTCGTTCCCAAGATGCAGCAGGCGTGGATCGACTTCCTCAACGACCCGAAGCCGATCACCGACGCGATGATCAAGATCAACGAGGCCCACGACGGTTTCTGGAGCCTCAGCGAGGGTCTGAACGCTGCTGGCATCGCGCTGATCGAAGAGAAGCAGATGGCCGGTAACAGCGCCGACGGCACCTACTGCAGCATCGACCCCGAGCGTGCCGCCACGCTCTACGGTCAGCTGAAGGAGATCTTCGACGCCCAGGGTGTCGAGATCACCGACGACGTCACCAGCGTCTACACCAACAAGTACTGCGCAGGCGCCCCGGGTCGCTGACCCGGTTCGTCACCAGCGTGAACTGAACGTGGCAAGGGGGTCGGCTGCAGCCGGCCCCCTTGTCGCGTCTCGGGGTCGGCTGCGGCCGGCCCTCTGTCGTGTACGGACTCAGGTCGTGTAGGCGCAGAGGTCGAACAGGTTGCCGTCGAGGTCGACGAAGTTGGCGATCGACCCGTAGTGCTCCACGCGTGGCGGCCGCGTCTCGGTGGCACCGAGCGCCAGGATGCGCTCGCGTTCGGCGGCGAACTCGTCGGGCCGGCACGCGAGGTCGAGGTGCACCGTGCCGGTGCGGTGTTCGCCCCGCTGGAGGCCGATGCGGCGCACACCGTCGCTCGACGACAGCACGATCCAGCGGTCGCCGTCCTCCCGCTCGCTCTCCGCAAGGCCCAGAACTGCCGACCAGAACGCCGCAAGCCGCTCGGTGTTTGGACTGTCGATAGTGACGAGGTCGAAGTGGACGCTCACGAAGCAACGCCCGCCAGCTCGACGATCATCTGCAGCAGCACATCGGCACCCGCCTGCAGATCCGCCGCGTGTGTGAGCTCAGCCAGGTTGTGCGAGAGTCCGTTCACACTCGGTACGAAGATCATCGAGGTCGGGCACACACGGGCCAGCATCTGTGCATCGTGCCCGGCGCCCGACGGCATGCGCATCGTGGAGTGACCGAGCTTTCGAGCGTGCTGCTCGACCAGGTCGATCATCGCCGGTTCGAAGTCGACAGGCTCGAACCGCGCCAGCGGACGCCGCGTGATCACGACCCGCTCGGCATCAGCAAGCTGCTCGCACAGCTCGGTGAATCGTTGTTCGGCCACCTGCAGCAGCGCCTCGTCGGTGTTGCGCAGGTCGACCGTCATCGTCACCGTCGACGGCACCACGTTCACCAGATTCGGCGTGAACTCGCAGCGCCCGACGGTAGCCACCTGCGTTCCGCCCATCTCGCGGGCGATGCGCCGCACACCGGCGTTGATCTCGGCGGCCACATAGCCCGGATCGCGTCGCAGTCGCATGGGCGTGGTGCCAGCATGCGCCGACTGACCGGTAATGGTGAGTTCGGTCCACGAGATGCCCTGCACGCCCGTCACCACGCCGATCGTGAAGCCCTCGTCCTCCAGCACCGGACCCTGCTCGATGTGCAGTTCCACGAACGCGTGTGGTGCCGCTGCAGTAGGGCAGGGCACCGGCCCGGCGTAGCCGATGCGCTCCAACTCGTCGCCCAAGCGGGCACCGTCGTCGGCGGCGCGCACGTCGAGCGCCTCCTCCACCGACATGCCACCCACGTAGACGAGGCTGCCCAGCATGTCGGGCTGGAAGCGTGCCCCCTCTTCGTCGGTGAAGAAGGCCACGGCTACCGGGCGTTCGGTGACGATGCCGTGGGTCGCCAGTGTCTCGACGACCTCGAGCCCAGCCAGCACACCGAGGTTGCCGTCGAAGCGACCACCCGTGCGCACCGTGTCGATGTGCGAGCCGGTCATCACCGGCGCAGCCGATAGGTCGCTCCCTGCGCGCACCCCCACCACGTTGCCGATGGCATCGACCGACACCGCAAGGCCGAGGTCGTGCATCCACGCCACCACCAGGTCGCGACCGTCGCGGTCGGCGTCGGTGAGCGCCAGGCGAGCGCATCCCCATTCGCCATTCGGTCCGTACGACGCACCGATCGCGCCGAGGGCGTCGAGGCGTGCTGCCAGGCGGGCGCCGTCGACCCGCAGTGCAGCGAGGTCGGCGCTCATCGCCCGAAGTCGAACGCCGCGATTTCGCGCAGCGCCTCGCCGAAGCCGCGCACCGCACCCTGGAACAGGGTGGCCCCCAACTCGGCGGTAGCAGGCGTGGGGTCGCCGATGTAGCCGTCGGGGAAGAAGTCGTTCGACAGCCACCCGAAACTCACCCGGCCGCCGAACCGCACGTACTGGTTCAGCGCGATCTTCTCGGGCACGCGCCGCTCGGCCAGTTCCATGCGCACCAGCTCGGGCGCGAGGTGCAGCATGATCGACGTCTCGTCGGTGCCACCGTGCACGCCCATGCCCAACTCCGATGCTGGCGACACACCGCCCTGGTCGGGAGGTACACCCGGGTGCGCCAGGAACGTCAACAGCCCGTGCTTCAGACGGATCTCGCGGTTGGCGACATTGGCCAACGCACTGTTGCCGCCGTGGCCGTTCAGGAACACCAGCCGCTTGGCCGGGGTGGTGGCCACGCAGCGGGCGATGTCGTCGAGCACGGCCATCAGCGTGGTGAACGACAACCAGATGGTGCCCGGCGACCAGGCGTGCTCGTTCGACTTGGTGTACTCGAGCGTCGGCAGCAGCCAGGCGTCGACCTCGTCGCCATACTGATCGACTGCGGCTTCGGCAACGGCTGTGGCCACCACCGAGTCGGTCGACAGCGGCAGGTGCGGGCCATGCTGCTCGATGGCGCCGAGCGGTTGGATGAAGATGCTGCGCGGGGAGATCTGCTCGATCACCTCGGGGCCGCGGAGGTCGACGAAACGGCGCACACGTGGAGTCACGAGCCGAGGTTAGCGGTACCTCCCCGCATCGGCCAGACTGCTACGGATGTACCGCAACGATGTCGACGCCGTCGTGGTGGGGGCAGGCCACAACGGCCTGGTCTGCGCTGCGTATCTCGCCCGTGCAGGCCTGCGCACCCTGCTGGTCGAAGCCCGCAGCTCGGTGGGCGGAACCGCAGCCAGCGAACCGTTCGGCGGCGGCACGGTGAACATCTGCAACTGCGACCACATCACCTTCCGCACCACCCCGGTCATCGAAGAACTGGGCCTCGCCGATCACGGCCTGCGCTACCTCGACGTCGAGCCGGCACAGATGAACATGGCGTGGGATGGCGGCCCGGCGTGGGCGCTGTACAAAGACCTCGACCGCACCCTCGACTCGCTCGCCCACACCTACCCCGGCGAGGTCGACGGCTACCGCCGCTACCTGAAGGCCGCCGCGCCTGCCGTGCGTCTCGTGTTCGAAGCGGCCAGCGAACCGCCGTCGTTCGCCGGCCTCACCCGCACGGTCTTGGCCCGAGGCGGCAAGGGCGTCAGCACGCTGCTGCGATGGAGTCGGCGCAGCGCCGCCGACATCATGCGCGAGTTCTTCACCGCCGACGCGCTGCGCGGCCCGGCCATGGTGACGGGCCCGATGGTGTGGGGCATTTCGCCCGAGATGCCCGGCACGGGCCTGGGCGCGCTCACCTACGCCCTGCGCCACGTGGGCACCCTCGGCCGTCCTGTCGGCGGCAGCGGCCAGGTGCCCGAGACGCTCCGTCTGGCTTTTGAGGCCGCCGGCGGCACGGTGCGCCTGAACACCAAGGTCACCGCCATCACCTGTGAGGGCGAGTCGGTGCGCGGCGTGCACCTCGACGACGGCACCGA
This sequence comes from Actinomycetota bacterium, assembly GCA_037130535.1. GTDB lineage: Bacteria > Actinomycetota > Acidimicrobiia > Acidimicrobiales > Ilumatobacteraceae > VFMC01. The sequence goes on from JBAXSU010000170.1 coordinate 5,856, forward strand.
GGTGACCGCGCGCATCGTCGTGTCGGCGTGCAACCCGCACGACACCTTCCTCGCCTGGCTGCGCAACCCGCCTGTTACGGCGAAGCCACTGGTCGAGCGGTGGCGCAACACACCCCACGACGAAGGCTACGAATCGAAGATCGACGCGATCATCGACACGCTCCCCCGCCTGCCCGCCTTCGGCGACCGCATCGATCCCGACGACGCGCTGCGCGGCACGGCCATCATCGCCCCCTCGCTCGCCGACATCGACCGCGGCTACCGGCTGATGGCCAGCGGCGAGGTGCTCGAGCAGCCGGGCATGTTCATGAACGTGCCGTCGGTGGTCGACCCCACCATGGCCCCGGCGGGCAAGCACGTGTTCAGCCTCGAGACGCTCTACACCCCGTACTCGCTACGCGGCGGTTGGGCCGACAGCCCCGAACCGCGCCGCTGGCTCGAGCAGCTGGCCACCTTGGCTGAGCCGGGTTTCCTCGACGGCCTCGGCGAGTGGCGGGCCATGACCCCCGACCGCTACGAGAGCGAGTTCCACCTGCCCGCCGGACACGCCACCAGTTTCGCCGGCGGGCCGCTGGCGGCGCTGCGCAACAAGAGCCCCGAACTCACGCGCTACGAGACCCCGGTGAAGGGCCTCTACCTCACCGGTGCTGCCACGTTCCCGGGCGCCGGCGTGTGGGGTGCGAGCGGCCGCAACGCCGCGCTCACCGTGCTGCGATCGGTCTGATCGCAGCACGGTGCCGATCAGGCGTCGCGCACTGTCCAGTCGCGCTTGGCGACCGGGTCCTTGTCGCTCCAGGGGAAGTTGATCCACTGGTCGGTGCGCTTCCACACGTAGTCGCAGCGCACCACCGAATGGCTCTTTTCGTACAGCACCGCCGTGCGAACCTCGGCCACCTTGCCTTCGCAGAAGTGCTGCACGCTGCGCAGCGTGTGGCCCGTGTCGGCCACATCGTCGGCGATGAGGATGCGCGCATCGCTCACATCGACGAAATCGGGCGCGGGCGGCAAGATGCGCGGCACTTCGAGCCGTTCGTCGACACCGGTGTAGAACTCGACGTTCATCGTGTAGACGTTCTTCACGCTGAGCGCATAGCCGAGTGCCCCACCGATGAGCAGACCACCGCGAGCGATCGACAGGATCATGTCGGGCTCGTAATCGTCGGCAACCATCTGGGCGAGATCACGGGAGGCCACACCGAAGATCTCCCACGACATGATCTCTCGTTCGCTCGACAGCGTCGCTCGCTTTCCGCTGTCCGGCGCCACGCTGACGCCTTTCCGGCCAAACTCGCCAAGGCGCTGGAGGCGGCCGGGATCCCGATCCTCGGCACCTCGCCCGACATGATCGACCTCGCCGAGGACCGCGACCGCTTCAAGCGCCTGCTCGACAAGCTCGGGCTGAAGCAGCCGCAGAACGCCATCGCGTACTCGGTCGAGCAGAGCCGCATCGTCATGCAGGAGCTCGGCCTGCCGCTGGTCGTGCGGCCGTCCTACGTGCTCGGCGGCCGCGCCATGGAGATCATCCACGACGAGGCCACCTTCGACCGCTACCTGCTCGGCACGCTGCCGGAGCTCGTGCCCAACGAAATCAAGGCCCGCTAT
>JBAXSU010000171.1:0-7361 GCA_037130535.1 Actinomycetota bacterium
CCCTCCCGTTCCGCTGATGTGTTCGCTGTCCAGTCGAGAGATGGGACCAAACTCGCTACCCAACCGGGCATACTGCCAACTATGCGCCGTGCGCTGACCCTCGGCCTTGCGGCCATCCTCGCGCTCCTCGTGGTCGTCGTGATCGTGGTGTCGACGCGTGGCGGCTCCAGCAGCGACAACGTCGTCGTGGTACGGGGCGTGATCGGGTCGGAGAAGAAGGCGTTCTTCGCGGACGCCCGCGTACAGGAGGCGTTCCGCAACGCCGGGTACGAGGTGCAGATCGACACGGCGGGTAGCCGACAGATCGCCACAACCGTCGATCTGTCGAAGTACGACTTTGCCTTTCCTGCCGGCACGCCGCAGGCGCAGAAGATCAAGAACGACCGCAAAGCGACCGCGATCTACGTGCCGTTCAGCACACCGATGACGATCGCCACGTTTGAACCGATCGCACGACTCCTCGCAACGGCAGGTGTTGCCAAGGACGAGGGCGGGTGGTGGAGCTTCGACATGGCCAAGTTCCTGGAACTCGTCGACCAGGACACCCGGTGGAAGGACATCCCGGGCAATGTCGACTACCAGGCGAACAAGCAGGTGCTCATCACGTCCACGGATGTGACGACCTCCAACTCTGCGGCCATGTATGCGTCGATCGCCAGTTACCTGGCCAACGGCTCGAACGTCGTCGCGAGCGTTGCCCAGGCAGACGCTTCCGCCAAACAGGTGGCGCCGTTGTTCGGCCGGCAGGGCTACACCGAGCAGTCGTCGGAAGCGCCATTCGACGACTACCTGTCGATCGGGGCCGGCAAGACACCGATGGTGATGATCTACGAGTCGCAGTTCGTTGCGCGGGCCGTCGCCAAGGACGGCAGCATCAAGTCCGACATGGTGCTGATGTATCCGACGCCGACGATCATCTCCAAGCACAGTTTCGTGCCGCTGTCCGCCACTGGCGATTCCATCGGCCAGCTCCTCATGAACGACCCGACGCTCAAGGCACTTGCCCTGCAGTTCGGGTTCCGCACGTCGGACCCCGATTCGTTCACGAAGCTCGTCACCGATGCCGGTATCGCAGTCGCTCCACAGCTCGTCGACATCGTCGAGCCCCCCACCAACGACAACCTGGAAGCGCTCATCAACGCCATTTCCACCGAGATGGCTGCAGCATCGGTCGGCACCACCGGGCCGTCGACCACTGCCCCCGCAACCACGAAACCCTAGGAGAGATCCGTGACCGACACGCCGCTCACACCACCTGCCGCCACGTCGACGCTGGTGCTCACGCCACCCGAGCCCGTGGCCGCGGTCGCCACGACCAAAGCCGGTGGCATGGTGCCACTCGATCAGGCCGCTCTGCCGGGCCTCGATCAGAAGGTCGAGCAGTACGTGACCGACATCGTCTCGCTCGATGCGCGCTCTCCGGCCTTCGGTGCCAGGGCCGACGACATCCGCGCGATGGGTGACGATGACATCAGATCGGCGGCCGAGAGCAGCAACCGCCTCCTTCAGGCACCGATGCGGGCGATGTCGAAGGGCGATTTCTCGGAGGGCTCGAAGGTGTCGAAGTCGTTGCTCGATCTGCGCCGAACGATCGAAGACCTCGACCCTGCACAGGCCACCGGCGTGAAGAAGCTGATCGGTCTGATCCCCTTCGGCGACAAGCTGCGGGACTACTTCCGCAAGTACGAGAGCGCGCAGGGTCAGCTCGACGGCATCCTCAACTCGCTCTACAGCGGTCAGGACGAACTGCGCAAGGACAACGCATCCCTCGAGCAGGAGAAGGCCAACCTGTGGGAGACGATGCAGCGGCTGGGTCAGTACATCTACATCGCAGAGCACCTCGACGCAGCGCTGGTGGCGAAGATCGCAGAGATCGAGATATCCGACCCCGACAAGGCGAAGGCCCTCACACAGGACGTGTTGTTCTCTGTGCGCCAGAAGCACCAGGACCTCCTGACGCAATTGGCCGTCAGCATCCAGGGCTACCTGGCGATGGATCTCGTGCGCAAGAACAACATCGAGCTCGTGAAGGGTGTCGACCGCGCCACCACCACCACGGTGTCAGCCTTGCGTACGGCGGTGATCGTCGCCCAAGCACTCTCGAACCAGCGGCTCGTGCTCGATCAGATCAACGCCCTCAACACGACGACGTCGAACATGATCCAATCGACGGCGGAGTTGCTCGCCACGCAGTCCGTCGAGATCAACAAGCAGGCGGCTGATGCGACGATCGGTATCGACAAGTTGCAAGCCGCGTTTGCGAACGTGTACCAGGCGATGGACGAGATCGATACGTTCAAGGTCCAGGCCCTGTCGTCGATGCAGCAGACCATCACGGCTCTCGAGACCGAGGTCGACAAGTCGAAGCAGTACGTCGAGCGCGTGCGTTCCGCCGACCAGCGTTCGGCAGACGGAGCAGGCCCACTCGACCTCGACAGCGGAGGCACACCGTGAGACGTGGGGGTTGCGTGCTCGCCGCGACCATCGCGGTCGTGCTCGCAGCGGCGAGCTGCACCTCGAACGACAGCACGTCGGATGGCACCTACCCCGACGGGCCGAACACGTTGCAGATCCTCGCAGGCAGCGAGTTGAAGGACATGGTGCCGATTCTCGACGATGCTGCTGAGGCCACCGGGGTCAGGGTGAATCTCTCCTATGTCGGCAGCCTCGATGGCGCCGAGCAGATCGCAGCCGGTACCTCGTTCGACGCGGGATGGTTCGGCAGCGACAAATACATCGCCCTCGCTGGGGCAAGCACCAAGGTCCTCGCCCGCGAGAAGATCGCGATCAGCCCCGTCGTACTCGGCGTGCGCGCCGATCTCGCCCAGCAGCTCGGCTGGACGTCGGGCAAGGCAACGTGGAAAGACATCATCGCCGCGATCGACAGCGGCAAGCTGACCCTGGCGATGACCAACCCGACGGTCTCGAACTCTGGTTTCAGCGCGCTCGTGAGCGTGGCGAGCGCCTTGGCTGGCGGCGAAGCACTGTCGGCCAGCACGATCGACGCCGACGGACTCTCAGCGTTCTTGTCCGGCGTGCAGTTGACGGCCGGGTCGAGTGGCTTCCTGGTCGACTCGTTCGTCGACGCGCAGGATCGCATCCCCGCGATGATCAACTACGAGAGCGTGCTCGTCAGCCTCAACGACTCGGGAAAGCTGAACGAGAAGTTGGTCCTCGTGTACCCGACCGAGGGCATCGTCACTGCCGACTACCCGCTGATGCTGCTGAATGCATCGAAGCGCGACGCCTACGACAAGCTCACCGCGTACCTCACCACCCCTGAGGCGCAGGCCAAGATCCAGCAACTGACGGCGCGACGCTCAGTTACCCCAGGGGTACCCGCCGACCCGCGCCTGTCATCGTCGCTGCTGGTGGAGGCGAACTTTCCCGCAAACATCGACGTCACCCGACTGCTGCTCGATCAGTACCAGAGCGAACTTCGTCGACCGGCCAACACCATCTACATCCTCGACACGTCGGGCTCGATGGGTGGCGATCGGCTCGCGTCGTTGCAGATGGCGATGAAGGGACTTGCGGGCGCCGATGAATCGCTGTCGGGGGTCTTCACTCGGTTCGCACCGCGTGAGAACGTCACCGTGGTGACGTTCTCGACGTTCGTCAACGACGTGCAGCAGTGGAAGATCACGTCGTCCGAGCCCAGTTCGCCGGAACTCACCTCGTTCCGCGGGTACATCGATGGGCTCACCGCCGACGGTTCGACTGCGATCTACTCGGCGCTCGATCGGGGGTACGACGAGGCGCTCGCCGCCGCCAAGGCCGACCCAGACGCTGTGACGAGCATCGTGTTGATGACCGACGGCGAGAACAACGAAGGGATGTCGCAGGAGGCCTTCCTGAGCCGGATGCAGAATCGCCCGACCGCCGAACAGGACATCCGGGTCTTCACGGTCCGTTACGGAGAGGCCGACCCCGAGGCGCTCCAGCAGATCGCCGATGTCACCGGTGGAAAGGTGTTCAACGGCGAGACCGGGTCACTCACGCAGGTCTTCAAGGAGATCCGTGGCTACCAGTAGGAGCGACCACGGCTATCTCTGGTCGAACAAGAACCTTGCCGGGATGGCGCTGGCGGCGGTCGGCCCAGTGCTCGCGATCGTGGGAGTCGTCGTTGCCCCTGTCGGACTGGCCATCGCAGTCCCGCTGTATGCAATCGGGGCGCTCGTGGTGCCGAACCGCTCGCCGGCCGCATCCGGCCTCGTCATCGGCGGCGTCGGCGGCGACCACGTTCTCGAACAACTGGCCGGCCTCGAGCGGCAGGTCCATGGCAATGTCGACCCCGCGGTCGAAGCCCGAGTGAACCGGATCGCAACAACGATCCGCGAGACGCTGCCGCGCGCCGATTCACTCGGGCCCGGCAGCACCCAGGCGCACACGCTCGTCCAGACGGTGACCGACTATCTCCCGGATGCGCTCGACACATATCTCAAGTTGCCGCGCTCGTACGCCGAACAGCATCAGGTCAGCAACGGCAAGACGCCGTTGCAACTGCTGTGCGATCAACTCGACCTGCTCGGGTCGAAGATGGACGACGTGTTCACTGCGGTGTGCCGATCCGACGCCGATGCTCTCGTTGCCCACGGGCGATTCCTCGACGAGAAGTTCGCGCCGGGATCGCTCGACCTCGGCCGAGGAACCCAGCGAATCATCGAGCCCCCGCAGCCGTGAGTGCCGAGACGGTCACTTCCGCACTCGAGGGTTTGCACCGGGCCGGTCTGGCAGCTGGTCTCGATGCCGTCGCGATCGAGCAGGAGGCTGCGGCGTTCGTCGCGGCGATCATCGCGCCCGCACCCGACGCCGCGCAACGGTGGGCCGCTGCGTTCAGCCGGCCGGTGGCGGCGTTCGCCGCAGCCGCGCGGCAGGGCCGGTCGTGGCGCGATCATCCGACACCCCTGCTCAGCCGGATCGTCGAGGCAGCGCCCGCCGCAGCACGTTCGTATGCCGAGGCGCTGGCCGACATGGCCTCGGCCGCGTATGGCATTGCTGATGCCAACCTGTCGACGCTCGGCGCAGCTGGCGTCGCCGCCGCAGCACAATTGCGTGTGGTGGGCGGTCCGGTCGTAGCAGCCCACGATGCAGCCGCCGTGGGTCGGCCGGTCGAGGCGCCCGAGGCCACCGCCGCCGCAGAGCCGCCGCCGCCGACCCTCGACGAGTTGCTCGGCCAACTCGACGCACTGGTCGGCCTTGCCGAGGTGAAGGCCGAAGTGCACCGCCAGGCCGAACTGCTCCGCAACGAGACCAAACGGATGGCAAAGGGCCTGAAGACACCCGACGTCGCCCGACACCTCGTGTTCGTCGGTAACCCGGGTACGGGCAAGTCGACTGTCGCTCGGCTCGTTGGCGGGATCTACCGGGCGCTCGGACTGTTGCGCGAGGGTCACCTCGTCGAGACCGATCGCTCGGGTCTCGTCGGCGGCTATCTCGGCCAGACTGCGGAGAAGACCGCAGCGTTGCTGAAGACGGCCTACGGCGGGCTGCTGTTCATCGACGAGGCCTACGCACTCGTGGGCGATCAGTACGGTGACGAAGCGATCGCCACGCTGGTGAAGGCGATGGAGGACCGCCGCGACGACCTCGTGGTCATCGTCGCCGGCTACCCCGTCCCGATGAGCAGGTTCATCGGTGCCAATCCTGGCCTGGCCAGCCGGTTTCACCTGACGATCGAGTTCACCGACTACAGCGACGACGAGTTGGTGATGATCTTCGAACGTCTGTGCACCGCGAACGACTTCACGCCCAACGATGCGTGCCTCACGTCGCTCCGCCTCTTGCTTGTCGGCACCACGCGCGGCGAAGGATTCGGAAACGCCCGCTTCATCCGCAACACCTTCGAGGCCGCCGTAGTTCGTCAGGCCTGGCGGCTGCGCGATGTGGCCGATCCGACGGTCGAGCAGCTGCGCGAGTTGCGGGCCGACGACCTCCTCGACTGAACCGGCCCGGTCGGTTGAATCGGGCCCGGGTGGGTGTGGGCCTGGGTCCACTCGGGGTGATGTCGCGGCGGCTACTCGCGGTCGAGGGCGATGGCGATGCCGGGCAGCGACACCCACGGCTGGCGGTCGACGCACCAGGCCTCGATACCCGGCTGCACGGCCGACTTGTCGTCGAGCGTGCCGGCCTTCACGGCGATGATGCCCTCCGACTTCGCGAGCTCCGACACGATGGGTGAACCGCACGTGCCGCAGAACCGGCGGCGCACGTACACGTCGTCGCCGTGTTCGCCGCGGTCTTCGAACGTCGTGAGGGTGCCGTTCACTGTCAACTGCGACTCGTGAGCGATGAGGTTCACCGAGAAGGCCCCGCCACTTTGGCGCTGGCAGTGGTCGCAATGGCACACGGCCGTGGCGATGACATCGCCCGCCAACTCGAAGGTGACTGAACCGCAGAGGCATCGTCCTGTTTGCATGGCCGCACCATACCCCCTGCGGCCGCCGGCTGATTTCTGGCCGGGCACTGTGCCGTACCATCGGGCGTCGATTCGGGGAGACGGGAAGGAGCGTTCGATGAGGTTGCACCAGATGCGCGCCGGACAGGGGACGCCGCCGATCGTGTTCGTGCACGGTATGGGTAGCTCGTCGGCCACCTGGGCCGAGTGCATGGGGCTGCTGCAGGACCGGTTCCTCGTCGTGGCGATCGATCTGCTCGGTCACGGCGCCTCGCCCGTGCCCGACGACCCAGCTGAGTACACGCGCGACCGGGCGCTCGACGACCTCGACGAACTCCTTGCGGCGCTCGAGGCCGTGACCGGTTCGCCGGCGGTGATCGTCGGCCATTCGCTGGGTGGCTATCTGGCGCTTGCCCACGCCGCCACCCGGCCGGGTGTTGCCGCGGGCATCGTCGTGCTGAACACCGGCCCCGGCTTTCGCGACCCTGAGAAGCGTGAGGGATGGAATGCGATGAGTCGTCGTAACGCGCACCGGTTCGGTGTGCCGGTGCAGGTGGCCGAGTTGAACCTGCAGCACGACTCGGTGGTGATGGACCGCCTGGCCGACATGGCCACGCCCACGCTGGTGCTGGCCGGTGCGCTCGACCGGCCCGATTACACGAACTCGGGGCAGTACCTCGAGCGCAAGATGCCGCACGCCCGGCTGCAGGTGGTGGAGGGCGGCGAACACTCGATGCACGAACACAGCCACGCTGCCGAGGTGGCCGACGCCGTGGCGTCGTTCATCGCCACCCTCCCGCTGGCAGACTGAGCCGATGAACGAACTCACGGTGCTCGACGGCGGCATGGGCCGTGAACTGATGCGTATCGGAGCGCCCTTCCGGCAGCCCGAGTGGTCGGCGCTCGCCCTGTTCGACGGCCCCGACTGGGTGGTGCAGGCGCACACCAACTTCATCGAGGCCGG
>JBAXSU010000172.1:0-7187 GCA_037130535.1 Actinomycetota bacterium
GGTTTGTCGGTCGACGCCGCCGTGTCGGCAGCGGGCACCCCGACGCCGGGCGCCGCTGCAGCCGGGGCTTCCACCGTCGCGTCGACAGGCACCTCGTTGCCCGCAGTCGCCTCGACGATCTCGGGAAGCTCGATCACCTCATCATCTGCTTCGGATGCGTCGGCTGCGTCGTCGACGGCACCTTCAGCCTCGCTCGGCTCGATGTTCTCGTTCTGCTCGTCGTACTCGTTCATCGCTGCTCCTGCGTGTAGAGGGGATGACAGGCAGTGTGCGGCTTGGCCGTGAACGAGATGCTGGAGTGGTGTAAGAGTTCGGTGAGAACCGGGGGCTCAGACGCCGAGCAGGCGTCGACCGTTGCCGGCGTAGAACAGGTCTTTGTGCGCCGCCGTGGTCTCGGTCATCGATGCCTCGAAGCGACGGATGGGATCGTCGGTGCCCTCGTGGTGCGGGTAGTCGGACGAGAACGCCACACAGGCCGGATCGCTCTGTTCGATCACCCAGCCCACGTCTTCACCGGCGAACGGCGACACCACCACCTGACGACGCACGTACTCCGACGGCCGGACGGTGAGGTGGCTGAGATTCTGGACGCGGCGGAACGAGCGGTGTGCCGTGTCGATCATGTGCAGGAACGACGGCAGCCACGACACGCCGAGTTCGGTGATGCCGATGCGCAGGCGGGGGAAGCGCTCGAACACACCGTCGAACACGAGTGAGCCCAGGAAGAGTTCGGCGGGGTAGCCGATGGCGGTGAACGACAGCGCGTCGCCGGGTGCGTCGGAGCGCACGTGCCCCATCTCGCGGCCGTTGTTCAGCACCGCCCGTGGCACGGGGCGGTAGCCACCGTCGGCGCCGACGTGCAGCACGGCCGGGCGATCGGCTTCCACGATCGCCGCCCACGCGGGGTCGAAGTCGGGGTGTGAGAACGCCAGCTCGCCGCGGCGCGGGACCGAGTCGACCAGGAAGGCGCCGACACCCTGCTCGGCCAGTTCGTGCACCAGTGCCTGCGCCACCTCGGGCCCGAGATGGAACGGCACATACCCCGTGGCCGACAGCCGCGGGTCGGTGCAGAAGTCGGCGAGCCCGCGGTTCATGGCCCGCACCGCTTCCATCTGCTGGTCGGCTGGACAGGCGAGCACCTGCGGGAAGCTGGCGGTGGGAAACACCACCTGCAGGTCGAACCCCAGCCGGTCGAGCGCCACGGCGCGTTCGGCACGGTCCCAGCCGCCGAGCGACATCCACCCCTTGCGCTCCATGGCCATGTAGTCGGCCGTAGCCCGCTCGCGCTCGGCCGAGTCGGTGCTGCGGTGCAGCAGGGCGCGCTGCGCGGCATCGAGCAGGTCGGCCAGGTCGTGGTCGCCGAGGTGCTCGTCGGGCAGCACCTCGCGTACTGCTGCCGGCGCGTACGACGCCAGCCATCCGGCGGGCTCCATGATGTGGGCATCGACGTCGATGATGCGCCGGCCTGCCGCATACGTGGTGGACCCGGTGGTCTGCGCAGCAACGCTCACGAGGCGGATGCTAGCGATGCCGGCGGCGCGGCGAGTCGGCAGCAGTGAGCAGCTCGCCCAACTCTCCCAGCGCGGCCAGATCGTGCACGTCGTGATCGAGCAGCGGCACAGTGCGCACCGCGGCGTCGCCGGCCAACGCCACGAGCGTGTTCATCTCGGTCCGCTCGGCCTCGGCGAGCGCGAACAGGTCGAGGTGGTAGGCCACCTGCTCGGCCAACGGCCCGTCGAGTTCGCCGGCGTGAAAGGCAGTCACCAGGTCGTCGGACAGCGGTGGCGGCAGCGGATGGAGCAGATTCACCACCACACCGCCGAGATGGAAACCGCCGTCGCGCAGCGCGGTGGCGAGGAACGACGCCTCGTCGATGGCCTCGGCACGCGGGCTCGACACCAGGACGAACGCCGTGGTGTCGGCGCGCAGTTCGGCGGCCATCTCGGCGGCTCGGGTGCGCAGGCCGTCCTCCATGCCCGACAGCGAGCGGAAGAACTCGATCGTGTCTTCCACGATGGCCGGACCGGCCAGCCGCTTCACGGTCCACAGGAATGCACTGGTGGCAGCGTGCGTGACCTTGGCGAAGGAACGGGTGGGCAGGGTGAGGGTGCGGTAGACGGGGTTCGAGAGAAACCGCACCAACCGGTCGGGTGCCTCGAGCACATCGATGGCGTGGCGCGACGGCGGTGTGTCGATGACCACCAGGTCGTAGTCGCCACTGTGGTGCAGTTGGTGCAGCCGCTCGATGGCCATGTATTCCTGCGCACCCGACAGCGACCCGGCGATGCTGCGGTACACGCGGTTGTCGAGGATGCGCTCGGCTGCGTCGCCGGCGTTCTCGCGGATCAGTTCGTCGAACGTGCGCTCGGCGTCGAGCATGAGCGCCGAGAACGACCCCGGCCCATCGACGGCGCCGGCGACCAGATGCGGTTCGTTCGATGCCGCGGCATCGACGCCGAGGGCGTCGGCGAGGCGGCGGGCCGGGTCGATGGTCACCACGACCACGCGCCTGCCGGCGCGGGCCGCAGCCAGTCCGAGTGCAGCGGCGGTGGTGGTCTTGCCCACACCGCCCGGGCCGCACGTCACGAGCAGATCGGCTTCGAGCACGTCGGCCAACCCGAGCGACTGCGCGGCAGGGGCGGTCACTGCGCCACCACAGGGGGCAGGGCCAGCGCGTCGGCAAGCGTGTCGAGGTGCGCCGGGGTGAGGCGGGGTGTGGCCAGCCGGGGGAGCGCGATGCGCGGCAGCGGCAGATCGGTATCGAGCCGAGCCAACTGCTCGCGCTGCACGGCGAGTCGCGCAGCACCGAACGTGCTCGACTCGGCGAGTGCCACCCGGTCGGCGGCCGACAGCGTGACGGTGCTGCGCTTCGCTGCGGCGGCCGGGGTGACGGCCAGGCCCGACCGGTCGGGCCAGCAGGCGTTCACCACCAGCGGTGCCAGTGCCAGGCCGAGGTCTTCTTCCACCTCGTAGGCCAACTCGATCACCTCGTTCACCGGGGTCTCCTCGGCCAGGGTGACGAGCAGCGCCTGGGCGCGGGTCGAGTCGGCCAGCATGGCCGCCACCTCGTCGGCCTGGTCGCGCACCGGCCCACTAGCCACCACCTGCTGCAGGGCCCGGGCCGAACGGATGAACGGTGCTGCGTGCCCGGCGGGCGGTGCTTCCACCACGATGAGGTCGGCCGCCTTGGTGCGCTCGAGCTCCTTGATCTTGCCCAGCACCAGCAGGTGTTCGAGGCCGGGGGTGGAACCGGCCACCATGTCGAGCGACGCGGCCGAGGCGGCGCGCCGCACCAGTCCGGCCACGCCCTTCAACTCGAGGTAGTCGCCGAAGGCCTGTTCGGGCGGCACCGTGCGACCGCGCACGCGTCCTTTGCCGCGTAGGGTGCGCAGCACCTGCTCGTCGGGAGTGAGCGGCGGCCCACCGAGCAGGGGCCCCAGCCCGGGCTTGCCGTCGACCGCCACCAGCAACACGTCGGCGCCGTCGCGCGCAGCCAACAGTGCGGCAGCGGCAGCGACGGTGCTGGAGCCGACACCGCCCTTGCCGGCCACGATGAGCACACGCGCCTCGCCGAGCCAGGTGGGTTCCACCCGCCGGAGGGTATCTGGGGCGCGCCCACCTCGTCAGTGACCCTTGGCCCGCCGCGTACCTGGTTGGCGGGGCCGGTCGCTGAACTGGCGGCCGTCGAAGTAGCCCGGGTTCGTGTCGGGCCGGCCGCGCCGACTGGTCCAGCGCCATGTCAGTGAGATGCGCGGATTCGGGGTGTCGGCGGCGGGCACCCCGTGCAGCCATGTGCGCTGACAGGTGCCGCCCATCACCAGCAGGTCACCCTCGCCGGGTAGCAGCACCACATCGTCGGGGCCGCTTCCGGCCGGCACCCGTTGCACCACCTCGGCCAGCGGTGCCCGCGGCCGGAAGACGAACGGCCGGCGTTGGCCGAGCACCACGATGGCGATGAGGGTGTCGTCGAGCCAGCGCATCTCGCGGTCGCTGTGGAGGCCCTGGAAGTCGTCGCCCGTGCGGTAGAGGATGGCGGCCACCCCGTCGAGCGGCCGTCGGTAGGTGGCGTTCAGGTGCAGGTCGGTCTGGCGCAGCACGGGCAGGGCATCGGCCCGTAGCCCGGCCATCAGCCGCTTCTCGGGCACGTAGCGGTCGTATCGGAGCACCTCCGACTGAGCCCATGCGGTACCGGCGTGCAGCGTGTCGAAAACGCTGGCGGCATCCTTCACGAAGCGGTCGACCACATCGACCCACGCCCCGTCACCCAACTCGATCCGGCGCACGGTGGCGCGGCGGTCGATGAGTAGTTCGTCCACGCCCCCAGTATCCCCTCCCGCACTGTCCCCTCCCGCACTGTCCCCTCCCGCACTGTCCCCTCCCGCACCGTCAAGGTGTTGGCAAGCGAGGTGATCGAGCGCGGTCGCCTGCGGACTGTCCGAGAACGGACCACGAGCGAGTCTGCGCGCGTGTCCGGTGACTGGATGGTGAGATGCACCACGCGCGAGTTCCGCAGCGGTCGGTACGTGAGACCAGGGTGGGTGCGTTGAGCGCGTTCGCCCTGTGCCTCGCTGCCACCGCGGGCACTCTGGCCGGTGGGCATCGTCCGGTGGGCACCGACACCGGCTACGACACCGCCATGATCGAGCAGCCGGGCTGGGGCGACGACCTCGATCACGTGATCGTGATGACCGACGCGGCGTTCGACCCCGACTCGACCCCGCTGCCGCCCGTCACCGCTCCGGCCGATGACTCCGATGTGGTGGGCATCGACCTACCGCCTGCGCCTGCGGTGACGACGGCACCCGTGGCGGGCGAACCGGTGCGGGTGGGTGACGTCGCGATCATCGATGCGCTGTCGGCAGTGCCGGGTGTGGCCGAGGTGACGCCGGTGGCTGGTGGCACGTTCGCCGTGGCGACCTCTGGCTCGCGCGACGATCTGCTGGCCGTGCCCGGTATCGCCGGTCTCGTGGAGGACTCGCTGTACGTGCTGTACGACGACCCGAACCAGTCGCTGCAGTGGGCCATCAGCAACACGGGTGCCGCTGCCCAGGCGAACGGTTCGGTGGGCGTCGCCGGTGCCGATGCCAACGTCGTCCCCGCCTGGTCGGTGTCGCAGGGGGCCGGTGTGGTGGTGGCCGTGGTCGACACGGGTGTCGACCTGACCCACCCCGATCTCGCCGGCCGGCTGTGGAGCAACAGCGACGAGGTGTGTGCGAACAAGATCGACGACGACGCCAACGGCTACATCGACGACTGCGTCGGCTGGGACTTCGGCGCCAACGACGCCAACCCGGGCGACGACCGCGGATCGTCGGGTTCCTACCACGGCACCCACGTGGCCGGCATCATCGCCGCCGGCCGCAACGGCATCGGTGTGGTGGGTGTTGCCCCGCAGGCCACCATCATGCCCGTGAAGGTGGCCACCACCAGCGGGGCGCTCTCGCTGGGCGCCATCTACTCGGGCATCATCTATGCCGCCGACAACGGCGCCAAGGTGATGAACATGAGCTTCGGCAGCATGCCGGGCGACACTCGTGCCAACGAGTGGCTGATGGAGAAGGCCGTGAAGTACGCCACCGACCGCGGCGTCACACTGGTCGCTGCAGCCGGCAACTCGGGGGTCGACATCGGGACCAAGCCCGTCTTCCCGGCCAACTTCTCGCTCTACTACAGCGGCGTCATCACGGTCGGTTCCACCACCAACAGCGACACCCGCTCGAGTTTCAGTTGCTTCGGCAGCCCGGTGAACATCTATGCGCCGGGTTCGACCCTGCTGTCGACGATGCCCGGCGGAGGGTACGGCTTCTTGTCGGGCACCTCGATGGCCACGCCGATGGTGGTGGGCGCCGTGGCCGACATGCTCGCCGCGGGCGTCGTGTCCAGCCCCAGCGAGGCGCGGTCGCGCATCGTGGCCGCGGCGCGCGCGCTGGCCTGGGGGCCGCGCCTCGACGTGAGCGCAGCGGTGGGTGGCTCGGCCGCCCGATCGGCGCAGGTGCTGTACGAGGGCGCCCATGTCGTGCGTCCCGACACGAAGGCCCGCGTCGGTGTTCGCATCAGCGGTGCGACGCTGCCGACCGGCGTGGTGGGGGCGCGGCTCAGCATCGCCACCTCCGAGGCGGGTTCCGTGTACGCAGTCGACGGCCTGGCGACCGTGGTCACCCGCGCCGACGGATCGTCGGCGTCGGCGGTGTCGGGGGCCGACGGCTCGCTGATCGCCGTACCGCTCGACGCCACCAACCAGGTGGCACCGGGTGAGTGGCGCTTCGACATCGACGCAGTGTGGCCCGAGGGGATGTACGGCGTGGTGACCGAGTTGGTCGACGCGTCGGGCGCTGCGGTCGGCCCCGCCTTTGTCGGGTACCTGCGCGTCGCCCCGCCGCCCGCGACTTCACCATCGCCTGGAATCACGACCACCACCGTGCCGGCCTCGCCCATCAGCGGGCCGGGCGTCACGACGACGGTGCCCACTGCGCCGCTGCCGCCGGGTTCGACCACCGCGCCGCCGGTGGGCTCGACCCCGGTCGGGCCGATCACGGCGCCCACGACGGCACCAGTCGCCGGCCCTGTCACGACGACGCCGGTAGCGGCGCCGACCTCGGCACCCGCTGCAGGCCCTGTCACGTCGGCGCCAGCATCGCCCGTCACATCCGCTCCGGTTGCGACAGCACCGGCCACCATCGCGCCGGCCACGACTGCTCCGGTAGCGACGTCTCCGGTGACGAACGCGCCGGCCACGACTGCCCCGGTGCCGACGACTCCACCGACGGCGGGTCCGATCACGACCGCCCCGGCCACCTCGACCACGGTGGCGGTGCCCGGCACCACCACGCCCGAACCGGCACCCGACACCGACGGCATTTGGCGGGTCGATTCGATGTCGCCTCGCGCTGCGCCCCTCGCCGGTGGCACACCGCTCGAGATCGTCGGTCGGTTCCCCACCACCGTGCCGGTGTACGTGTGGTTCGGTGCGGGCAACGTCGTGCGTGCCACGAGCGACGGATACACCCTGCGCCTGCTGTCGCCCGTGGTGTCGACCGCCGGTGTGGTCGACGTGACCATCCGGTTCACCACCTCGCGGAGCCACGAACTGGTGCTTGCCCAGGCGTTCGCCTTCGGCGATGCCGCCGCAGCGGTGCCGCCCACCGTGCCGGTGACGACCCTCCCTGCGACAAGCGTGCCGGTGACGA
>JBAXSU010000173.1:0-7132 GCA_037130535.1 Actinomycetota bacterium
AAGCGCTGCAACCCCCCGTTCGTGTCGCGAATCGACACCGACCGCGCCCCCCGCAACTCCACCGGCGGCGGCGGAGCGTCATCGTCGTTGGTCACTCCCATCGGCGCAATCAGTAGAGAGAGCGCCAAGAAGCCGTAGCCCCGCAATGTCACAAGCAGACGCCCTGCTGTTCGTCGGTGCCGTCGACCTTCCACTGTCCATCAACGAGGGTCATGGTGACGAGGAGATTGAAGGGCTCTTGCACTCCCGGCGACACGGTGCCGCCAATCGCTATCTCCTGCTCGTCTTCGAGATAGCAATCGAGAACGACGGCACTACTCGCAGTGCGGTTGTCGCCGAGTACGTATGGTCTCAGGGTCACACCCGCGCCGGGGGAGAGAACCGATCCGGCCGCAGTTCGCCGATTGATCGCCTTGGCGAAACGTCCACCACCACCAATGAAGTAGCGGGCGAAGGCGGGGTCGTCGGTGGTGGTGAGGCCGAGGGCGGCGCGGTAGTAGGTGGCCTGGGCCATGGCGTAGGCCTCGAGGATGGGGATGTCGTCGGGTTGGACGGTGAACACCGAGGCGTCGGTGGGGTCGGGTTCCCAGGCGATGTGCACGAACACGCCTTCGTCGAGCAGGCGACGGGTGTCGCCGCGGCTGTTCACCCCGGGGGCAGCGTCGACCTTCACTCCGAGGGCGTCGCTGAACATCGGCCCGGTGAGGCCGCCCGGTGTGGTGATGGGGGCCACCGAGATGTCGGCCGTGGGTGCACTCGTGCTCGTGGCGGTGGTGCTCGAGGCAGCCGACGCGGCGGTGACGGGTATCGCCGTGGTCGACGCAGCGTCGGTGGCGACGACGCTTGGTGGCGGCGCGACCGAGTCGAGGCTCACCGGGGCCACCTGGTTGGCGTCGTCGCTGCAGGCGGCGGCTCCGGCGGCCAGGGCTGCGCCCAGTCCCAGGTAGACAGCAATGCCGATGCTGCTGGTGCGTCTCATCGCAGCCCCCTGTTGCGACTCGTCGATTCGGTTGTCCCCGGCGCAGAGTACCGCTCTCATCGACCGGGAATGAAGGGCACTGAGTGCGTCTTGACGGAAACTGAACTATGGAGCCGGGGCCGGCCAGATGCGCGAGCGGAGGTACTCGCCGAGGCCTTTCGCCTGCGGGTCGAATGCTGTGCTCGATGCCACGCCTTCGCCGAGGTAGCCGACGATCACGAAGTTGAGGGCGTGCAGGTTCGGCAATTCGTAGCGGCGCACGGTGAGTCCGTCGGTCTCGGGAACGAGTCGCTGGAACGCGGCGACAGTGAGGTGTTCGTGCAGCCACCGGTAACCGGCTGCGTCGCGGGCATAGATGCCGACGTTGGCGTTGCCGCCCTTGTCGCCCGAGCGGGCGGCGAAGCAGGTGCCCAGTGGTTCGCCGGGCTGCGGCCCGACAGCAACGACCTCCGGCACCTCCACCCGGCCGAGCGGCCCGAGGCCGCCCGTCACGGCCGCGGTGGGTAGCGACTCGCGCGACCCGTCGTGGTGCACCACCACCTGCGTGACCTCGTCGTTGCTCACGAGGGCGGGCCAGTACACGCCGAACGGCTGGGCCTCGGTGGGCGGTGACGACACGAAGAAGCCCGGGTAGCTGGCCAACGCCAGCTCCACCGCGGCCGACGAGAACGCCCGGCCGACGAGGCGTTCGTCGCGGCTCTTCACGTGCACGTGCAGCCGGCCGGAACTGGCTTCCTGGCCGGGGACCGACGGGTCGGCGGCAACGAAGCGCTCCTCGACCGAGTCGAACCGGTCGCGACCGCCGAGGCGGGCGAACAGGGCGTCGGCGGCCCAGGTGGCCTTGGCCTGCTGGTCGAGGCCGGTGAGCACGAATGTGACCCGGTTGCGGAAGCCGCCCTCGAGGTTGATGCACACCTTGGTGGTGGCAGGCCCGGGGGTGCCGCGGGTGCCGCTGATACGCACCCGATCGGGGGCCTGCTGCTCGACCCGAATGGTGTCGAAGTGGCTCACCACGTCGGGGTTGGCGTACTCGGGTGCACCGATTTCGTACAGCAGCTGCGCCGTGACGGTGCCTACATCGACCAGTCCGCCCGTGGCGTCGTGTTTGGTGATGACGCAACTGCCGTCGGCGTCGACCTCGGCGATGGGGAAGCCTGGCGCCAGCGAGCGATCGGGGATGTCGGTGAACCAGCTGTAGTTGCCGCCGGTGGCCTGGGCGCCGCACTCGATGACGTGCCCGGCCACGACGGCGCCAGCGAGACGGTCCCAGTCGTCGATGGCCCAGTCCCACCACCACGCGGCCGGTCCCACCACCAGCGCTGCGTCGGTGATGCGCGGGCACACCACTACGTCGGCGCCGGCCTGCAGGGCACGGGCCACACCCCACCCGCCCAGGTAGGCGTTGGCGCTGACGGGTTCGCCGACGAGCGGAGCGCCGGTGTCGAGGTGTGTCAGTTGCGGCCGCAGTCCGTCGATGCGGGGCAGCAGGTCGTCGCCCTCCACATGCGCCACCCGCACGGCCAGGCCGAGGCGCTCGCCGATCTGACGTACCCGCTCGGCGCAGCCCGCCGGGTTCAGGCCGCCCGCGTTGGTGACCACCTTGATGCCGCGCTCGATGCAGGTGCCGAGCACCTGTTCCATCTGGGTGAGGAAGGTGCCTGCGTAGCCGAGCTCGGCGTTGCGAGCACGCTGCTTGTGCAGGATGAGCATCGTCAACTCGGCCAGCCAGTCGCCGGTGAGCACGTCGATCGGGCCGCCCTCCACCATCTCCTTCGCGGCCGAGATGCGGTCGCCGTAGAAGCCCGAGCAGTTGGCGATGCGCACCGGGCGGGTGCCGCGGTCCGTCACTCGTCGCCTCCGGCGGTGTCGAGCTGCACGAGGCGTTGGCCGTGCGCCAACTGCTGGCCCACCTGCACGAAGATCTCGGCGACGGTGCCGGCCGACGGTGCCACCACCTGGTGCTCCATCTTCATCGCCTCCATCGCCAGCAGTGGCTGTCCGGCGGCCACGCTGTCGCCCACGGCGACGAGCAGACGCAGCACCGAACCGGGCATCGGTGCCACCAGTGACCCGGCGCGGCCGGCCTCGTCGGGCAGCGGGAAGCGCGGCGGGATGGTGAAGCGGTACAGGCCGCGGCTGACGAACACGGTGTCGTCGACGATCTGGGTCTCGATGAAGTCGATGGCGGGCAACCACTGCTCGGCTACGGGTTCGTCGTCGACGGTGAGGTGGCTGATGGCACCGCTGCGATCGAGGCGGTAGTGCACCGTGTGGTCGCCCACCTGCACCGACTGTGGATCGCTCGGGTTGCTGCGCCAACCGACGGGTACGTGCGGCAGCACGCGGCGCGTCGCGGCATCGGCCCGCACCACGGCCAGTCCGGCAGCGGCCACGAAGGCTGGCTCGATCGGCGGTGCCTCGAGTGCGCCCTGGGCATCGAGCCAACCGGTGTGCAGCTGCTGCCACTCGGTATCGACCCGGGGCAGCAGGTCGAGCAGCTGCGTGCGGTTGGTGACCGGCCCGATGAGGTGCGCCGTGCTCAATGCTCGCTGCAGTTTCTGGATCGCTCCGGCCCGGGTGGGGGCGTGGGCGATGACCTTGGCGATCATCGAGTCGTAGTAGGGGCTGATGGTGGAGCCGGTGTCGACGCCGGTGTCGATGCGTACGCCGTCGATGGCGGGGAACTCGATGCGGGTGAACGTGCCCGAGCTGGAGCGGTAGCCGTGGTAGGGGTCTTCGGCGCACAGACGTACCTCGACCGCGTGTCCGGTGATGGCGGGAGCGAGCGCGCTGGGCGGCAGTGGCTCGCCACCGGCGACCGCGAGCTGCAACTCCACCAGGTCGAGGCCGGTGATCATCTCGGTGACCGGATGCTCCACCTGCAGGCGGGTGTTCATCTCGAGGAAGAAGAACCCGCCGTCGCTGTCGAGCAGGAACTCGACTGTGCCGGCACCCACGTAGCCCACGGCCTCGGCAGCAGCGACAGCAGCGGCGCTCATCCGCTCGCGCAGTTGCGGGCCGACGGCGGGCGACGGTGCTTCCTCGACGATCTTCTGGTGGCGGCGCTGCACCGTGCAGTCGCGCTCGAACAGGGCGACGGTGTTGCCGTGGTGATCGGCGAACACCTGGATCTCCACATGGCGGCCACCCTCGACATAGCGCTCGACGAACACGGTGCCGTCGCCGAACGCCGAGGCGGCCTCGCGCTGCGCAGCGGCGATGGCGTCGTCGAGTTCGTCGGCGCTGCGCACCAGACGCATGCCGCGTCCGCCACCGCCTGCCGACGCCTTCACCAGTGCGGGCAGGCCGATCTCGGCAAGCGACTCGACGGTGTTGTCGGGCAGCACCGGCACGCTGGCGGCGCGCATCATCTGCTTCGCGCCGATCTTCGAACCCATTGCCTCGATGGCGTCGGCGGGTGGGCCGACGAACACAAGGCCCGCATCGTGCACCGTGCGAGCAAACGCCGCGTTCTCGCTGAGGAAGCCGTAGCCGGGGTGCACGGCGGTGCAGCCGGTTGCGAGCGCAGCCTGCACCAGCAGGTCGGCGCGCAGGTAGGTCTCGGCAGCCGTGTTGCCGGGCAGCGGCATTGCCAGGTCGGCCTCGCGCACGTACGGCGCGTAGCGGTCGGCGTGCGAGTAGACGGCGACGGTGCTGATGCCGAGGCGACGGCAGGTGCGGATGACGCGGCGGGCGATCTCGCCGCGGTTGGCGACGAGCAGGCGGGTGACGGGCCGAACGATGGGGGAGAGTGAGTCGGTAGCCATCGTCATCACATCCGGAACACGCCGTAGCCGCGGGTGCCCTGCACCGGTTGGTTGTCGATCACCGACAGGCACATGCCCAGCACGGTGCGGGTGTCGCGCGGGTCGATGATGCCGTCGTCGTACACCTTGCCGGTCATGAACAGTGCCAGCGACTCGCGCTCGATCTGTTCTTCCACCTGGCGGCGCATCGCCTCGTCGGCCTCGTCGTCGAACGGGCGGCCCATCGATGCGGCCGACTGGCGAGCGACGATGCTCATCACGCCGGCCAACTGCTGGGGCCCCATCACGGCGGTCTTCGCATTGGGCCAGGCGAACAGCATGCGTGGCCCGAACGCCCGGCCGCACATGCCGTAGTTGCCGGCGCCGTAGCTGGCGGCCATGTGGATGGTGAGGTGGGGCACCTTGCTGTTGGTGACGGCGTTGATCATCTTCGCCCCGTCTTTGATGATGCCGCCCTGCTCGAACTCCTTGCCCACCATGTAGCCGGTGGTGTTCTGCAGGAACACGAGCGGGGTGTCGATCTGGTTGGCGAGCTGGATGAACTGCGCCGCCTTCTCGGCCTCTTCGCTGAACAGCACGCCGCGGTGGTTGGCGAGGACGCCCACCGGGTAGCCGTGGATCTCGGCGAAACCGGTGACGAGTGACGGGCCGTACAGCGGTTTGAACTCGTCGAAGTCGCTGTCGTCGACCACGCGGGCGATGACGTCGCGCGGGTCGAACGGCACCTTCGGATCGGCAGAGGCGATACCCAGCAACTCGTCAGGGTCGTATTTCGGCGGTCGCCCGGCGCCACGCGGGCCCGGGCCGCGCTTGCGCTGGTTCAGTCGGCGCACCACCTGACGGCCGAGGCGGATGCCGTCGAGTTCGTCGACCGCGAAGTAGTCGGCCAGGCCGCTCACTCGGGCGTGCATCTCGGCACCGCCCAGGCTCTCGTCGTCGCTCTCCTCGCCCGTTGCCATCTTCACCAGCGGTGGTCCGCCGAGGAACACCTTCGAGCGTTCCTTGATCATCACGATGTAGTCGCTCATGCCCGGCACGTACGCGCCGCCGGCCGTGGAGTTGCCGAACACGACGGCCACGGTGGGGATGCCCATGGCCGACATCTCGGTGATGTCGTGGAAGCTCTGGCCGCCGGGGATGAAGATCTCGCTCTGCGTCGGCAGGTCGGCGCCGCCCGACTCGACGAGGTTGATCATCGGCAACCGGTTCTCGCGGGCGATCTGCATGGCGCGCAGGTTCTTGCGCATGCCGAACGGGTTGGTGGCACCGCCGCGCATCGTGGGGTCATTGGCGATGATGAGGCACTCGGTGCCCTCCACCACACCGATACCGCACACGATGCCGGCACCGACCGGGAACGAACTGCCCCATGCCGCCAGCGGCGACAGTTCGAGGAACGGGCTGCCGTGGTCGAGCAGTGCCTCGATGCGCTCGCGGGCCAGCAACTTGCCGCGCTTGCGGTGGCGCTCGACATAGGCCGGCCCACCGCCTGCATTCACCTTGGCGAGTTCGGCATCGTGCAACGCGAGTTGGGCGAGCATCGCCTCGCGGTTCAGGCGGTAGGCGTCGGCGGCGGTGTTCAGGGTGTCGGCCAGGACCGGCATGTCATGCTCCTTGTGCCCAGTCGGGTGCCCGCCGTTCGGCGAATGCCCGCATACCTTCGGTGGCCTCGGGTCCGACGAACAGTGCTTCGCTCAGCGCCTGCATCTCGGCCCACGAATGGGTGGCGCGCAGCAGACGCTTCGTCGCGGCCACGGCCCCCGGTGCGCCCGCCAGAACTCCGGCCACCAGGGCCGATACTGCAGCGGGCACATCGTCGGCCACGTGGGTGACGAGGCCCATCTCGAGAGCCGCTGCGGCGCCGAAGGTTTCTCCGGTGAGAAACGGTGCGGCCAGTTTCGTCCAGGGCGCCCGGGCCAGGATGGGCACGCTGATGATGGCGGGCGCCACGCCGATGCGCACCTCGGTGAACGCGAACGTGACGTCGGACTGCACCACCACCAGATCGCACGACGCCATCAGGCCGATGCCGCCGGCGCGCACCGGGCCCTGTACCGCGGCGATCGTGGGCTGCGCTGCGTCGCTGAGGCGCTGCATCGCCCGCACCATCGGGGTGGAGTCGGTGGGCCCTTCGCTGCGCTGCTTCAGGTCGGCGCCGGCGCAGAACACCGGCGGCGTGTGGGCCAGCACGATCACGCGCACATCGGGTTGTTCGGCCCGGTCGAGAGCGGTGTGCAGGTCGGTGAGGAGTTCGCGCGACAGTGCGTTGCGGTTCGCCGGCGAGTCGAGCGTGACGGTGGCGACCCCACCGAGCACCTCGCATCGAACGGTCATCGTCACGACCCGATCCCCATGTGCGGCGACTGTACCGGACGCCCGGTCACGG
>JBAXSU010000174.1:0-7121 GCA_037130535.1 Actinomycetota bacterium
GACGAGACCGCGGCCGTCATCCTCGAGCCGGTGCTCGGCGAGGGCGGCTACATCCCGGCGCCGCCGGCCTTCATCCACGGCCTGGTCGAGCGGTGCAGGGCGCACGGCATCTTGTTCATCGCCGACGAGGTGCAGAGCGGCTTTGGTCGCACCGGCACGATGTTCGCGGTCGAGCACTACGGCCTCGAGCCCGACATCATCTGCATGGCCAAGGGCATTGCCAGCGGTTTCCCGTTCGCCGCGCTGGGCACCCGCCGCGAGCTCGACGACAAGTGGACCAAGGGCAGTCACGGCGGCACCTATGGCGGCAACGCGATGGGTTGCGCTGCAGCGCTGGCCACGATCGAGATCATGAGCGATCCGGCCTTCCTGGCCAACGTGAACGCGCGTGGCGAGCAGTTGCAGGCGGGCATCCGCGAGTTGCAGCGCGAGCACGATGTGATCACCCAGGTGCGCGGCCTCGGCCTGATGGTGGGCACCGAGTTCAGCGATGCGGCCAGGGTGGCGGCCATCCAGAAGCACTGCCTCGAAGAAGGTCGCCTCATCCTGATGAACGCCGGCACCTACGGCACCTGCCTGCGCTGGATGCCACCGCTGGTGGTGAACGAGGCCGAGATCGACCTGGCCCTGGCGTCGTTCGCGGCCGCCCTCAAGGCAACGGCCTGACAGCCACGCCGTGCCCCGTCTCGACGCCGAACGCATCGGGTTGTGGCGGTCGCTCGACCGCACCGTCACCGCCGTGGCGCGCCAGATCGACGCCGACCTCGTCGACGAGTTCGACCTGCCGCTGGCGTGGTTCGAGGTGATGTCGGCGTTGCAGCGCGCCGGTGGTGCGACGCGGGTGAGCAAGTTGTGCAGCGAACTCGACGAGGTGCCGTCGAGCCTGTCGCGGCGGCTCGACCGGATGGAGGCCGAGGGGTTCGTCGAGCGTGAGGCCACTCCCGAACCCACCGACAAGCGGGCGGTTACGGTCACCCTCACCCGCGAGGGCCGGTCGTTGTGGCGTGATGCGAGCGTGATCTACCGGCGTGGCGTGCAGAAGCACTTCGCCCAGGTGGTCACCGACAGCGACATCGTGGCGCTGCAGCGTCTGCTGTCGAAGCTGGGCCGGTGAGCGGCCCGATGTCGACACCCGCGTCGTTCTCGCCCACCGACCCGGCGGGTGCGGCGCACTTTGCCGAGCACGGCTGGCTGCTCACCGACACGCTCGACGCGGCCCGCTTGGCCGAGGTGCGCGCCTGGGTCGACGAGATCATGGCGTGGCCCGATGACGCTGGCGAGTGGCTGCACTACCGCGAACTCACCGACGACGGCCCGAAGTTGTGCCGCACCGAGAACTTCGTGCCGTTCCACGACGGTATGCGGGCGCTGCTCACAACCGGCGATCTGCCCGCCACCGCTGCACTGGTGCTGGGCGAGGCAGCGGTGCTGTACAAGGAAAAGATCAATTACAAGTTGGCCGGCGGTGCCGGATACGCGGCGCACCAGGACGCGCCTGCCTATCCGTTCATTGCGCTGCACGTGTCGTGCATGGTGGCCATCGACGACTCGCTGCTCGAGAACGGCTGCCTCGAGGTGGTCGATGCTCGCCACCAGGCGCTCATCCCCGGCGATGCACGGGGCTGTGTGCCGGCAGAGGTGGAGGCGTCGATGACGTGGCAGCCGGTGGAGGTGCGTGCTGGCCAGACGCTGTGGTTCCACTCGCTCACCCCGCACCGCAGCGGCCCGAACACGTCGGTATTCGACCGGCGGGCCATCTACCCCACGTACAACGCAGCCTCGGCCGGCGACCTGCGCGACGAGTACTACCGCGCCAAGCTGGCCGAGTTGACGCAACGCGAGCCGGGCGAAACGGTGACGGTGTCGTTGATCGGCGACTTCCAGGGCCGCCCGGTCCGCTGACCCGGCGAGCCCTGAGCCGGCCAGGCCAGTTCAGTTCAGTCGCGGTAGCCCGGGTCGTCGGTGTCGAGGATGCCGCGCAGCGCGTGCAGGTGCAGCGCCCAGCCGTCGGGGTAGTCGCGCCACTGCTGGCACACCATCGCGGCGATGTCGTCGGGCACGATGCTGAGCGGTCGGCCGGTCGACAGGGCGAGCACCTGCAGCCGGGCGGCCTGTTCGAGGTAGTACAGCTCGTCGAAGGCTTCGGCCACGCTGTCGGCCACCACCATCACGCCGTGGTTGGCCATGAACAGCACGCTCTTGCCGCCGTCGAACAGGGCGGCGACCCGCTTGCCCTCGGCATCGTCGAGGGCCATACCGCTGTAGTGGCGGTCGTAGGCGATGCGACCGAAGAAGCGGCACGCGTTCTGGTCGAGCATCTGGAACTCGTAGTCGGCCAGGCACGCCAGCGCGGTGGTGTGGGGCATGTGGGTGTGCAGCACCACCCGAGCGTGCGGCACCTGCTGGTGCAGGTGGGCGTGCAGGTACCAGGCGGTGGGGTCGACGTCGGGGCCGGGGCCGTGGGCGCCGGCTTCGTGGGCGTCGAGCAGCACCAGGCTGCTGGCGGTGATGCGCGAGAAGTGCGCGCCGTGTGGGTTCACCAGGAAGCGGCTGCCGTCGGGCGACACGGCGGCGCTGAAGTGGTTGGCCACCCCTTCGTGCAGGTTCAGTCGCGCGGCCCAGCGGAACGCGGCGGCGAGGTCGAGGCGCGTCTCGGCCTCGAGGGCGGCCTGGTTCGCGGCGGCCGCGTCGCTCATTGGAGGCGGGCGGGGAAGCCGGGTGCGCGCAGGTCGGTGCCGAGGGCGTCTTCGAGCAGCTTCACCACCTGGGTCGACCAGGCCTCGGTGCCGTACTGCGATGCGGCGCGGATGAAGGTCTGCTCGGTGAGGCCGGCGAGTTCGAGCGGCACGCCGAACTCGCGGCCGAAGCCCATGGCGAAGCCGAGGTCTTTCAGCGCGAGGGCCATTGTGAACTGGATGTCGTACGAGCCGTTGAGGATGAGTTGGCCTTCGGTCTCGTGCACGAAGCTGTTGCCCGAGCTCTCCTTGATGGCCTCGTAGGCCTTGGCGAGGTCGAGGCCGCCGCGCTTGGCCAGCATCAGTGCCTCGCCGATGCTGACGAGGTTGATGAACGCCAGCATGTTGGTGATGACCTTGATGACCGCGGCGCTGCCGAGCGGGCCCATGTAGAGGATCGGGTTGCCGACGGCTTCGAGCAGGTGGCGGTGGCGGGCGAACACGGCTTCGTCGCCGCCGACGAGCACCGTGATGTCGCCCTCGGCTGCCTTGTGTACGCCACCGGTGACGGGGCACTCGAGCATGCTGATGCCGTGCTCGGCGGCCAGGCCGGCCATGCGCATGGTCTCGCTCTGATCGTTGGTGCTCATGTCGATCCAGGTGCCGCCCGAGCGCAGGCCAGCGAAGATGCCGTCGGGACCGGTGGCCACCAGTTCGATCACCCGCGGCGAGGGCAGGCAGGTGAACACCACATCGCTGGCGGCGGCGACGGCCTTGGCGGTGTCGGCCCAGCGGGCGCCGGCGGCGACGAGCGAGTCGGCGAGCGAGCGGTTGATGTCGGTGACGGTGACGGGGTGCCCGGCGCGCACGAGCGATGCGGCGAGGTAGTTGCCGAGGTTGCCGAGACCGATGAAGCCGACGTTCATGTTGTTTCCCCTGGGGCTGTGCGCCGATGCCACGTTGCACCGGTGCGACGCCCGACGCTACCAGTCGATGGTTTCGCAGCCGCGGTGATCGGCGGGCTCGACCTGGAGGGTCGAGTGGTCGATGCCGTGCCGTTCGATCAGCACGGTGTTGGCGCGGTCGAGCACACCGTGGGTGTCGGTGCCGTCGCTCACCACGAGGTGGGCAGTGGCCACGTCCATCTCCGAGGTAAGGGTCCATACGTGCAGGTCGTGCACGTCGAGCACACCGTCGATCGCGGCGAGATCGGTCTGCACGGCGGCGATGTCGATGTGGTGAGGGGCGCTCTGCACCAGCACCCGCAGCGCGTCGCGGCCGAGACGTAGGGCGCGCGGCAGGATGAACAGGCCGATGGCGGCACCCATCACCGGGTCGACCCAGTGCCAGCCGGTGATGCCCCACACGATGGCGGCAACGATGACGCCGACCGAGCCGAGCATGTCGGCCACCACCTCGAGGTAGGCGCCACGCAGGTTCAGGCTCTCGTCGGCGCCGCGTCGCAGCAGACCGAACGCAATGAGATTCACCACGAGACCGACGACGGCGACGGCCAGCACCGGAGCGGAGGCGATGTCGCGCGGTTCGTCGAGCCTGCGACCAGCCTCCACCAGCACGAGAGCGGCCACGAGGAACAGCAGTGCAGCGTTGGCGAGGGCGGCGAGGATCTCGAGGCGGTACAGCCCGAAGGTGCGCTGCGGGTGAGCCCGGGCGGTGGAGGCGGCGTGGATGGCAGCCCACGCCATGCCGAGGCCGAGTGCGTCGGTGGCCATGTGGCCGGCGTCGGAGAGCAGGGCGAGCGATCCGGTGACGAGACCCACCACCACCTGCACGACCAGGAATCCGACGGTGAGCCAGAACGCGGTGATGAGGGGCCGTAGATGTCGCGCCGATGCACGGGCCACCGACGGGCCGTGTGTGTGCCCGTGCCCGTGCCCCCGATCGTGATCGTGCTGGTGGCTGCTCACGCGGCGGTCAGTCGAGGCCCGCGTACATCGATTCGATCTCGTCGGCGAAGCGGGCGTGGATTCCGCGGCGCTTCAACTTCGAGGTGGGGGTGAGCAGGTCGCTGTCGGGCAGCCACTCGTCGCCCAGCAGCACGAACTTCTTGATCTGCTCGACCTGGGCGAACTGCTGGTTCACCACGTCGATGCCGGCCTGCACCTCGGCGAGCACGACAGGGTCGGCGGCGAGTTGCGCCAGTGGAGTGCCCTCCTTGCCGTGCGCCTTGGCCCACACCGTGGCGGCCTCGGGGTCGAGTACCAGCAGTGCCGAGCAGAACTTGCGGGCGTCGCCGATAGCGGCGGCCTGGCCGACGAGCGGAATGGTCTTCAGCGCGGCCTCGAGGTTGGCGGGGCTGATGTTCTTGCCGCCGGAGGTGATGATGAGCTCCTTCTTGCGGTCGACGATGCGCACGTAGCCCTGCTCGTCGATGGTGCCGATGTCGCCCGAGTGCAGCCAGCCGTCGATGAGGGTCTCGGCGGTCTTGTCGGCCTGCTTGAGGTAGCCCTGGAACACGTTGCCGCCGCGGCAGATGACCTCGCCGTCGTCGGCGATGCGCACCTCGCAGCCGGGGATCTCGCGACCCACCGAGCCGGGAATGTTGGCGTCCGGACTCCACGTCATCGGACCGCTCGATTCGCTCATGCCGTAGATCTCGCTCAGGGGCACGCCAATGGCGTTGTACCACTCGAGCACTTCGCGCGGAATGGGCGCGGCGCCGGTGACGGCGATCTGCACCCCGTCGAGGCCCACCAGGCCGCGCACGGTGGTGAAGGCGACGGCGTCGAGGAACGACCAGGTGTCGAGTTGTTCCTGGGTGGCGGTGCCCGCGCGCTGGGCGGCCTTGATGGCGAGGGCGGCCTGCACGCCCTCGTCGAACTGGGCTTTGCGGGCGGGGTCGGCGGAGAGCGCGGCGTTGACGCCGTTGTAGATCTTCTCCCACACACGCGGCACGCCGAACACGATCTGGGGGTGCACGGCGCCGAGGTACGCCGACAACTGGGCGGGGTCGGGGCAGCAGTAGACGCTGTAGCCGAGCAGGAAGCCCTGGTAGTGGCTCATCATCCGCTCGGCGATGTGGGCCATGGGCAAGTAGCTGACGGCGCGCTTGCCGACGAAGGTGTCGAACGCGATGCAGCGACGCAACGACTCGACGGTGTACACGACGTTGTACTGGCTGATCATCACGCCCTTGGGTGGGCCGGTGGTGCCGCTGGTGTAGATGAGCGTGGCGATGTCGTCGGGCGAGGTGTTCGCTGCCAGTTGGGCGAGGTCGGCCGAGCCGTGGCTCATCAATTCCTCGATGGGGTGCACGCCCTCGGGGTACACGCCGTCGGCCAGCGGTTCGATGACGTAGATGCGCTTCAGTTCGGGAAGTTCGGCGCGCACTTTCAACATGCGCTCGAGGAAGCCGGCGTCTTCGACGATGGCGATCTCGGCTTCGGCGTGATGCGAGAGGTACTGCACTTCTTCTGGTGACGACGAGTTGTAGATGCTCACCGGGGTGGCGCGCACGAACTGGGCGGCGAGGTCGAGCCAGTGGAAGTCGGGGCGGTTGCGCATCATCAGCAGGACGCGCTCGCCGGTGTGCACGCCGAGGGCCTGCAGGCCGGCGGCAGCGGAGGCCACCTGGTCGGCGAACTGGGCGAAGGTCCAGTGATTCCAGGTACCCGGGGCGTCGCTGCGCATCGAGTGCAGCGCGGGGACGTCGCCGTGGGCGGCGACCAGGTCGAGGAATCGGCGGGGTGCGGTGGCCCCGGCGACAGTTGCATCGATCTCGGCAATGGTGACGGTCATGGCTTGATTCTCGCGCGACTTCCGGAGAGGCGACACGGTCAATCGCCCGATATGTCGGCCCCGGGAACCCGGGGAGGAACCTCGTGTCCGGTTTGGGGTCGTGCTCGGCAAGGCAGCAGACTGCCGGTTACCCGCTGGCATCCCCCAGCCGGTTCTGATTGTCTCTGATTGTCGAGGAGTCCACCATGACCACAGCTGTCATTGTCGATGCCATCCGTACCCCGCTCGGTCGCCGCAACGGCAAGCTGAAGGACTGGCACCCGGTCGACCTGGTGGCCGAGACCCTCAAGGCCCTCGTCGACCGCACGGGCATCGACCCCGGCCTGGTCGACGACGTGGTGATGGGCTGCGTGATGCAGGTGGGCGAGCAGGGCGTCAACGTCGCCCGCAACGCAGTGCTCGCAGCTGGCTGGCCCGACACGGTGCCCGGCACCACCATCGACCGGCAGTGCGGTTCGAGCCAGCAGGCAGCGCACTTCGCCGCACAGGGTGTGATGGCGGGTGCCTACGACATCGTCGTGGCTTCGGGCGTGGAAGTGATGACCCGTGTGCCGATGGGCTCGTCGATGGCCGACGGCAAGTTCGGGTTCCCGTTCGGCCCTGCCGTCACCAGCCGCTACGCCAGCGTGGGTGGCCTGGTGCCGCAGGGCATCTCGGCCGAGATGATCGCCGACAAGTGGGGTCTCA
>JBAXSU010000175.1:0-7114 GCA_037130535.1 Actinomycetota bacterium
CAACCTCGAGACCATCACGCTGCTGGCTCTGGCCATGATCGTCGGCAACGTGGTGCTTTATGGCGCGATCAAAGGCGACGCATTTTTCCGTGGCATGGCTGGTGAGCGTTTCGCGGTTCGCCGGCGTGTCGAGCTCGACCGACACGGGGCCGCCCGAGCGGCCGTTGTCGGGAAGGGCGAACACCTCGCCCCGTTGCAGCGCGCTGTTGATGAGCAGGTAGGCGGTCATCCAGTCGTACACCACCAGACCGTGCGGGCTGACACCGCTGTCGACGATCTGGAGCGACGCTGCGGCGAGTTCTTCGAGCGTGGCCGGCGGTGCCGCCGGATCGAGCCCGGCGGCGCGCATCTCGACCGCATCGAACCACAACACCGAGGTCGACACCCCGAACGGCACTGCCTGCAGCTCTCCGCCGACCGAGTACGTCGCCCGCACCACCGGAAGCAAACCGTCGCCCGCCACCTCACCGCCCGGGCACTCGTCGGGCCTCACCACCCGTCCGGAGTCGAGCAGGCGCTTCATGGCCTGCGGAGTGGCGACGACAAGGTCGGGCCACTCGTCAGCCGGTGTCTGCGACAGGGTGGCCAGTAGATCGTTGGCCCCGCCCACCGACTCGCTGACGAGCTCGACCGCTGTCTGCGAGGCGTTGAACTCGGCCACCAGATCGTCGAACGCGTTCTGCCCCTCGTCGCCGCCGATGATCTCCCACATCCGCATGGTGACCGGCGAGCTACCCGCAGCAGGTTCGGCACAACGTCCCTGCGCCGCCAACTCCACCACATCCGCCGGTGTCGAGGTCTCGCTGAGGTCGGGTGCTTCATCATCCACCGACCTCGGTGCCGTCGCAGCAGGAGTGCCAGTGCTACCACCCTCGGCCTGTTGAGCCGCATCCGCGCCCGAGCAGGCGACTGCGACCATCGCCAACACTACCCCGGCCACCCAACCACTTCGGCGAGCACTCGATCTCGGCACCGGTCGGACACGGCTCATGCCGCCGACGATATGTCGTCGAGCACGTCGGGGCGATGTCCTGACGGCCCTGTCGAGTCGGGCAGAATCGAGAGATGACCGCATCCCGCAACGACGCGTCGGCCGATCGGTGGCTCGCGCTCCTGGCGGGGGCGAACACATGGGACGATCCTGAACGCCGACCCAACATCACGGTGCGCTCCGCCGGCGGCATCCAGGTACTGGCCCTCGGCGCCAGCCTTGCGGTGCTGCTGTGCTTCGCAGCAGTCGGACACGGCGACGGCATCGCCGCATTGCGTCGCGCTGCGCCCATAGCGCTCGCCGCAACGACGGCCGTGTGTGCCATCGGCCCGACACTCACCTTCTTCGGCCGCACCCGCCGCACCCGACCTCTCGGCGTGAACCTCGCGTTCCGGTCGCTGGTAGGCCTGGCGATGGTGGCCGGCATCTTCGGCTCCGCACCCGGTTGGGCCGCACTGCTGTCGACCGGTCTGGGCATCGTCATCGGCGCCGACACCTCGCTCACCGCTTACGCCATCGGCTGGCAGCCGTCGCCACGCCAGCTGTGGTGGGCGCTGGTGTCGTCACCCATGCATCTCGGTGTGGTCGGTGGCCTCGTCGGCACCGCCCTGGCGGTGCCCGACATCGATGTCGGCGACACGCTGCTGCCGGTGTACCTCACCGTGCATCTCTGGGTGGCGGTGGCCTGTTTGACGGCATGGTCGATCAGCCGGATGATCAGGGCAGAGGAGGCGCGCAGCGAACTGATCCGCATCGAGACAGCGCGCAGCGAGCACCGGCGCAGTGCGCACTGGCTGCACGACGACGTCTGTGCCCAGCTCCGCCTGGTCACACTGCGTCTGCACCGCGGGGCCGTGCGCACCGACGAGGTGGTCGGCATGCTCGACGAACTCGACTTCGCGCTCCGCCTACGCCAACTCGACGAACTGCTCCAGTCGGGCACGGCACGCCTCGCCGAGGTGCTGCAGCCATTCGTTCGCAACGCCCAGAACCACGGTGTCACCGTCGAGCGTGTGCCGTCGTACGAAACCGCCTCGGCCATGGTCGATCGCGAGGCCGGACAGATGCTGCGCCATGCCGCCTCCGTGCTCACGTCGAATGCGCTGAATGCCGGGGCGACGCGACTGAGCTTCGATGTGGCGGTCGATGCCGAGCAGGTGCACCTTGCGTTGGTCGACGACGCCGGGGGTTTCGACCACGACGATCTCACCGCGGGCCGCGGCCTGTGGAGCCTGCTCCACGAACTCGGCCCGGGGAACCTCACCATCGACCGGGTCGACGGTGGCAGTCGGGTGACGGCCCACGTCGACCGCCACCGGCGACCACCACCTCGTACCCCCGCGATCACCGACGCCACACTCCAGGAAGGACGCCCCCGTGCCGCATCTGCTGCTGGTTGACGATGCAAGCGCGCTCGCCGAACTGTTCGCCGACGCCATCCGCGCCCGCCTCGGGTACGAGGTCACCGTGGTGGTGGCACTCGCCGACGTGGGCGATGCACTCGCGGCCGCACCCGGCATCGACCTCGCCCTGGTCGACCTGTCGTTCCCCCAAGAACGCGGCAGTGGGCTCGATGCACTCGTCGAGGTGCACCGGTCATGCCCATCAGTACGGCTGGCGATCATCACCCAGGGCGACGAGTGGGTCGCGCGCATCCTGCGCGACGCATGGGAACTGCTGCCCATCGCCACCGTGGTCTCCAAGAGCGCACCCCTGACCTATCAACTCGAGGCGATCAAACGGGTCGTCACGGTCGGTAGTGCGCCGGTCGACCCTGCCATCCAACCGCTCCTTCCGGCCCGCAAGTCGCCCTACCGAACCAAGGAGAGCTTCCGCTCGCTGGTGCAGCACGGCGGTCACGCCAAGCTGTGGCGAGCGCTGCTGGCCACCGACAACCCCACCTACAAAGAACTCGCCGACGTGTCGGGACTGAAGTTGAACACGGTGAAGAACTATCGCGCCCAACTGGTGGCCGACCTCGAGATGCACGGTCTGCGCGACCCCTCGCTGAAGGAGATGGGCGAGTTCGCCCAGCGCTGCCAATCGTTCCTGGTGCCCTACCTCGAGCAGAGCGGTAGCCGATGAGACGACTGCTGCTGGCGCTGTTCGCGTTCCTGCTGGGCTTCGGCGGTGCGATCGCAGCCGCCCAACTCACCGGTGCCGCCAACACCCGTTCCCAGGGCTACCTGCTCGGCACGATCGACTTCGACCGATACTGCCAGTCGATGTACGGCGAACGAGCCATTCCGTTGCTGAGCCGGCCGACTGCGTCGGGCTGGCAGTGCAACTGGAGGCCGAACGGCATCTTCGCTGCTGAACCCGTCGACTTCGACCTGGCCTGCGCTGTGCAGTACGGCACACCCACGTTCGCCCAATCGACCGACCCCGACCTGCCATACAGCTGGCAGTGCCGCTACGGCTCGGCGCCCTGACCGCTCCCCGAGCATCCGACAGAGGGCCCGGTCGATTCGGCGGCCGGATCAGCACCTCCCGATGGTGCGGGGGCTGGGGCACCGGCGGAGGGCCGGTGCGATCGAGAGGTGCCGATCCGGAACGCTGGGACATCGAACCATTGGAGGTCGGATGCAGGGAAGGGTCATCCGTACCTGGCCCCGAGACAAAGGTCCTCGCTGGCAGACCACCGCCCGCGGACCAGTCGCTCAGTAGGGCACCGGCACCGACCAGGTGAGGCGCGAGCCGATGCCCTTGCTGCCCGGGCGCAACCAACACCAGCCGCCCTGCAGCCGGGCTCGTTCGGTCATGTTCATCAGACCGCTCATCCGCGAATACTCGGCAGGCGGACCGACCCCGTCGTCGGTGACCGTGACCAGCAGCCACCGCCCGTCGATGGCCACCCGAACCTGGCATCGCGCGGCATGGGCATGGCGAGCGACGTTCGCCAGCGCCTCGAGCACCACCATCGAGACGTCTTCGGCCAGATCGTCGGGCAGGTCGACCCCGAGTTCGGTCTGCAGGTCGATCGTGAACGGAGCTGCACCGAATGAGCCGACCACGTCGCGCAGGCGCTGCTCGAACGATTCGCGTTGTTCGTGGCCGATGTCGTAGATGGTTCGGCGCAAACTGGTCATCGCCTCGTCGATCGACTCGACCGCCCGGTGGATCGCCTCGTCCTGCACCGCCGGATCGCGACCCGACGCGCTCTGCAGATCGAGCACGGTGGCGAACAGCTGCTGGATGACCGAGTCGTGCAGGTCGCGGGCGATGCGCTCGCGATCGAGGTCTCTCATCCGCTGCTGCAGCGCTTCGCGTACGTCGAGTTCCTGCTCCTGTACCTGCAGTTCGAGCATCGAGAGTCGGCTCTCGTCGGAGCCGATCTCCACCACGATCGTCCCGATCGACAGCCACACCACGCGGATACGCACCAGGGTGTCGGGCACGCGGTACCGGTCGACCGCGTGGTGGCCGATCTCAAAGAGTTGCTCGGCAGAGCCTTCGTCGATGCAGCGCCGTACGTACCCAAGTGCTTCGGCTGGCTCGAAGTAGGTGGCAACCAGCGACTGGCCAGCCTTCACCACCCCGGTGCGCACCCGTTCGTAGGCATCGTTCCACCACACGAGCGAACAGTCGACGACCTGACCGGTGTCGTCGAACACGGGCTGGTGTGCACACACATAGTCGGTGAGGTAGCCGGTGATCTGCCGCAGCGCTGCGCTCGACAGCACCTCGACGAGCGAGGGCTCCGAACCCTCGTCGGCCTGCTCATCCATGGCGACCAACGGGTCAGCCGATGACGTCGTCGCGCTCGAGCGCAGCCACCATCACTGCCACCTGGGTGCGGTTGGTCTTGCCCAACACGGTGAGGATGCGCGACACACGGTTGCGCACCGTCTGCGGGCTGAGGTGGATGCGCTGACTGATCTCTTTGTCGCTGAGGCCCTCGGCGATGAGATCGACGATCGAGCGATCAGTTGCGTCGAGCTGGCTGAGGCGCAGCGCCCCTGAACGGTCGAGCCGGGCCATAGCGGCGCGGGCCTCGACCGGGTCGATGAAAGCCATACCCGCGTTCACGTCGCGGATGCGCTCGATCAGCACGTTGGCCGACGAGTTCTTCAGCAGGAACGCCGAGGCGCCTGCCATGTACGAGTGCACCATCGCCTCGTCGGAACTGAACGAGGTGAGCATGATCACCTTGGTGCCGGGCACGGTCTGCGAGATCCACCGGGCCAGTACGGTGCCGTTGCCGTTGCCGAGGCGCACGTCGAGCACGGCCACGTCAGGCTTCACGCTGGGCAGCACGTCCATCGTCTCGTCCACGCTCGAGGTACTGGCCACCACCTCGATGTCGTCGATCGCGCCCAACATGCGGGCCAGCGCCTCGCGCACCATGCCGTGGTCGTCGCAAATGAGCACTCGGATGGGAGATGTCATGCCTCAATGGTACGTCGCTACCGCGGCGATGGGTAGTGATTCCGTTACTCTCCGTGCACATTGTGACCAACGTCCCCGGTCACGAGTCGAGTGGCCCCACCTCGTGGACGGCGTCGAGCCAGGCGGTCATCCCGGCCACCGCTCGATCGGCATCGACTGCACGGCCGCCCGAGCCGTACATCGACCCACTGCGCGGCAGCGCCGTCGGGGGTTGCGAGGCGTAGGCCACTGCCGTCGCCAAGTCGGCAGCGAAGGCCTCGGTGACCCCGGGCTGGGTGTTCGGCTTGGTGATGCAGAAGTGCAGGGCGGGCGGCAACTGCAGACCGTTCATCCGCCAACCGCTGGCGATGAGCGAGTCGTTGACATGGAAGATGTCGAGCGGCTCGTCGGCGGCGGGGTTGGCGCGGAAGGCCGCCATGAACCGCGAGTCGCCGATGAGCGCCAGTTCAGGATGGGCGCGCACGGCGTGCTTCACCTCGTCGGCCGTACGGAAGATGTCGGCGGCGATGGCGCGGTAACCGTCTTTGCCGAGGTTCAACATCGCGGCCCAGGTGGCGGCGATGAGCCCACCCGAACGGCTGCCGCTGAGGCTGGGCGAGGTGTACAACCCGCCGGGCCAGCCCTTCACGAACGAGTACTGGTGGCGGCGCAGCGACAGCGGACGGAACAGCAGCACCGAGGTGCCCTTGAACGCGAAGCCGTACTTGTGGGTGTCGGCCGACATGGACGTCACCCCCGGCACCGACAGGTCGAACGGAGTGACCGGGTAGCCGAGCTGATCGGCCCACGCCAGGATGAATCCACCCAGGCAGCCGTCGACGTGCAGGCCGATGCCGTGCTCGAGCGCCAACTGGCCGAGTTCGGGGATCGGGTCGATGATGCCGTGGGGATACGTGCCGGCCGAGCCGACCAGGGCAACGGTGTTCGGCCCGATGTGGTCGCGGACGAAGTCGACGTCGACGACGAAGTCGTCGGTGACGGGCGCAAGCACCACGTCGATGCCGAACCAGTGGAAGGCCTTGCTCATGGCCGGGTGGCCGGTGACGGGCATGATGATCTGCGGATGCTCGATACCGCGCTCGGCCCGCCCCCACTCGCGGTAGGCGAGCATCGCGGCGACGAGACTCTCGGTACCGCCCGAGGTGACGAGACCACCGGTCTGATGCCCCTCGCCGACGGCGTCGCCGTGCAGCAGGTCGGCCGCCATGGCGATGATCTCGGCCTCCATCTTGGTGGAGCTCGGGTACATGTCGCGCTGCAACACGTTGGCATGAGCGAAGTGGGCGAAGGCCTCGGCGAGGAACGCGTAGTGGTCGTGATCGCCGGAGTAGATCGACCCGCTCACCCGGCCGGCATCGGCGCGCCGATCCTCCTCGCTCGCCATCTGGGCCAGTTCCGACAGGATCCGTTCTCGCGGCACGCCCTGCTCGGGCATCGTCGCGTGCACCGCGAAACGGCCCGCGTAGGGGTGCAGCGGCGAGGTGGGGCG
The DNA here is from genome assembly GCA_037130535.1 of Actinomycetota bacterium. Taxonomy (GTDB): domain Bacteria; phylum Actinomycetota; class Acidimicrobiia; order Acidimicrobiales; family Ilumatobacteraceae; genus VFMC01. The sequence goes on from JBAXSU010000175.1 coordinate 6,870, forward strand.
GGGGCGTGCTGCGGGTGTATCGGTCATGACGATGCCTCCTGAGGGGCGGGTGAAGGTGTAGCCGCAGGCTGCTGGCGCAGCATGCGGTGCAACTGACGGAAGAACGGACCGGTGAGCTGCTGGAACTCGTCGAAGGCGGCAACAAGGGGCGCGTAGCGCTGCTCGGCCACCGGGTCGGGCTCGTGCACCTCGGCCACCCGGACGAGGCCCGGGATGTCGGCCCAGTCGACGGCGCCCGACTCGGC
>JBAXSU010000176.1:0-7094 GCA_037130535.1 Actinomycetota bacterium
CTTGAACAACACGTTGTTCAGTGGGGACGGCACCCAGCTTCTCGAGACGATCGTAGGAAGCCCAATGAGTCGTTGCAGTGAGTCCGTCGAGGAGCCCTGCGTGAGCGAGGTAGATCGACCCGGTGCAGACGCTGGTCGTCCACGTTGTCGTGGCGTGAATCCTCTTCACGAAGCAGACGACATCGTCTGTCGCATCGAGGTCGCCGTCCGCGAATCCTCCGGGCACGACCACCACGTCCAATTCATCGACGTCATCAAACGAGCGTGTCGCCTCGAGCGTGAGCTTTCCGGTGTGGTCCACGACGGGGCCCCTCTGTGCCGCGACGAAGAACACATCCAGGCCGGGGACATCGACCAGGGTCTGGAATGGACCGACGATGTCCAAGGCAGTGAAGCGAGGGTAGAGGACGAGTCCGACTGACTTCATGGGCTCGAATCCTACGCGTCTCGTGGCACCCACGACCTTGTGCTCTTCGACGCGAATCGCTGCTGAAGGGCACGGAATCTGCGTACTGTTCCTCGACCATTGGTGATCGGAGCCTGCGGACACAACGCGGCGCGCTCACCGCCTGACGCCGATCAGCCGCGCCACCGACCTGACCGGCCGCGCCCACAGGCGGGTTCTGGGTCGCTCGAGCGCTCTCGCCGGCCTCGGGAACGGGCGGGTACCCTTTCCCACCGAGTCGACCGACCGCTTCCAGGCATTTCGGAAGCGCAATCGGAACACTCCCCGCCTCCGTGGGACCTCCGCACCACCTCGGTCAATCCGAGACTCGTACTGAGCGATGAAGGACTGAGGTTGGGTCGCGCACGGTCGGCCTTCCACATTCTCTCGTGGCGTGACGACCAGCCCCCTGGCGTGTCGACGTGTCGCTGACATTCCGGCTGGCTACGGCGTGGCGTTGGGTGGCCCGTTGAATCTCCACGCCTTCTTCTCGAGAGTCTTGCTGAGAGGTCGCATGCGATCGATGAACTGCTCTCGGTAGTCGTCGGTGGCCGCTGCGGCAAGAACGGTGAAGAGCCCATGCCGGGCGGCAGTCAGCAAGCCAGCGTCGTCGAGTCGTCCCGCACTCCACAGCATGGCGGCTCCCGTGTACGAGAGGAAGATCTGGCGGGCCAATCCCGATGCGTCGATGTCGTTGCGGATGATGCCCATGGACTGTGCCTGGCGCATGGCCACGACTTGAAAGCTGGATGGCTCGACCGGAGTGGGGTGTGCGGCCGCAGCGCGTTGAGTAACAGCAACAACTTGTCGGTATGCGTTGGGGTTGCTGACGAATGCGCGCACGGTGTGATCGACGACCAGCTGTGCCGCGGCGATCGGGTCGCCGGGGTCGAGCGCCTGCAGCGATTCGGCAAGGTCGGTCAGGATTCGGCCGACGAGTTGGTACATCAGCTCGTTGCGTGTGCCGACCAGGTTGTACACGGTGGCCGCTGAGACGCCGGCGAGCGCAGCGATCTCTTCGGTGGTGATGTCATTGGAGTCGCGTGTGCCGAGCAGGATGACCGCAGCGTCCAGGATGGCGTCACGCCGCTTCGCCTTGTTGAGATCCCGCAGTCCTCCCACGGCACGAGTCTGGCGCACCTTGGCTGGGTTCCTTTCAAGTCAGGCTTGCAGTGTCGGGGTGGCCCGAATGAGTTGACGGACTTGACCCTTCGACATATTTAGAGTTCACTCTAAGTATGCGTCACGATGAGCAAGTGCGTCTGATCAAACAACTCTGCGCCCACCTCGATGCGGGCACCAACGAAGACGCCGGTGGTCTCCGGTGCTTGCCGACGGCCGCCTATACCGATTCGGCGCGGTCTGAGCGCGAGTGGAACGAGTTCTTCATGGCGACGCCGCAGTGCATCGGGCTCTCGGGCGACCTCCCTGAACCGGGCTCGTTCCTGACGAACAACGACCTCGGGATTCCGATCTTGGCAACGCGCGATCTCGATGGGTCCTTCAAGGCATTCGTGAACTCGTGTCGTCATCGGGGGGTCATCGTTGAAACCGAGGAGCGCGGTACAACGCGACGCTTCAGCTGCCCATTTCATGCGTGGACCTACGACACCGGTGGCGCGCTGGTTGGTCTACCGAAGTCCGAACACTTTGGCGACGTCGACAAGAGCTGTCTCGGCCTGCGTCCGCTTGCGGCTGAGGAACGGCACGGCTTGCTGTTCGTGCACCCCGACCCGGAAGCCGCGATCGATCTCGACCAGCTGTTGGGCGAATGGTTCAACGACGAGTTCCCTACGTGGAACTTCGCTGATCTCGTTCCGCTGACACGCCAGGTGTTCGAGACGGGGTGCAACTGGAAGCTGGCGATGGATACCTTTGGTGAGACATACCACTTCTCCGTGCTGCACAGGGACACGCTGTTCAACGGGTTCCACGGCAACGTCCAGTGCTACGACGAGGCTGGCCATCTGCACCGGATGATCCTGTGCAAGCGCGACATCGACGCCATGCGCCTGTTGCCCGAGGAGCAGTGGGACATCACCGTTGCCGGTCTGCCCGTGTACTGGATCTTCCCGAACGTGATTCTGTTGCCGTTCGATGCTGGGTGTTTTCTTGTACGGGCCTATCCCGATCGCAAGGACCCGAGCCGGCATGTGAGCCGTGTGAGCTTCTACCTCAAGCCGGCCCTTGCCGCGATGGGCGATGAGATCACTGCATTCGCTGCTGACATCGCCGAGAAGTTCGCACATGTGATCCGCGACGAGGACTATGCAATGGCCGTCTCGCAGCAGACCGCAGCAAACTCGGGGGCACTGAGGGATGTGATCTTCGGCCGCAACGAGCCCGCCCTGCACCACTACCACAACACGTACCTCGCCTTGTTGGGCCTCGAGCAGTTGCCACTGTTGGATGAAGCAGCCGTGACCAGCGGGATGTAGCACCTCGCAAGATCGACCACCCCCGTGGGTGTTCGCATCTGGTGCAAATGTGTCAGCCGCCCCGTCGAACGTGGCCCTCGTGCAGGTGGACCGTCTGGGCCGGGTGCAGGGTCGACGACCACGCAGCGTGATGCGTCGCCACGACGATCGTGGCGGCGCCGGCATGCTCCGTGAGTTCGCGGGTGAGGCGCCCGATCTGGTCCGCGTCGAGCGATGCGTCGGGTTCGTCGAGCACGAGCAGTGTCGGACCACCGGCGAGCGCTGCGGCCAGCGCGACCCGGCGACGCTGCCCGCCCGACAGGCGTCCGCACCGTTGCGCACCGAGGTCGTCCATGTCCACCGCGACGAGCGCGCGGTGGACCATCGCCCGGCGCGACCGGGCGTCGGTCCCCAGCTCGCGCATCACCGCAACGAGGTCGACGTGATCGAACACGCGCAGCCGGGGCGGGACCGAGTCGTGCTGAGGCAGGTAACCGAGCCGCCGCCGGGTCGCGAGCAGGGCGGCATCCACCGCCGGCCGGTCGGACCGGTCGGCCGGATCGGCGATCGTGTGGCCGGCGACGGTGATCCGGCCGGCGTCGGGGGTGATGACGGTGGCGAGCAGCCGGAGCAGCGTCGACTTGCCGCTGCCGTTGGCCCCGTGCACCACGGTGATGCCGGGACCGACGGTCAACGAGTCGACGGTGAGCGTGAAGCGTTCGGCGAGACGGACCACGACGCCGTCGAGATGCACGGTGGGTGCGGTCATCGGCCGTCCCAGTGCTCGAGGTGGCGGCGGCCCGTCACGAGGGCGGCGGCGGCGAGCACGGCGACGGCGAGCGACACGAGCTGACCGGGCGCCCGGAACGGGGCAGCAGCGTCGCCGGCGACCTGAGCGACCGCGACCACGAGCACGATCCACCCCGTGCCGACGATGCCGGCGGCGGTGCGCATCCCGAGCCGACTGCCGACCGCGAGGGTGGTGGCGGTCGTGGCCGCCGCAGGCAGGAGCCACGCGAGGCGGAGCCACCCGGCCGACGGTGCGACGAGCACGCCGAGCAGCGTGAGCGCTGCTGACGCTCCGAGCACCGTCGCCGTCCGGAGGAGTACGAGCCGGAGCCCCGAGAGCGGGGCGGCCACCGACACCTCGTGGGCCCGGTCGACCCCCGTCCCGTAGGCGAGCGCGACGCCCACCACGGGTACGAGCGGTGCCAGTGTCAGCAGCACCGCCAGGCGACCGGTGTCGTCCCACGTCGCGTCACCGGCGGAGGCGGCGAACAGCAGCACCACAGCGACCGAGACGAACCAGGCGAGACGCAACGTGGGCGTCGCGGCGACGAGTCGCGCCGTCGGCTCGGGCACCCGGGCCCGGAGGAGGAGTCGCTCGAAGCGGCCGCGGGGCGGCGCGTCGATCTCGGCCATCACGACGTCGAGGTTGTGCGCGAGGCGGGCGTCGAGGTCGGGGATCATCGGAGGTCCTCCTGCAGCACGGAGCGGGCACGGGCGAGACGGCTCTTCACCGTGCCCTGAGGGATGCCGAGCAGGACCGCTGCTTCGGCGGTGGTGAGCCCGTCGAGGTACACGGCGCGCACGACGTCGTGGAGTTCGGCGGGCAACCCGCCGAGCAGGTCGTGGGCGCGGGTTCCCGGTGCGGGCAGCGGTTCGGGTTCGGGCAACGTCGCCGACGGGCTCGGGGCCGGTCGGCGGCGCATCTGGTCGATCAGCTTGCGCAGCGCGATCGTCCACAACCACGCGCCCACCTCGCCCCCCGTGTCGCGGTAGGTGCCGGCGGAACGCCACACCGCCAGGAACGTGTCCTGCATCGCGGAGTCGACCAGTTCGGGATCGCCGCAGCGTCGGTGCAAGCGCACCGTCAACATCCGGGCGTGTCGGTGGTACAGGGTCTCGAGCGCCCGCCGGTCGCCGGCGGCGATCGCGGCGACCACTGCGGCATCCGAGCGCTCCTGATCCACGCGCACCAGCGTGTCAGTCCGTGGGCGCATCCGCGTGCACTCCCCGCCACCGAGTGCACCGGCCCGTCCGCTGGAAGGGGTACAGCAGCTGTGCGCCGATCGACGACGGGACTGCCTCGTCCACCCCGTATCGCTGCGGCCCGGGACCATCGGGCATGCGGAACGTCCCGAACAGCAGGTCCCACACGGGCAGCAGGGTGCTGAAGTTGGTGTTGATCGCCGCGGGTTCGTTGGCGTGGTGCCAGTGGTGGAAGTCGGGCGTCAGCACGAGGAAGCGGAGCTTCCGGAGGCGCCAGCGAACGTTGAGGTGGGCCCAGATCCCGACGACGAACTGCAGGACGGCGAGCGCTCCGGTGATCTCCGGGTCGAACCCGGCGGCGAGCACGAACGCGAACGCCGGTGCGATGAACGCCCCGTCGAGCGGGTGGGCGCGGAACCCCGACACCCAGTCGAGGTGACGGGTCGAGTGGTGGATCGCGTGGAACCGCCAGAACAGCGGGATCGTGTGGCTCCACCGGTGCGTCCAGTAGACGAGCAGGTCGAACAGCAGGATCCCCGCGGTGGTGCGCACCCAGCCCGGCAGCAGGCCGACCACCGGTCGGAGTGCCAGGCCCGGGAGCCAGGCCAACGACGCCGCTCCGAGCGCGAACGCGGCGACGAGGCCCACGAACTGCAGGGCCGGTGACGCCACCGCGTACGCGAGGTCGGTCCGCAGCGCGAGCCGACGCACGCCCACGGGGTGGCGTCGCCAGATCCGCTCGAGCGGCCACGAGATCACGAACAGCACGGCGATCGCGCCGACGGCGCTGTTGCCGACGGCGATGCTCGCGACGGCGGCCAGCGTGGCGGCGATCGTGAGCACCACGGTCCGGCGGGTGCGTGGGGCCCGCCGCCGTGCAGCGGGGTCGGGCGCCGGCCAGGAGGACCTGGTCACCGATCCGGTGACCGCCGGCGGGTCGAGCAGCGAGGTGTCCATGCTGTCGCTAACGAGACTCGAAACACCCGCGGTTCACGTCCGCGCAGGAATCCACGGACGGAAACGACGGGTGTCGGCCGACGGGTGAGCCGGAGCGGTCGGGCGCGCTCGACGTCCTGCGGTGCACGGAGCCGTTCCGCAGTACCGTCGCCGCCATGAGGCCGACCCGCACCTGCGGTGCTCGCTGATCCGCTCCCACCGGCGACACGCTGCGCGGGCTGCTCGCCGCGGTCCACGACGGCAACGACGACCCGTTCCTGCTGGCGGCCGACGGCAGGGTGACGCACACCTACGCCGAGGCGAGCGACCCGGAACTCGCGGTTCCAGCTTTGAGGCGCTGGAGCTCCGCATCGATGCCCGCAATTCTGGCGGTGACCTTCTCGAGGGCTGTCCACTGCTCGACGCGCTCTCGTTCGAGTTCGGCCACACGTTGGGTGATGCTCATGCCGCCACTATCGGCAGACACAGAGCAACACGTCGTTTGCTCCCGTGATGCTCTCCGGGATCGGCGGTGGTTCGATCCGATTGCCAAGCACGTAGTCTTTGGCACGATTCTTCACGCGGAGCCTCACGCGGAGCCCCACGCGGAGGTCCCGCCTCCGTGGGACCTCCGCACCTGTGTTGTGAGCTGGTCTTCTAACAGCCGCCTCGGGGGTGTATGGGGTGGCATGTTGGAACTGTGCGAAGCCCGTTTTGGAACGCAATCGGGCACGGAGACAAAGGGGCGCTCTCCTAAGCGAGGCAGGTGAGAGCCCTTTGCTTTTCCTGCAGCAGGGTCGTTCGCTTCGGTCTCTGTTGTTTGCCTTCTGCGGTGCGTGGGTGCCCGTTGGTCCCGTGCAGTTACGAGTAGGCGGCGACCCCTCACAGCGCCGGGTGTTCACGCATTCAGGTCAACTACAACCGGAAGCAGGACACTCCTAGAACAGGGGAAAGCGCACCGTTGCGGTCCAGTAGGGATGGCGCTGCTGGTGGGCGCGGGCGGCCGACGAAAGGTCCCGACGCTCCTGCTCATCAAGTTCGTTGGCGGTGGGCGACAGTGTCAGCGATCGCGATCCGTGCGGGAGGTGCACGGCACCGCCGTTCTCCCACTCGCTCGTTGGAACGTCGTGTGCGATTGGGCCTGCTGGGTACGGCTGCTCGACGGTGAATCCGCCGGGGTACGTCCGGGTGACGACAAGGCGTTCGATCAACTGGGTGTAGCCAGCCGTGCCGTCTTCGGTCGATGTGGTGAGAACCACGCCGTCCGGGAAGCGTTCATCGACGGAGCGTTGGGCGCGACGCAG
>JBAXSU010000177.1:0-7000 GCA_037130535.1 Actinomycetota bacterium
CCGGCACGTCGTAGGTCTCGGCCCCGGCCAGGAACTGCTCGACCGTGGTGCGCTCGGCGGCCTCACGCATCAACTGCACCAGCGCCGGGCCGTTCTGGCTGCGCAGGATGGGGTTGGCGAAGCGCGGGTCGTCGGCCACCTCGGGCACGCCCAGTGCAGCGCACAGCCCGGCGAACTCGGGCTGGCTCACGGCGCTGGCCGCCGCGAAGCCGTCGTTCAGCATCGTCACCGAGTACATCGAGCCGATGGTGGGGGTGCGGCTCACGTCGTCGTCGAGCAGCACTGCGTCCATCGCCGAGTCGGGCCACATGAACGCGATGGCCGCGTCGAGCATGGCGAGCACGATGTGCTGTCCGCGCGCCTTGCCGGTGGCCCGGGCGTACAGCGCAGCCGTGACGGCCTGGGTGGCCGTGTACGACGTGACCTTGTCGCACAGCAGCGTGCGGAACAGCGATGGCGCGCCGGTGGCCGGGTCGGTCTGCACCGATGCCAGACCCGACGCGGCTTGGATGACGTTGTCGTACACGCGGCGGTGGCTGTTGGGGCCGTCGGGGCCGTAGCCGCTGATGCTGACGTAGATGAGGTCGGGGTTGATGGCCGACAGGTCGTCGTAGCCGAGGCCCAACCGTTCCATCGCCCCGGGCCGGAAGTTCTGGATGAGCACGTCGGCGTCGGCCACCAGCTTCTGCAGCACCTCGAGGCCCGCCGGCTGCTTCAGGTCGACCACCAGACTGCGCTTGCCACGGTTGTTGTTGGCGAAGATGCCGGTGATGCCGCCCTTCTGGCTACCCAGGAAGCGCATCATGTCGCCCAATCCCGGCGACTCGACCTTCACCACATCGGCACCCTGATCGGCCAGCATCATCCCGGTGAGCGGTCCCGAGATCATCACCGACAGATCGACAACCTTCACCCCATCCAGTGGCCCCATGGGCGCATCGTGGCAGATCATTCGGCGGCGCGCACACCCCTGCTCACCACCATGCCCAGCACGGCGATACCGAACGAGAGCGCGAAGTTCACGGCGATCGCCGTGGTGATGGTGATGCTGCCCCGGTCGGCCACGGCTACGACAGCGCCACCGATGCCGTACATCAGCGAGAAGCCGAGCGCATCGGTGAGCCGGGCCTGGCCGCTCACCAGGCCCTCGGTTCCATCGGTGGCGTAACTCATGGCAGCGACGGTGGACGGGTTGTACTGCACGCCCATGCCGATACCGCCGATGCACCAGCCGATGAACACCGCCCACAGCGGCCATCCGCTCCACAGCACCGGGGTGACCAGCGCGGTGGCCAGGGCGATGATGGCGAAACCGGCCAGCGCTGCTTGCCGGGCGGACACGCTGGGGAAGCGGTTGATGAGCATCTGGCCGCCGGTCCAGCACAGTGCCCCACCGACGATGACGAAGCCCTGCACCGTGGGCGAGGCACCGTGGACGCGGTCGGCGGCGAGGGGCACGAAGCTGTCGACACCGATGAATGTGGCCGCCGCAAGCATGCGGCAGGTGAGCACCGCCGGGTATCCGGCCGTGCCGGTGAAGAAGCCGTGCGGCAGTAGTCGGCGCAGTGCCGGGACGGCAACGGCGATGCCGATGATGAGGCCTCCCAGTTGCACCAGCGTGCTCGACTCGGCGAGCGCCACCATCACCAGGCCCACGCCGGCGGCCGCAGCGATGGCGGGCCGAGCGAGCGACGGAGCGCCCGGGCCGTCGACCGGTGTGGGCCCGTGCTCGCGCATCGGCCGACTTCCTGCGACACCGACCACCAGTGCCAGCGGCAACAGCAGCAGGAACACCCAGCGCCATCCGAACTGGTCGGTGATCCACCCGGCGAACAGCGGCGCCACCAGGCTGGGCACCACCCAGCCGGCCGAGATGTAGATGTACATCTTTGCCTGCCGGTCGGCGGGGAAGGCGCGCCGCACCAGCATGTAGGCGATGGGCGAGAAGCCGCCCGACCCGAGGCCCTGCAGGCCGCGACCCACCACCACCATCGCCATGCTGGGTGCCAGACCGGCCACCGTGAGGCCGACGGCGAACAGCACCACCGACCAGGTGAACACCGGACGCGGTCCGAACCGGTCGGCCCACTGACCGGAGATGACGAGTGCCGCCATGTTGGCCAGCGTGTAGATGGCCAACGACACCCCGTACAGCGAGTCGCCGCCGAGTTCGTCGGTGATGGTGGGCAGCGCCGTGATGAGCGCGGTCGCCTCGAACGCCACCAGCGTGACGCCCAGCACCATGCTCACCGCCAGCATCCGCTGGTTCGCGCTGAGCGGCGTAACGGCGCGTTCGGTCGGCATCGGGCGGCTGGTGGTCATCGGGTGGACGAGACGGTCGAGAGGCTCAGGTGGGCGAGCCGGGTGCCACCAGCGGCCAGGGCCGGGTGCGCTCCATCGCCAGAGCGAGGTCGAGCAGCACCTGCTCGCTGAAGTGGCGGCCGATGATCTGCAGGCCCACCGGCAGCCCGTCGACGGCGCCCGCCGGCACCGAGATGCCGGGGTTGCCGTGGAGGTTGCAGGGGAACGTGAGCTTGCCGTTGTTGCCGGCACCTGCAGCTACGCCGCCGAACACGTCGGGCAGTGGGCCCTCGGCGTCGAAGGCGACGTCGGGGTTGCTGGCCGTGATGACCAGATCGACACCGTCGACCGGGTCGAAGACGGCGGCCATGCGCTCGTTCAGTTCCATCCGGCGGCGCTCGATCTTGGCTCGGGCCTCGATGCCGTAGCGCTGCGGAGCCATCAGCAGGCCCATGTGCATCTCGGGCGTGAGCACATCGGCGCAGCCCGGCCAGGCGTCGCCCAGTTCGGTGAAGATCGAGATCATCCCGCTGATGCTCCACGCCGCGCCCATCGATGGCAGCGAGGTGTCGAAGCCGTCGACACGATGCAACCCGGTGGTGGCGATGAGGTGCTCGGCGGCCTCGGCCAGCACCTCCCACATCGCGGGCGACACGACGGCGCCACCCCAGTCGGGCACCACGGCCACGCGCAGCCCGCGCAGTTCGGCACCGAACGAACCGAGGCCGGCCTCCCAGCCCTCCACACGCGGCAGGCTGAACTGGTCGCGCGGGTCGTGGCCGTTGCACACGTCGAACCAACGGGCCGTGTCGCGCACACTGCGGGCCATGCAGCCGACGGTGACGGTGTAGTTGCCGTTCTCGGCGCGCGGGCCGCGCGGGATTCGACCGAAGGTGCTCTTCAAACCCACCAGGCCGGTGAAGCCGGCGGGGATGCGGATGGAGCCGCCGCCGTCGCCGCCGGTGGCGATGGATACCAGTCCGCCTGCCACCGCTGCTGCGCTGCCGCCCGACGAGCCGCCAGGCGTTCGGCCGTGCTGCCACGGGTTGTGCGTTGCGCCGTTCAACACGGTGCGGGTGACGTTCACCCCGCCGAACTCGCTGGCCGTGGTGAGGCCGGCCAGCACGGCACCGCCGTTGTCGCGGATGCGGCGCACCTGGAACGAGGTCTGTGTGGCAACCCGGTCGGCGAACACCACGCACGCCTCGGTGTCGGGCCAACCTTCCACCTGGTCGAGTTCCTTCACGCCTACCGGCACACCGCCGAATGGCAGCGACACATCGGCCGCACGGGCAGCCGCCTCGGCCTGCTCGCGCGGCAGGAAGGAGAAGGCGTTCAGGTCGCTCGCCTCGATGGCGGCATAGCTGGCCTGCAGTTCCTCGAGTGGGCTGCGTCGCCCGGATCGGAACTCGTCGACGAGAGAGCAGGCATCGCCCTGCCACGGTGTATCGGCCATGCCCGGCACGCTACTGCGCCGAGGCGAGTGCAGCCGGGGCCAGACCCTAGAGTCGGGCGGGTCATGGACAGTCGTGCCTTCCTCGGCCTGCAGCAGAGCCACAATCCCTACCGCTGGCAGATGGAGGTCACCCAGGGCCTCAGCACGATGGGTGGATTCCTGTTCGGCGGGTGCGGTCTGGCCGCTGCCATCGCGGCCATGGAGGGCACCAGCGAGCGCGAGTGCGTGTGGGCCACGGCCCAGTACCTGTCGTACGCGAAACCGGGCGAGGTGATGGACGTCGACATCACCCTGGCGGTGGTGGGCCACCAGATGACCCAGGCCCGAGCGGTGTGCCATGTGGGCAACCGCGAGATCCTCACCGTGAACGCTGCGCTGGGCCACCGGCCGATGGACGTGACGGGCCAGTTCGAACGCATGCCCGACGTGCTGGCACCCGATCAGTGCACGCCGCGACCGCACCGCATGCCGGTCGAAGGCACGATCAACGACCGCCTCGAGCAGCGCCTGGCCAAGGGTCGCGATCTCGAGGAACTCGACGGCACACCGAGCGACGGCCAGACGCTGATGTGGGTGCGCATCCCCGATGTGATCGACGGTGTCGACGCCACGGCGCTGGCGGTGCTGGGCGACTTCGTGCCGATGGGTGTGGGCCAGGCCCTGGGGGTGCTGGGCGGGGGCAACAGCCTCGACAACACGCTGCGCGTGGTGCATCTGGTGCCCACCGAATGGGTGCTGCTCGACATCCGGGTGCACGCCGTCGAGCGCGGCTTCGGACACGGTCTGGTGCACATGTTCGCGGAGGACGGCACGCTGCTGGCCACTGCCAGTCAGAGTTGCATCGTCCGCTTCTGGAAGAGTCGCGACACCGCCGCACCCGGCGACACGTCCACCGATCGATCGTCCGACACAAGGAGCCGATGACCATGGCACTCCCGATCCGTCCCGGCATGACCGTGCCGCTGCCCGGCCCGCTGCACAGCCACCGCGACAAGCTGGGCGAGTTGGCCGATATGGGCTACACCGACATCTGGTCGGCCGAGAGCGATGGCGCCGATGCGTTCACGCCGCTGGCCCTGGCCGCAGCGTGGGAGCCGCGGCTGCGGCTGGGCACCGCCATCGTGCCCGCCTACACCCGCTCGCCAGCATGCTTCGCGCAGAGCGTCGCCTCGCTGGCCGACGCAGCGCCGGGCCGGTTCGCCATCGGCATCGGCTCGAGCAGCAATGTGATCGTCGAGCGGTGGAACGGCGTGCCCTTCGTCGAGCCGTACAAGAAGGTGCGCGACGTGGTTCGGTTCCTGCGCGATGCGCTGAGCGGCGAGAAGATCGCCAAGACGTACGACACGTTCACGGTGAACGGCTTCCGCCTGGGCGTGCGGCCCGAGCAGACGCCGCCCATCTTGGTGGCCGCGCTGCGCGAGGGCATGCTGAAGTTGGCGGCCCGCGAGGGCGACGGCGCGATCATCAACTGGTTGTCGCCCACCGACGTGAGCCGAGTGGCCGGTGTGGTGCGCGAGGCGTCGGGCGGGGTCGACAAAGAGATCGTCGCCCGCATCTTCTGCTGCCCGAGTGAGAACGCCGAGGCCGTGCGGGCCGCGGGTCGCTTTGCGGTGGCCGCCTACCTGAATGTGCCGGTGTACGCCGAGTTCCATCGCTGGCTCGGCCGCGGCGAGGTGCTGCAGCCGATGTGGGACGCCTGGCAGGCGGGCGACCGCAAGGCCGCGCTGGCCGCCATTCCCGACGAGGTGGTCGACGACCTCATCGTGCACGGCTCGCCCGCCGAGTGCCGAGCCAAGATCCAGGCCTACTTCTACAACGGGGTGACCACCAGCAGCCTGGCGATCATGCCGTTCGACCCGGAGTTGAAGCACTGGGACGCGGTGAAGGCGCTGGCCCCAGCGGCGGGGTGACGCAGGCCGCCGGATTCAGGCGGCCTGATGTGACGCGCCGCCGGTGTGTGCCGCCCGCTGGGCGAGTTGCCGGCGGATGAGTGCGATCTGGGACAGACCCAGTTCGCGGGTACGACGGTCGAGGCGGAGTTGCAACGGTCGATCGGAAGCGGGCAGCAAGGTGAGCTGCTCGGGAACATCGGCCGGGGCATCGGGGGTGGAGTCGGTGTGCTGAGCCATGGGGGGATGATGCACAAGGGGTGTGACACGGTGTGCGGAAATGTCGCGGCAGACATGTCCAACCCTGCTGCCCCGTGGCCGGCGCTCCGGACAGTCAGGTGACGTACGGGCGGTGAAAGGTTCGCGGGTGACCCATAAGGCAGGAACAGTCGTCGCCATCGGCGCAGCGACCACGGTCATCGTCGCCCTCGCCGCCTTGATGGCCGTGGGGGGACTCCCGGCCATGGGCCTCGGTTCGCTCATCGCGGCCGCAACGGTGCTGGGCGTTCGGCTCGCCTGGTTCGGCGAGGAACTGGCTCCGATCGACGTGTCTGCCACCGACGCACCGTCCGACGAGACCGATGACGACTCGACCGTGAAGGTGTCCGAGCAGCAAGCCCGCGATGCCGGCATCGCCGAAGGCGGCGTCGACGCCGTCGCCGAAGTGGAAGCAGTGGTCACCGCCGCCCGCGCGTCCGACCACGACCCGAACACGGGCCTGTGGAGTCGGGCGGCGCTCGAGCGTGCGCTCGCCACTGCGTCGAGCGAACCGTCGTGGGCCTATCCGGGCCGCGTGGTGATGTTCGTCGTGTTCGACGACTTCAACACCATCGTCGACGCCCATGGCCGCGAGGTGGGCCGAGAGGTGTTCGCTGCCGCATCGCAACGGTTGATGGCCTGTCTGCGCCCCGGCGACATCGCCGTGCGCCACGGCATCGACGGCTTCGTCATCCTGCTCGAGAAGAACGCCGTCATGGCCACCGCCCGGCCGGTGGCCGAGCGGGCGATCATGGCCATGGCGTTCCCGTTCATGGTGGGCGACGAGTTCGTGGCGATGGGTGCCTGCGTGGGCCTCACGGTCAGCAACGGCGACCTCACGCCCGACGGTCTGTTGCTCACCGGTATCGGCGCGGCGTCGATCGCCAAGCGCGCCGGCCGCGGTCACATCATCCAGGTCACCTGACGCTGCTCCGGTGCGGCGTCGGCCGAGCCGGGTACACCGAGCACCCAGCCCTCCTCGTCGAGTACCTCGTCGACGATGTCGTCGGGCACCTGTGGGGCGAACAGCCGACCGAGACCGGCGGCAGCGTCGAGCGCAGCCAAGCGGGTGGCCAGTGCGGTCACCTGCGCAGCG
>JBAXSU010000178.1:0-6849 GCA_037130535.1 Actinomycetota bacterium
GTGGCCGGGTGGCCGGGTGGCCGGATGGCCGGGTGGGCGCGGGGGAAGGGTGTGACACCCCCGCGGTACCCTCGGTTGTGTCATGACCGTGCGCCCCACGCCCGAACAGGTGTTGCTGATGGCCCCCGACCGGCACGCGGCCGCGGCTGCTGTCGGGGTGGCCGAGGCGAGCAACTGGTCGGCGGCGGGCTGCGACGACCAGGCCGTGTGGGGGCAGTACATCGCGTCGTCGGCCGAGCCGTACGAGGTGTCGATCGAACTCACCGTGCCGGCGTTCCGCTGCACCTGCCCCAGCCGCAAACTGCCGTGCAAGCACTGCCTGGGGCTGTTGTTGCTGCACGCCCAGCAGGGGGTGCAGCCGGCGCGTCGTCTGCCGTTCGTCGAGGCCTGGTTGCAGCGCCGAGCCATCCGTGAGGCCGCGCTCCGCGATGCGCTGGCCGACCCGGTCGAGGCTCCCGTGCCCGCCGTGGTGCCGGAGGTTGCACCGCAGACGGCGCCGGATGTAGGGGTCGACGGCGACGAGTCTGCTGCGGTCGGCACGGCAGCGCTGGGTGCAACGGCCCCGCCACAACCCCGTGGCGACGACCCCCAGCGCGAGAAGCGCCGCACCGAACGGGCCGAACGAATGCGTGCCGGGCTGATCGAGTTCGACCGTTGGATCGCCGACCGCGTGCGCGTGGGGTTGGCGGCTGCCGATCTGGCCCAGCCCGACACTTGGGACCGGGTGGCTGCCCGTCTGGTCGACGCCCAGTGCGGTGGGCTGGCCAACCGGGTGAAGCGGGTGGCTGCCCGGGTGGGCCAGCACCAGCAGTGGCATCACGATGTGCTCGAGGAGTTGGCGGTGCTGCACCTGCTCGTGAACGGTGCACTGCACACGGCCGAACTACCCGACGACCTCGCCGACGGGGTGCATGCCGCAACCGGTCTCACCACCCTGCAGGCCGATGTACTGGCCGGTGTGCCGTCGACAGCGCGCTGGCAGGTACTGGGCGAGAGCCGAGTGCGTGAAGACCGCATCACGGTGCAGCGAACCTGGTTGCGCTCCCTCGACCCGGCCGGGGCCGCCGAACCGCCGCCACCCACCTGGGCGCTGATGCTGTCGTTCGGCACGTTCGGCAACGAACTGCAAAGCGACCACGTGGTCGGTACCGAGTTCGATGCCGACATTCACTGGTACCCGGGCGCAGCACCGCTGCGGGCGCTGGTGGGCAGGCTGCACTCGCTCAGCGTGGTCAGCACCGCGGCACCCACCGGGTTCGCGGTCGAGCGGGCGATGGGCCTCGCCGGGTGGGCCGTGGCGGCCGAACCCTGGCTCGAACGGGTGCCGCTGTGCCTCTGCGCCGCACCCACCCCGCTGGGCGACGGCCGCTGGGTGTTGGCCGATCGAACTGGCGCCCTCCCCATCGTGCCCGGGTTCTGGCGGCTCGCCGAGCTGGTGTCGATCAGCGGCGGCCGTCCGGTGACGGTGATGGGCGAGTGGTCGGCCGACGGGTTCCAGCCACTCACCGTGTGGGCCGATGAGGGTCACGGCATCTCGACGGCGGTGGCCCTGTGACCGGCGACCTCGCCACCAGTGCGGCCACCGAGTGGAGCACGCTCGTCACCACGGCGGTACTGGGTGCCGAACGACACCCGCTGCCCAGCGCGGTGGAGGGATGGGACCGCTGGCCGGGCGACGCCGACCCGGCGGTGGCGCTGCTCGACCGCGCTGCAGCAGTGGTGGTGGCCCGCCGTGCGGGGGCCATGGCGGCTGCTGCTCCGCAGTGGCCGCTGCCCGAGGCACCGCCCGACAGCCGGCCTCCGTGCTCCGCCGAGTGCGCCCGGCGTCTCGGGCGCCTCGTCGGGGGCGAACACGACATCTTGTTGGGCGAGTGGCTCCACCTCTGCGACCAGGCGGGTATGCAACTGCCGGCGGCCCTGCTGCCCGCACTGCTGTTGCGTGGTCGCCGACGTCCAGATCTCGACCAGGTCGTGCGCCGCCTCGCCGGGCCCCGGGCCTCATGGCTGGCCCAGGCGGTGCCCGAGTTGGGGGTGAAGCCCATGCCCGCCGCCCCTGCCAAGCCTGTGGCACCGCTGGGCCCCGTACCGCCCCCTCCCCACAGCGGGGCCGCGGCGGTGCTCGTCCTCACCCAGCTCCGCGACGGCCGGGCCACCTGGGCGGCGCTGCCGCAGTTGCAGCTACTCGTCGCCGGCCTCACTCGCGACGCGCTGGCCTCGTTCCTGGCGTCGGTGGGCCAGCAGGCCGCCACGGCCCTCACCGCTCGCACCAGCGCCGCGCTCACGGATCTGGCCGAGTTCCGCATCGAGATGCTGCGCGAGTTCGCCGCGGCCGCGGCGCCGACCGCCCAGAACGCCCCATCCTTCCGCACCCCCTCACTCGCCCCTCCCGACTCCAGAGGTGACCCGTCATGACCGAACCCGCATCCGGCACTCCCGCATCCGGCGACGCAGGCATCCTGCGTCCGCACGCCGAGGACGAGTTCGCCCACGAACTGGCTGCACTCGCCGGGCTCGACGACCGGCCCCGCCCCTCCAACTGGCGTCTGTCGCCCTGGGCCGTGGTCACCTACCTGATGGGCGGCACGCTGTCGGACGGCACCGTCGTGCTGCCGAAGTACATCGGCCCGCGTCGGCTGATGGAGACCGCCGTGGCCACGTTGGCCACCGACCGCGCCCTGCTGCTGCTCGGCCTTCCGGGCACGGCGAAGACCTGGGTGAGCGAGCACCTGGCTGCAGCCATCAGCGGCGACTCGACGTTGGTGGTACAGGGCACCGCCGGCACGGCCGAGGAAGCCATCCGCTACGGATGGAACTACGCCCGACTGCTGGCCGAGGGGCCCACACCAGCCGCCCTGGTGCCGTCGCCCGTGTTCCGGGCCATGGAGCGCGGCGCGGTGGTGCGAGTGGAGGAACTCACTCGTCTGCCCAGCGATGTGCAGGACGCGCTCATCACGGTGCTCAGCGAAAAGACTCTGCCGGTGCCCGAACTGGGCATCGAGGTGCAGGCCCGACACGGCTTCACGCTCATCGCCACGGCCAACGACCGCGACCGCGGCGTGAATGAACTCTCGAGCGCATTGCGTCGCCGGTTCAACACCGTGGTGCTCCCTACGCCGGCCACCGCGGAGGAGGAGGTGCAGATCGTCACCCAGCGCGTGGCCGCCCTGGGGGCCGCCCTGTCGCTGCCTCCGCACGCCGCGCCGGCCGACGAGATCCGCCGGGTGGTGTCGGTGTTCCGCGAACTGCGGCTCGGCCAGAGCGACGACGGGCGCATCAAGTTGAAGACGCCATCGGGCACGATGAGCACGGCCGAGGCCATCTCGGTGATCGTGCACGGAATGGCAATGGCCGTGCACCTCGGCGACGGCACGGTGCGGTTCGACGACCTACTCGGCGGCATCGAGGCCAGCGTGGTGCGCGACCCGGTGCACGACACGGTGGTGTGGCGTGAATACCTCGACTCTCTGGCGATGCGCTGAGACCGACCCTCCGCATGGCCCCCACCGCCACCGTCACTGCGCAGATCCGTCTGCTGGGTATCCGTCACCACGGGCCCGGCTCGGCGCGCGCAGTGGAGGCCGCGCTGCGTGCCGATCCACCCGACACGGTGCTCATCGAATGCCCCGCCGACGCCGACGGCATCGTCGCCCTCGCCGGTCACCCCGACATGCAGCCGCCGGTGGCGATGCTCGCCTACATCGTCGACCGCCCTGAACGTGCAGCCTTCTTCCCGTACGCATCGTTCTGCCCCGAGTGGGTGGCGATCCGCTGGGCGCTCGCCAACGACGTGCCCGTGCGCTGTATCGATCTGCCAGCACGCACGATGCTGGCCGAGCGTCCGCCGTCGCCCGAACCCGACGAGGCTCTGCACACGGCCCCGCCCCGACCACTCGACCCCATCGGGGCCCTCGCCGAGGCAGCCGGTTACGACGATGCAGAACGCTGGTGGGAAGACGTCGTCGAACACCGCCTCGACGGCACCGACGCCGGCGATACGCCGTTCGTGGCGATCGGCGAGGCGATGGCCGAGTTACGCGCGGTGTGCGAGCCGCTGGGCGAACCCGACGAACTGCTCGAGCGGTGGCGTGAGGCCCACATGCGTGCGTCCATTCGTCGCGCGGTGGCCGACGGCTTCGGCAACATCGCCGTCATCTGCGGGGCATGGCATGTGCCAGCGCTCGGCTCGGCCACCACCCCGGCACAGGCGCGCCGCGACACTGCAACGCTGCGCGGCCTGCCGAAGGCAAAGGTTGCCGTCACCTGGGTGCCGTGGACGCATCGCCGCCTCGCCAGTGGCCTCGGGTACCGTGCCGGGGTCACCGCACCCGGTTGGTACCACCACTTGTACACGCACGCCGGCCCCGACGTCGTGGCCCGCTGGTTCAGCGAGGCTGCGCATGTGTTGCGCCGTGCCGATTACGCGGTGTCGGCCGCCGATGTGGTCGAGGCCACTCGGTTGGCCGAGGCCCTGGCCGCGCTACGCGGCAGGCCGCTGGCGGGGCTGAGCGAGGTGACCGACGCCGCCCGGGCGGCCCTGGGCCACGGTGCCGACGCACCGCTGCGGCTGCTCAGCAGCGAGATGGTGGTCGGTGCCCAACTGGGCGCGGCGCCCGACAGCACCCCGATGGTGCCACTCGCTCGCAGCCTGGCCGTCGAACAGAAGCGCTGGCGCCTGAAACCCGAACCGGTGGGGCGGTTGCTCGAACTCGATCTTCGTCGTCCGCTCGACCTGGGCCGCTCGCACCTGCTGCACCGGTTGCTCGTGCTCGATGTGCCGTGGGGGCGCCCCGTCGACGGGCGCGGGAGCACCGGCACCTTCCGTGAGGCCTGGCAGGTGGTGTGGGAGCCCGAACTGGAGGTGCTCATCATCGAGGCCTCAGGCCTGGGCACCACCCTCGAGGCCGCCGCAGGCGCAGCCCTCACCCAGCGGGCCACCGACACAGCGTCGCCCGGCGAGCTGACGGTGCTGCTGGAGCAGGCGCTTCTCGCCGACCTCGACGCTGTCGTGCCCACGTTGCTCGGCCTGGTACGCGACCGGGCCGCGCTCAGCGACGACGTCGCGCGGCTGATGGAGGCAGTGCCCGCCCTCGTGCGCACCATCAGGTACGGCGATGTGCGCCGCACCGACGGCACGGCGTTGGCCGAGGTGGTCGGGGGCATCGTGACGCGCGTGTCCGCCGGGTTGGTGGCCGCATGTACGGCGCTCGACGACGACGGCTCGGCCACCATGGCCGACCTGATGCGCGCCGCTCAGTCGGCTCTGGCACTCCTGGGCGACGAACACCTGCTGGCCAGGTGGCGCCTGTCGCTCGTCGAACTGTCTGATCGCGACCGGGTGCACGGCCTGCTGCAGGGCCTCGCCACTCGGTTGCTGGCCGATGCAGGCACGCTCGCCGCCGACGCGGTCGAGCGCCGGGTGTCGCGGGCGCTGTCGCTGGGTGCCGTACCGCTCGAGGCGGCGACGTTCGTGGAGGGGTTTCTCGGGGGCTCGGGCACGGTGCTGTTGCACGACCCGATGCTGCTGGGTGTGGTCGACCGCTGGCTGGCCTCGCTGTCGGGCGAGTCGTTCACCGATGCGCTGCCGCTGCTGCGCCGCACCTTCGGTGCGTTCGAGCCAGCCGAGCGGCGGGCACTCGGCCAGCGGGTGCGCACGGGCGAACCACCGGCGGATGGTGGCCGCGTCGTCGCGCTCGACGCGGCCCGCGTCGAGGCGGCACTCGCCACGGTGGCCGCATTGCTGGGGCGGCCGCAGTGAGCACCCGCGACGACACCGCGCCCCAAGTCGTGCCCGAAGTCGTGCCCGAAGTCGTGCCCGAGGCAGTGTGGGACGTGCCGGGGGCTGCGCTGGCAACGGTGCACGAGGCCGAGCGGCTCCGTCGCTGGCGACTGCTGCTCGGCAGCGGCGACCAAGAGCACTCCGATGGCACGGGCGTGCAGCTCGACGGCGACGACCGGCAGATCGACGCGGCTCTCAGTGCTCTCTACGACGCGCGCACGCCGGGCGGCCGGTCGGGTGGTCGGAGCAATCGTGCCGGAGGCCTGGCCTCGTCGGCACCAGCGGTGGCGCGGTGGCTGGGCGACATCCGCCGCTACTTCCCGAGTGGGGTGGTGCAGGTGATGCAGCGCGACGCCATCGAGCGCCTCGATCTGCAGCGCCTGCTGCTCGAGCCCGAGATGCTGGCCGCGGTGGAACCCGACATCCATCTCGTCAGCACCCTGCTCGAGCTCGCCCACCTGCTGCCCGACAGCACTCGCGCCACGGCCCGCCAGGTGGTGGCACGTGTGGTGGCCGACCTGCAGGCCCGTCTCGGTCAACCCACGGTGCAAGCGGTCAGCGGTGCTCTCACCCGCACGGCGCGCACCAATCGCCCCCGGGGCGGCGACATCGACTGGGACCGCACGGTGCGCGCCAACCTGCGCCACTTCCAGCCAAGCCTCGGCACCGTGGTGCCCGAGCGCCTGGTCGGCTACGCCCGGCTCGGCTCGGCGATGCGCAAAGAGGTGATCATCGCCATCGACCAGAGCGCGTCGATGGGCGACAGCGTGGTGTACGCGGGCGTGTTCGGTGCCGCGCTCGCCTCCATCCGTTCGCTCAGCACCCGGCTGGTGGCCTTCGACACCTCCATCGCCGACCTCAGCGGATTGGCCCACGACCCGGTCGAGGTGCTGTTCGGCGTGCAGTTGGGCGGCGGCACCGACCTGAACCGGGCGATGGCCTACTGTCAATCGCTGGTGAACCGTCCCGACGACACCGTGTTGGTGGTGATCAGCGACCTCTACGAAGGCACGCCCGGCGGCGACTTCGTGGCGCGCCTCGCCGCGATGGCGCGCAGTGGAGTGCGCTGTGTG
>JBAXSU010000179.1:0-6837 GCA_037130535.1 Actinomycetota bacterium
GGCCAGCGCCAGCGCATCTCGATCGCGCGCACGCTGCTGGTGAACCCGGCCGTGCTGGTGCTCGACGACGCCACCTCGGCCATCGACGTGCAGGTTGAACAACACATCCACGACGCACTGCACCAACTGCGCGGCACCCGCACGATGATCCTCATCGCCCACCGCCTGTCGACCATCGCCCTGGCCGACCGGGTGGTGCTGCTGGAAGACGGCCGCGTGGTGGCCGACGGCACGCACCAGCACCTGCTCGCCACCGAACCCCGGTACGCCGCAGTGCTGGCCCACACGATGGACGACGATGTCATCGAGGCCAATGTCATCGAGAAGGGCCGACCGTGATGTTCGGACCGGGCGGCGGGGGCTTCGGGCCGGGTGGTACGCAGACCAGCGCGGCCGCCGGCCTGCCCTTCGCCGGGGTGCCCGCCGAACTGCGCGAGCGCGCCGATGCGATCCTGGCCACCGAGCCCGAGCACCCCGACCCGGCGGTGCACTTCGACCCGGTGGGCGCCGACCGTCGCCCGTTCACCCTGCGTCGGTTCCTCGAGGGGCATCGCATGGCGCTGTTCGGGGCGCTGCTGCTGGTGGTGCTCGAGACGCTCGCGTTGCAGGCGGGTGGTCTGCTCACCCAGCAGGGCATCGACCACGGCATCACGCCCGGGCGGGTCGACGTGGTGGTGATCGTGGCCGTGCTGTACCTCGTGTCGGTGGTGGTGGCCACCATCACCGGCGCGTGGCGAGTGTCGTGGACCGGCCGCCTCGGTGAACGGTTGCTCTACCAACTCCGCCTGCGCGTGTTCGCCCATCTGCAGCGCCAGTCGATCGACTTCTACACCGACGAGCGCGCTGGCCGCCTGCTCACCCGCATGACGAGCGACATCGATGCGCTCCAGCAGCTGTTCCAGGACGGCCTCGTGAACATCGTCGTGCAGGGCCTCACCCTGGTGGTGGTAGGCGTCATCCTGTTCGTCCTCGAACCCACCCTGGCGCTCGTGACCGTGGTAGTCGTGGTGCCGGCACTCACCCTCATCACGCTGTGGTACCGGCGTGTGTCGGACCGTTCGTTCACGGTGGTGCGCGACCGCATCGCCGACGTGCTGGCCGATCTGTCAGAGACCCTGCAGGGCGTCCGCGTGGTGACCGCGTTCAACCGTCGCCGCCAGAACGTGATGGTGCACCGCGGCATCATCAGCCGCTACCGCGCCGCCAACGTCGTCACCGCCCGGCAGGGTGCTGCGTACGGGCCTGCGGCCGATCTGCTCGGCGCCCTCGGGCAGGTGGTGGTGCTGCTCATCGGCGGCCGCATGGTGCTGCGCGGCGAGTTGTCGATCGGCACCCTGGCGGCCTTCATCTTGTACCTCACCTCGTTCTTCGCGCCGATCCAGCAACTGGTGCAGCTGTACACCACGTACCAATCGGGTCAGGCGGCCGTGGTGAAGATCCGCGATCTGCTCGCCACCGAGCCCTCGGTGCAGCAGCGGTCCGACGCGTACGACCTCCCCACCGTGGAGGGCCGGGTGGAACTGCGCGACGTCGGCTTCGAGTACCTCGCCGGTGTGCCCGTGCTGCGCCACGTCGATCTCGTCGTCGAACCGGGCGAAACCTTCGCTTTCGTCGGCGCCACCGGCAGCGGCAAGTCGACGATGGCCAAACTGGTCACCCGCTTCCACGACCCCACCACCGGCACGGTGCGCATCGACGGACACGACCTGCGCGAGGTGACGTGGGCATCGTTGCGCCGCCAACTCGGTGTGGTGCCGCAAGAGCCGTTCCTGTTCGCCGCATCGATCCGCGACAACGTGGCCTTCGGCCGGCCCGAGGCAACGGCCGACGAAGTGCTCGATGCCTGTCAGGCAGTCGGCCTGGGCGACGTACTCGCTCGCCTCCCCGACGGCATCGACACGTTCGTGCACGAACGCGGTGTGTCGCTGTCGAGCGGCGAACGCCAGTTGCTAGCGCTGGCCCGGGCGTTCCTGGCCCGTCCTCGGGTGCTGGTGCTCGACGAGGCCACCTCCAGCCTCGATCTCGAGAGCGAGACCGTGGTGGAGCGC
Organism: Actinomycetota bacterium; assembly: GCA_037130535.1. Lineage (GTDB taxonomy): Bacteria > Actinomycetota > Acidimicrobiia > Acidimicrobiales > Ilumatobacteraceae > VFMC01. The sequence goes on from JBAXSU010000179.1 coordinate 2,049, forward strand.
GCGCTCGACGCTGTGCTGCAGGGGCGTACCGCCATCGTCATCGCCCACCGCCTGGCCACTGCCATGCGCGCCGACCGCATCGCCGTGGTCGATGCCGGGCGTATCGTCGAACTCGGCTCACCTGCGGAACTGCGTGCCCTCGGCGGTCGATGGGCCGAGATGGAGGCCGCCTGGCTGCGCCATGCCGCCAGTGATCACGACCCCTCGGCAGCGCCGTAGCGACTGCTCACCGGCGCGGCCGACGCGCCGTGCAGCACCACGCTGCCCACCACCGTGGCGGTGATGGCCGCCACCACTCGCAGGCCCTCAGCCGACGACAGCGCGTCGACCGCCAGAAGGGCGAACACCACCGACGCGAGGCCGCGAGGGCCGAACCAGCCGATGACGGCCACGGTGAACCGATCGAACCCCACGCCGAGCAGTGCCAGTGCCACCGGCACCATGCGCACCACGGTGAGGGCGAGCAGTGCGAACACGGCCTCGCGCCATCCGGCGTACTGCAACACCGGCAGCATCACCGCGCCGAACAGGAACCACACCAGCATCGACAGCACGCCACCGACATGGTGGGTGAAGTGCAGCGCCGCATCGGGGGCGCGACGGGTGATGGCCCCGTAGGCGAGGCCGGCGACGAACGCGGCGATGAAGCCATTACCGCCCAGTTGGTCGAGCGCGGCGAACGCGCCAACCGCCAGCGCGGCGACAGCCGACGAATGTGTCGTGGCGCTGCCCCAGCCTCGGGCACGAGCCTGCGCGAGCAGCCATCCGCCCACCAGGCCTACCAGTGCGCCGCCAACGGCACCCCACACGAGCTCGCGCAGCGCGCCGCCCTCGGACTCCAGCTCCAGTGCGGTGCCTGCCACTGCGGCGACCAGCGCCAACTTCACGAACGGGGTGGCGATGCCATCGTTCAGGCCGCTCTCGACGTTCAGCACCCTGCGCACACGCGCAGGTACGCGCTCGTCCTCCACGATGGTGGCACCGAGCGCTGCGTCGGTGGGCGCCACCGCCGTGCCGATCACCGCACACACCCACCACGACAGGTCGGGGAGCAACCACCGTGCAGCCAGGGTGCCGAGCACCATGGTGAGGGGCAGTCCGATCAGCAGCAGCCGGGTCGGTGGTCCCGCGTCGTGCCCCAGGTCGCGGGCCTGCACCTGAGCGGCGTCGGCGAACAGCACCACGGCCAGCGTGAGTTCGGCGATGTCGCGCAGCCCTGTGCTCGCGAGGCCGACCTCGGCGATGGCGGTGGGGCCGTTCGCCAACGCCAGGCCAGCCAGCACGAAGAACATCGGTGCGCTGATGTTCCAACGCTCCATGCGGGCCGACACCATGCCCCACACCACGACGCATCCGGCGATGACGGCCAGCGTGGTGAGATCGATCCCTTGTTCCATCAGCAGTCGAACTCCCTCTCTGCGACCGTGGTCGGGGGTGCATCCTCGTGGTCGCCTCGACCGATGTCCATCATCCCATCGGGATGAGTCGTGCGCCTCTGTCGCCCGCCGGGCCGGCTCGGTACGGTGCATCCATGGATCTCGTCGATGCCCTCGCCTTCATCACCCCGCGCCGCAACGGGGTGCTCGCCACCACCAAACGCGACGGCCGTCCGCAACTGTCGAACATCACGTACCACCTCGGTGGCGACGGGCTGATCCGCATCTCCATCACGGCCACGCGGGCCAAGTACGCCAACCTCGTGCGCACGGCGCAGGCGTCGCTGCATGTGGCGGCCGACGACTTCTGGGCCTATGTGGTGGTGGAGGCCGACGTGGAGGTGGCGCCCGTGGCTGCTGCGCCGCACGACGACACGGTGGAGGAACTCGTCGAGTACTACCGCACGTTGGCGGGCGAGCACCCGAACTGGGACGAGTACCGGCTGTCGATGGTGAACGACCGCCGCACCATCGTGCGGCTCACGCCCACCCACGTGTACGGGATGTTGCCGCGACCCAGTTGATGGCGTTCGCGAGCAGCCGCCGGGCTGCAGGTACACGGTGGACCGCGAAGAAGTGTTCGGGTGCGAGCGGGTGAGTGACGAGCAGCACCCGCACCGCTGCGGTCATGCGTCGGGTTTGGTGGGCCGGGCCACCTTCCACGCCAGCCAGAACAGCGGCAACTGCAGCGGCAGGCGCAACCAGGCGGCGAGGGCCGAATCGAACGGCGGATCCATGTCCTTCATGCCGCCGTTCAGCGCGGCCTGGATGTTGGCCGGGTACACGCCGATGAACGTGGCCAGCGCCACCCATCCGCCGAGGCGGCGGGTACGAGGAATGGCCACCAGCACGGCTGCAGCGATCTCGACCACACCGCTCAGATAGGTGGTGAGCCGCTTCGAGCCCGGCATCCAGTCGGGCACCAGCGGGTCGAAGAACCCGGGATTGGCGAAGTGGGCCACCCCGGCCCCGCCGAGGATGAACACCAACAGCGCTGCGGGAACGGAGATGCGAGGGCGTGACGACACATCCGTCACCCTATGCGTCGTCAGGCGGGGAAGCGGCGGCGGATGGCGGCGGCGTGCGCTGGGAAGCCCTCGTGGTCGGCGAGGGCGACGATGCTCGGCCCCATGCGGCGCAGCGCTTGCTCGTCGGCGCGGGCCACGGCAGTGCGCTTCAAGAACGCGTCGGCGGTGATGCCCGACGACACGTGGGCGAAGCCGCTGGTGGGCAGCGAAGCGGGGCAGCCGATCACGAAGTTGGCGGCGCTGAACGGGGTGTGCTGGCCGATGAGGATCTCGCCCGCCTCGGTGAGCAGCGCCAGGGTTGCCTCGACTGCAGCGTCGGCGACGGCCAACTGCAGGTGCTCGGGCGCATAGCGGTTCGACACTGCCGCGGCTTCGGCGAGGTCGTCGACGAACACGCACCCGCCGTTCACACCGAGCGACGCCCGTGCCGCCTCGGCCCGCACCGCCGGCAGGTCGGCGAGTTGGCGGGCGAGTTCAATATCGACTGCGTCCGCCAGCGACGCCGAGGTGGTGACCAGTACGACGGCCGAGTCGGTGCCGTGTTCGGCTTCGATCAGCAGGTCGGCCGCCAACCGCACCGGGTCGGCTGTGTGGTCGGCTATGACGAGGCTCTCGGTGGGGCCGAGCAGCATCATCGTCGCCACCCCGTGACGCTGCATCTCGACCTGGGCGCAGGCGACGGCGGGCGAGCCGGGGCCCACCACCTTGCGTACCCGCGGGATGCGTTCGGTGCCGAAGCCGAGGGCGGCCACTCCGGCTGGGCCGTTCACGCGAAAGACGCGGCGGATGCCTACCTTGCGGCACACCACGAGGACGGCCGGGTCGACCTCGCCCGAACCGCCGGGTACAGGCGGCACCACCAACGCGATGTCAGGCACACCGGCCACCACGGCGGGTACACCGAGCTGATACGCCACGCTGGGGTACGACGCCTTGCCGCTGGGCACGAACAGGCCCGCCGACGCGATGGGCGTCACCTTTTCGCCCACCACCAGACCGGGCTCGCTCTCGAACGACCAGTGTGGGGCCCGGTCGACGACGCGTTCGTTGAACGCACGCAGGTGGGCGATGGCGTCGTCGATGGCGGCATCGACCTCGGGCGACACGCGGGCGGTGGCGATCTCGTCGTCGCTCACCTGCAGCTGATCCGGGCGGAGGTCGATCCGGTCGAACTGTCGGAGTGCCCGGCAGACCGCCTCGTCGCCGTCGGTGCGCACCTCGTCGATGATGCGGCCGATCGACTCGCGCAGCACCGGGTCGAAGATGTCGTCGAGACCGCGATGGCACAACGCTGCCCGCTCGGCCTCGGGCATGGCCGCCCACGTCATCCGCCGCAGCACGGCCGGTTCGTTCGTCGTCACGTCGGGCACGGTATCGGCAGGTCGCGGCGGTGCACCAGCCACTAGGCTTTCCGCACGTTCCGTTGTCAACGCGGATCACCTGCAGCGTGAGGAGCGTGCCATGCCTGTCACCGTCGTCGTCGGAGCCCAGTGGGGCGATGAAGGCAAGGCCAAGATCATCGACCTGCTGGCCAGCGAACACACCCATGTGGTGCGCTACCAGGGTGGTCACAACGCCGGCCACACGGTGGTGGTGGGCACCGAGCGGTACGCCCTGCAACTCGTGCCGAGCGGCATCCTCTATCCCCACATCGAGCCGGTCATCGCCAACGGTGTGGTGGTCGACCTGCCCACGCTGTTCCGCGAGATCGACACGCTCGAGGGTCGTGGCGTCTCGTGCGCGCGGCTGAAGGTGAGCACCCAGGCGCACCTCATCTTCCCGTGGCACCAGACGCTCGACGCGCTGTACGAGGCCAGCCGAGGCGACGCCAAGATCGGCACGACGCTGAAGGGCATCGGGCCCGCCTACGCCGACAAGGCGCGGCGCATCGGCATCCGTGCCGGTGAGGTGCTCGATGCGATGTCGTTCGCCGCGGCCGTGCGGCTGCAGGCCATCGAGCACAACGCCGAGATCGTCGCGCTGGGTGGCGAAGCGCTCGATGTGGAGACACTGGTGGCGCAGTTCGCGCAGCTCGCCGAGCGGCTGGCGCCGTACGTGTGCGACACGGTCGACCTGCTGCACGCCGCGCTCGACCGCGACGACGCAGTGCTGCTCGAAGGTGCACAGGCGACGTTCCTCGACCTCGACCACGGCACCTACCCGTTCGTCACGTCCAGCAACCCGACGGCCGGTGGCGCATGTGTGGGCACGGGCATCGGGCCGCGCTACCTCACCCGCATCGTGGGCATCACCAAGGCCTACGCCACCCGCGTGGGCAGCGGTCCGTTCGCCACCGAACTCACCGACGAACTGGGCGACAAGTTG
>JBAXSU010000018.1:0-28730 GCA_037130535.1 Actinomycetota bacterium
GGGGTGGCGACGCTCGTCGAGGCGATCGCACTGCTGCCCGCCGACGTGCGCGCAGCAGTGCGGTTGCGGGTGGCCGGGGCCAGCCACTTCTCCGACGCAGGGCTCATCGCTGCACTGCAGGCCGACGCCGCGGCGCTGGGCGACACGGTCGAGTTCGTGCTCGACGCCGACGACGACGTGCTCGCTGCGCTCTACGCCACGAGCGATGTGTTGGTCAGTCCGTCACTGCACGAAGGCCTGTGCATCCCGGTGATCGAGGCGTACGGGCATGGCCTGCGGGCCATCGGCACCGATGCGGGCAACCTGCCGTTCGTGCTCGTCGCGGGCGACGAACGTGTGTCGCCGGGCGACGCCGCTGCGCTGGCCGCGGCGATCACGCGTACGGTGGCCGCGGTCGGCGCCGGCGACGACCCGCATGCCGTGGCGCGCGCCGCAGTGGTGCAGCAGTACTCGGTTGCCTCCACGCGGCGCTACCTGGCCGATGCCCTTGCGGGCCAGGGGTCACGCTACGACGACGCCTTCCACACACACGCCGACGTGCGCTAGGCCGAGCGCGGCCGAGTCGGCGCGGTCGCTCGCCACACCGAGCACACGCGGCCCGCTCGACGGCACGGCCAGGTCGATGGAGCGCCGCTCGCCGGAGCTCAGCGTGTGTTCGCGGTGGTCGGCGCCGGTGTCGAGCGCTACCCGCAGCGCGGTGTCGGCGAGGTTCACCACCTGCACGTGCGCGGCCGATGCGGGCCGTTCGCTGAGGGTCGCCCGGCTGTGTTCGGTGGCCAGTCGCCCGGCCAGGTGGGCGGGGGCACGGTGGTCCCAGGTGGCTGCCTCGTCGGGTGCGAGCGCACCGGCGAACGTGGTGCCGTCGGCCACGAGTCGGCAGCACTGCATCGTGCCGTAGGGGCCGAGCGCCGTGTCGCTGTGCTCGCTGATGGCGAAACCGCGGGCGTTGAGTTCGCGGTACATGAACGAGCGTTGGAAGCCCAGCTCGAGCCAGCCCTCCTGCTTCGCCATCGTCACGGCCGGGCCGTCGAGACGCACGCCCCACGGCTGGTGGAAGTCGTCGTACACGGCCTCCGACAGCAGGATCAGCTGGCCACCGGGCGCCAGCAAGTCGCGGCAGCAATCGAGCAGGGCGAGCGGGTCGTCGCAGTGGTGGAAGGCCTCGAAGAACACCACGGCGTCGACGTTGCGGTGCCGGGTGGTGTGGTCGTCGAGGAACGCGTGCTCTTCGACGCGTAGAGGCACACCCAACCGGGCGCAGCGTTCGCGCAGCAGGTCCACCGAGGCCCGGTTGAGGTCGATCGCCGTCACGTCGAATCCGGTGGCAGCGAGCGTCATCGCCAGGTGCCCCCAGCCCGCGCCGAACTCGACGATCCTCGCCCCGGGCGGCAGACCGACGGTGCGCATGAACCAGGCGATCGCCCCGAAGTAGCGGCCCACCTCGCCCGGGTCGCCCGAGCTGTAGGGGTAGGGCACCGGGAGGTAGACGGCGGGGTCGAGGTCGAACGCCTCGTCGACTGTGGGGTCGTAGTGCGTGCGGCCGGTGATGTGCCGCCAGTCGGCCATCACCCGCTCGCGATACGCGGCCGACCGCGGATCGAGGTCAGTCATGGATGCGCACGTCGAGCGGCAGGGCGAGCCGGCAGGGCCGGTCGACTCGACCGACGTGCACCTCGATCGCCAGCGCGAACACCAACTCGGGCCGGTGGAACCGGAACGTCGCCTGCGTTCCGTCGACCTCGGCGGCGCTGAGCGGCAGGTCGTGCACCAGCACACCGCCCGGCGCGACGATCTGCAGGGCGAATCCGTCGAGGTCGGCCCAGGTGCCGTCGGCGAGCGTGGCGGTGATGGTCCAGTCGCCGGCGTGCAGCAGGAACGGCAACGTCTGGCCCTGCATCCCGCTGGCCCCGGGCTGCAGTTCCAGCGCCGTGGCACCGGGCGTGGGGAACAGACCGCGGCAGACCCGCGTGTTCCAGTGGCGGGCGAACAGGTCGGCCACGGATGCGTCGAGGGCTGGGCGGTCGGGCCCGATGTCGAGGCGGCGGGCGTTGATCCACCACACGAACGCGTCGTCGGGCCGGTCGTGGGCGGTCGCTGCGCGACGGGTGAGCACGGCCGATTGCTCGATGCCCTCCTCGAGCTGCCACACCCGGCCGTCGAGCACGCAGTTCCACAGGCCGGCGGTGCTGAGCACCTCGAACCCGGCGAGGCCGAGCAGGGTGTGCATCTCGGCCGCCGAGATCTCGATCGTGTGTCCGCCGTGGCTCCAGTGGAGGTGTTCGGTGATCAGCCGGTTGGGGCTGTCGAGCGCCAGCACCCCGTCGGCGCGCAGCACCCGATGGGCTTCGGCGAGGAACCCGGCGAGTTCGTGGGCCCACAGGTGCTCGCTGGTCTGCCCGGCGAAGACGAGGTCGATCGACGAGTCGGCCACACCCACCATCTGGTCGGCCGTGTCGGCCACCCACGTTGCGTAGGGCGGTAGGTCGTCGGGGCGCGGTTCGTAGGCCTCGACCCCCACGTGTTCGTCGACCACGCCGACCGAGCGTTCGAACCAGTCGAAGTACCACCGGCCCTGGGCACCCACGCTGAGCGCCCGCCGGGCACCTTTCGGCACATTCTCGAGCTCGATCGTGCGCAGCTCGTGCAGCGCTGCGTGGAACGCGTCGCTGGTGCCATTGGGTCGCACGGCGAGCGGATCGGCCGCCACCGCATCGCCACCGGTTGCCGAGGTGGCGTTCACCCGCTCGACCACGGCCTCGACGTAGGGGGCGGCGAGGCGGTCGACGAACCGGCGCGCCCTGCCCTTCATTGCGGTCACGGTCGGACTCACCTCGTCTCCTCCAGAGGCGTCATGCTAGGCGTGCGACCCACGCCCCACGGGTGCGGGATAGCATCGCGGCCGTGCAGGTGTCGCGCTTCTACCTGCTCGTGGCCATCCCGGCAGGGTTGTTCTTCGCCCTGCTGGTGCCGCCGTCGCAGGTGCTCGACGAGTCAGCCCACTTCTTCCGCGTGTGGCAGGTGTCGGCGGGCGATGTGGTGGCCGACTCGACGTTCGACCCGAACAGCGGCAACGAGGTCACCACCGGCACCTACGACCGCTGCGTCCGCGAGTACATGACCGAGTTCGGCCGAGTGGCCGCCTCACCGCAGCCGTTCGTGTGGCGCGACTTCTGGCTCGACACACCCGACTGTTCGCCGCAGGTACGCGAGCAGGTGGTGGGCGAACCGATGGGCACCTATTCGCTGTGGTCGTATCCGGGCCACACGGTGGGCGTGGCGGTGGGTCGCGCCGTGGGGCTACCGCTGCCGGTCACGTTCTACCTCGGCCGACTGCTCGGGTTGGCCGCCTCGATCACGATGTGCTGGTGGGCGATCCGGTTGGCCCCGCGGCTGCAGTTGTTGCTGGCGTCGGTGGCGCTGATGCCGATGGCACTGATCGGTGCCGCAGGGTTCTCACCCGACGGGATGGTGCTGGGGTGTGCCCTGGTGCTCATCGCCTCGTGTCTGCGCTTCTCGGCACAGGATGCACCGACACCGCGTCGGCTCGACATTGCGGTGATAGTCGCTGCGTCGTCGGCGCTGGTGGTGTCGAAGCCGCCCTACGCAGTGTTCCTGCTGTTGTTCGCCGCCTATCGACCCGGTCTGTTTGGTTCGGCGCGTGCCACCGCGAAGCGGTTGGCGGCGATGGCTGCAGTGCCCCTGGCGGCGATGGTGCTGTGGGCACGGTTCGGCTATCCGTCGGGTGCGCTGGTGGCCGCGGGCGATGTCGACCCCGGCCGTCAGGTGCGGTGGGTGGCGGGGCATCCGGTCGCATTCCTCAACGTGCTGAGCGACAGCGTGTTCCACTGGGAGACCCAGGAGTTCGTGATGAAGGGGTGGGTGGGCGCGTTCGGGATGTTCCGCACCGGCTCGCCCGAGACACCGTTGATGCTCACCGGCTTCGTCATCCTCGCCGCGCTACTGCTGGGCGCGCTCGTCGCCACCGAAGCCGGCCCGCGCATCGCTGTGGAGGGCCGTGCCGATGCAGTGCGCACCTGGGTGCCCCTCGGGGTGTCGCTGCTCGGGGTGCTCGCTCTCTACACGTCGGCCTACCTGTCGTGGAACCCGGTGGCCTCGCCGCTCATCACGGGCGTGCAGGGCCGCTACCTGCTTGCGTTCATCGCGCTGCCGGGGGTGACGGTGGCCATGCGCCGGCACCGCTCGAACGCCGCAGTGGGCATGAAGGTAACCGGTGTCGCGATCGCCGTGCTGCTCGCTGCCGCAGCCGTGAAGGTGATCGCCTACTTCTACTGACGCCCCCACCCCTGACGCCCCCACCCCTGACGCCCCCACCCCACCCCACCCCACCCCAGCGCCCAGCGATCCGTGAGCCGTAACCACCACCAACGTGACCCACGCGCACGAAGCCCAGCGATCCGTGAGCCGTGACCACCACCAACGTGGTCTGCGCGCACGAAGGTCCGCGTGTGAGCCGCCCGACTAACCTGCGGCCCGGCATGGGCACGCACCGCACGCACGACTTCGACGGGTTGCAGCTCGGCGCAGCACCCACCGTCGACGAGTTGATCACCCTGCTCGAACGGCTCGACGACGAAGCCGAAGCGCAGCGGTTGCGGCTGCTCGACGTGCTCGCCTGGTTCGAAGATGCCGTCAGCGCGCAGGTGGGCGCCGAGCGACGCGGCGACGAGGCCATCGCTGTGTTGCGCGCTGTCGAGGCGCGCCTCGCCGCCACCGAGGCACAGTTGGCCGCGGTCACGGCCGAGCTCGACGCGTTGCGCGCCACGAAGCTGTTCCGCGCCGCCCAGCCGTTGCGCGCCGTGTATGCCCGGGTGCGGGGTCGCCGTGGCTGAGCAGTACCCGGTGTTCATCACAGTGCGCGACCGGGTCGAGCCGCTGCGCGAACTGCTCGCCTGGCTCGACCGGGTGGGCCAGGACGAGGTGTGGCTGATCGACAACGCGTCGACCTATCCGGCCGCCGTCGAGTTCCTGGCGAGCACCCGTCACCATGTGGTGCGGACGGGCCGCAACCTCGGCCACCGTGCGCCGTGGTTGAGCGGTGCCGTGCAACGGCATGCGCACGGCCGCTACTTCGTCGTGACGGATCCCGATGTGGTGCCCGACCCGGCGTGCCCGGACGACGCGCTCGAGCACTTCCGCGCTCTGCTCGACCGGTTCCCCGACATCGACAAGGTGGGCTTCGGCTTGCGCACCGACGATCTGCCCGCGCACTACCCGCTGCGCGACGACGTGATCGACTGGGAGCGCCCGTTCTGGCAGGACGAGATCGAGCCGGGTGTGTTCCGCGCCGGGATCGACACCACGTTCGCGCTCTACCGCCCGCTCGACCGGCGCGACGACATGCTGCGTTCGTTGCGCACCGGGGCGCCGTATCTGGCGCGACATCTGCCGTGGTACACCGATCCGGCCACACTGACCGACGAAGACCGCTACTACCGCGAGCACGCCGAGCGCACCGTGTCGAACTGGGACCGCGACATCCTGCCGTGGTGGAAGGCCCGCCGTCTCGGCCCCCAGTCGGGCGACGCGGGCGACCGGGGTTCGGAGTGAACGGTTCGGCGCTGCGTCCGCGGGTGGTCGCCGGTGCGGCCACGGCGCTGTTGATCACCACCGGTGGCCCGTCGGTGCAGATCGCCCGTCACCTCGGCGAGCGCGGTGCCACCGCGTCGGGCTGGGAGGGCTGGCTGCGGCTGTACCCCTACGGTGCCGTCGCGATCGCCGGGTTGATCGGCTGTGCGCGCTGGTTGGCCCCGATCCCCTGGCGGCGCTGGCCCTGGCCGGTGTGGCCGGTGCTGGGCTACGTGGTGTGGGCGATGTGCTCGGCCGCATGGACGGTGTCGCCCAGCACCACACCGGCGCGTGCGCTCACCGGTGTCGGCATCGCTGCGTTCGGGTTGTGGTTCGGGGCGCGTGTGCAGCCGGCCGAGCAGATCTGGTCGGTCGCCGTCGCCGCGTGCGTGGCGGTGGTGGCGAGTGCCGTGGTGGTCGCGGTGTATCCCGACTGGGGCACGATGCCGGTGCGCGCCAACGGCACCATGGGCGGCGAATGGCAGGGCATCTTCGGTAACCGCAACGGGTTGGCGCCGATCTGCGTGATGGGCCTGATCGGCCTGGCAGCCGTGGTGGCGCTGCGGCCATCGCTGCGTCGCGGCGCGTGGGCCGGAGCGTTCGCGGCCCTGCACCTGGTGGTGCTGCGCGCCTCGGGTGGCATCACCTCGCTGCTCGCGCTCGGCCTGGCGGTGGGCACTGCGGCGGCGGTACCGGCGGTGTGGTGGCTGAAGCGCCGCGGCGCGCCGGGGTGGGTGGTCGGCGGTGGGCTGGGTGCCGTGGTGACGGTGGCTGCGACGGTGGTGGTCGTCAACCTCGACTCGCTCGCGACGAAGGTGGGGCGCGATCCCACGCTCACCGGCCGCCGGTGGATCTGGGACGACATGGGAGCGTTCATCGACGAACGGCCGTGGCGCGGCTACGGCTTCTGGGCGTTCTGGGAACGACCCGACCTCACCGCCGCCACCTACGCCCGACTCGAGAAGCCCTACGGCAGCGCGCACAACTCGGCCGTCGAGGTGTTGCTCGGCCTCGGTGTGGTCGGCCTCGTGCTGTACCTCGCCGTCGTGCTCGCAGCGGTGGCCGGGGTGAGCGCGCTGGTGTGGCGCGGTCGGTCGGTGTTCGCCTGGTTCTGGGCACTGCTGCTGGCGTCGTTGATCGTGCAGAACCTGATGGAGAGCTTCGTGCTCTGGCATTCCTACAACTGGATCCTGTGCATCGCCGCGACAGTGGTGGCGTTCCAGGTTCCCCTGCTGCAGCGGGCGTCGGAACCTGCTGCGCCGGCCTCGGCCGACGACGCCCCGTAGACTCCGGAGGAATGCGCGCGCACGGGTTCCGCTGGTTGTTCGTGGTCGACGCGCTCGGCCTGTTCGGGGTGATGTCACTCATCAACCTCGTGCGCTTCGGTGTGCACTGGCCCACCTACGGCATGGCCCACTACGTGATCGGCTTCAGTATCGCTGCGGCCATCCACGTCACGATCGCCTACCTGGCCGGCCTGTACGAGCGCGAGCCGTTGCTGGGCCAGGGCCCGTGGGCCACTCGGGTGGTGTTGGCGATGGCGATCGGTGTGGGGGTCGACGGTTCGTACGGCTTGTTGTTCGACCGCTATCTGATGCCGCGTATCAACCTGGCGGCGCTGCTGGTCCTGGGGTCGTTGCTGCTCGGCGCCAACCGGGTCCTCAGCCGGTGGCTGGCGTTGCGCCGCCAGGGGCCGTCGCGGGTGGCGTTGGTGGGTAGCCCCGATGTGGTGGCCGTCGTGGCGAGGCATCTGGCCGACAGCCCACGCACGGTGCAGGTGGTGTGCACGGCCGACGACACCACCCCGTTGGTGCCGCTCGTTCGCGAGCACCAGGTCACCGATGTGTTGCTGCTCGATGTCGAGGCGTTCGGCGCCGTGTTCCCCTCGCCTCTCGCTGAACTCGAGGCGCAGAGTGTGGGTGCACTGCAGCGTGTGAGCGCGCACGAGACGTTGCTCGGCCTGCAGTCGGTGCGCGAGGTGGCGGGGATGCCGTTCGTGCGGTTGCGGGTGCACACGATGCCCGACTACCAGCACCACCTCAAGCGGGCGTTCGATGTGGTGGCGCTGGTGCTGTTGTCACCGGTGGCCGTGCCGCTCGTCGCGATCGTGGCGCTGTACGTGCGGGTGCGGGCCGGGGCGCCGGTGCTGTATCGCCAGGCGCGCGTGGGGCGCGACGGTGCCGAGTTCTCGTTGGTGAAGTTCCGCACGATGCGCACCGATGCCGAGTCGAGTGGTGCGCAGTTCGCCACCGAGGGCGATCCGCGGGTGGTGCCCGGGCTGCACTGGTTGCGGTCGACCCGGCTCGACGAGTTGCCGCAGTTGTGGAACGTGCTGCGTGGCGAGATGTCGCTGGTGGGCCCGCGGCCCGAGCGGCCCGAGTTCACTGCCGAACTGGTGGCAGCCGTGCCGGGCTATGCGCGCCGGTTCGAGGTGCGGCCCGGGATCACCGGTCTGGCCCAGGTGCGCGGCCGCTATCACAGCGATGCGGCGATCAAGATCGGCTACGACCTGCAGTACCTCGTCAACTGGTCGCCGGTGCTCGATCTGCAGATCCTGGCGCGCACGGTGTGGGTGATCGCGATGCGCCGTGTCTGACCCGGGTGATTGGCCGACGGTGTCGGTGGTGATGCCGGTGCGCAACGAAGAGCACCATCTGCGCACTGCGGTCGAGTCGATCCTGGCCCAGGAGTACCCGCGTCCGTTCGACGTGTACCTGGCGATCGCGCCGTGCACCGACCGCACCGACGAGGTGGCTGCCGCCCTGGTCGCCGAGCATCCTTCGGTGCACGTCGTGGCGAATCTGGCCGGGTTCACGCCGTCGGGTCTGAATGCAGCGATCCGCGCGTCGCAGGGCGACGTGGTCGTGCGGGTCGATGGGCACGCCGAGTTGTGCCCGGGCTACATCTGTCGCTCGGTCGAGACACTGCAGCGAACAGACGCAGTGAACGTGGGCGGGGTGCAGCGCGCCGAGGGTACCCAGCCGATGCAACGCGCCATCGCGGTGGCGATGACATCGCGCTTCGGTGTTGGTGGTGGGCGCACTCACCTCGGCGGCGGCGAAGGACCGGTCGACACGGTGTACCTCGGTGTGTTCCGCCGGTCGGCCATCGAGGCAGTGGGGCTGTTCGACGAATCGCTGCACGCCAACCAGGACTACGAACTGAACATCAGGCTGCGCGCCGCCGGCGGTGTGGTGTGGTTCGACCCGCACCTGTGGGCCACGTACCGGCCGCGGGCTTCATTGCGGGCACTGTGGCGCCAGTACTTCAACTACGGGCGCTTCAAACGGCGTGTCGCCAGGCGTTACCCGGGTTCGCTCAGACCGCGTCAGGCGATCCCGCCGCTGGCGGTGCTGGCGTTGCTGGGGGCGCTGGCGGTGTCGCCGGTGTGGCCGTGGGCCTTGCTGGTGCCCGGCGCGTATCTGCTGGCGCTCGTCGTGGCATCGCTCGCTGCGGCGGGTGGCCCGTCGCCGACGGCGTTGCGCCTGCTCGTCGTCTACCCCACCATCCAGTTCGCCTGGGCATTCGGATTCCTGATCGGACGGCACCGACGATGACCACACCCACGACCACATCCACGACGCCACCCACGACCTCGCTGGCCTGCGAGCTGACGATCGTGATGCCGTGCCTGAACGAGGCCGAGACGGTGGCGACGTGTGTGCGCCAGGCACGCCAGTTCCTCGAATCGGCCGGGATCGCGGGCGAGGTGCTGGTGGCCGACAACGGCAGCACCGACGGCTCGCAGGCGCTGGCCGAGGCCGAGGGCGCCCGAGTGGTGGCGGTGGCCGAGCGGGGCTACGGCGCGGCGCTGATCGGCGGGATCGCCGCGGCGCACGGCACCTATGTGGCGATGGGCGATGCCGACGACAGCTACGACTTCGCCACCCTCGGGCCGTTCATCGACCGGCTGCGCGCCGGCGACGATCTGGTGATGGGCAACCGTTTCGCCGGCGGTATCCAGCCCGGGGCGATGCCGTGGTTGCACCGCTACGTCGGCAACCCGGTGCTGTCGTTCATCGGCCGACTGTTCTTCCGTGCCCCGGTGCGCGACTTCCACTGTGGTCTGCGCGCGTTCCGCCGCGACTCGATCCTCGGCCTGCACCTGCGCACGACGGGCATGGAGTTCGCCAGCGAGATGGTGGTGAAGAGTTGCCTGATGGGACTGCGCGTCAGCGAGGTGCCCACACCGCTGCGGCCCGACGGGCGCAGCCGGGCCCCGCATCTGCGCAGTTTCCGCGACGGCTGGCGACATCTGCGGTTCCTGCTGCTGTTCAGCCCGCGCTGGCTGTTCCTGTATCCCGGCGCGTTGATGACCCTGCTGGGGTTGGTCGCCACCGTGGCCCTGGTGGCGGGTCCGATCGAGATCGGCTCGGTCGGGTTCGACATCGGCACGCTGCTGTACATGCTGGCCGTCACGGTGGTGGGCTATCAGGCGGTGCTGTTCGCCTTGCTCAGCACGGCCTACGCGCAGGCCGAGGGGTTCTTGCCAACCGCCCCGCGGTTCACCGCGTTCGAGCAACGCCTCAGCCTCGAGCGCAGTGTGCTGTTGGGTGCTGTGGTGTTGGCGTTCGGCATCATTGCGTCGGTGGTGTCGTTCCTGCGCTGGCGCGAGGAAGGGTTCGGGGCGCTGGTGCCCGAGCAGACGGTGCGCACGGTGGTGCCGGGGGTGCTGGGGTTGGTGCTCGGCAGTCAGACGATCATGTGCGGTGTGTTCCTGTCGATCCTGCGCATCCGCGTGGCGCGTGTCGACGTGCTCGGTTCGCCCACGGCGTGAGCCGGGTCAGCGCCCTGGTGCCATCACGTCGCGCAGGATCGTCTCGATCCCGCTGACATTGCGTTCCCACGACCAGTCGGTGGTGGTGGCACCGTGGCGCAGCGCGGCCAGCACCTCGGCATCTTCGTGCAGGCGCTGCAGTGCCTTGGCGAGGGCCTGCGGGTCGGCGGGTGGCACGAGCAGGCCATCGACACCGTCGCGCACCACCTCGGCCAGGGCGCCGTCGCGGCTGGCGATCACCGGGGTGCCGCAGGCCAGCGCCTCGGCAGCCATCAGCCCGAACCCCTCGCCGCTGCGGGTGGGGATCACCGCCACGTGTGCGTCGCGGTAGAACGCGGGCAGGTCGTCGTCGGGCACGAACCCGCAGAAGCGAACGCTTGTCAGGCCGGCGGCGCGCTGCTCGAGCGCGGCGCGTTCGGGGCCGGTTCCGCCGATCAGCAGTTCGCCGGTGGCGTCGAGGCCCGAGGCGCGCCAGGCGTCGATCAGCACGTCCACCCCGTTGCGGTCGACGAGGCGGCGCACGGTGACCGCCCGCCATCGGGGGGCGGGTTGCGTGTCGACCGCGGGGTGGAACCGCGCCGTGTCGACCCCGCAGTGCACCACCGCCGGCTGCACACCGGGCGCGATGCGGCGCACGTAGTCGGCGGTGTGGTGCGAGATGGCGGTCACGCGCGTTGCGGCGCGCAGCAGCGGCCGCCCGATCAGCCGGTCGGCGGCACGTTCGACGAGTTCGATAGGCGCCGGGTACTCGACGAACGGGTTGGCCTGCACCACCACCACGGGCACGCGCCGACGGCGTGCAGCGAGCGAGGCGAGCACGCTGGTCAGGTAGACGTGGCCGTGCACCATCACCACATCCGGGCGCCGCTCGGGCCGCACCACGGCCCGGGCCATCAGTGGCGACACCAGCGGGATCGGCACGTTGAACCACCGCTCGAGCGGGTTCCAGGCCCTGCTGCGCCGCACGACGAAACCGTCGCGTCGTTCACTGGCGGGGTCGCCGCGCAGGCGCGAGGTGAGCACCTCGACGTCCCAGCCGCGTGCAGCGAGGCGCCGTGCCTGTTCGTAGGCCATCGTTTCCACCCCGCCCACGTGCGGCGCGAAGTAGCTGCTGACGATGGTGAGGCGGGGCGAGGGGGCAGTCATGGCATGAGGCGTCCGGCGGGAAGCAGCCTGATACTGACATGATGGCAGCCGTGAACAGGTCGACCGACAGCCTGGTGCCGCCCGAGGGAGGCCGCACCGTGGTGCGCACTACCGGTACACCGCGCGGGGTGGTGTGCTCGTTGGCCACCGGCCGCCACCGCGAATTGCTGGCCGAGGCCGCACCCACGCTGGCCGCCTACGGCAGCCGCCACGGTTGGGATGTGGTGGTGAGCAGCGAGTCGCCCCAGGGCACCCGGCCACCGTCGTGGGCCAAGGTGGTGCTGGTGCGCGAGTTGTTGCAGACGTATCCGTTCGTGTTCTGGGTCGATGCCGATGCGCTCATCGTCGACATCGATCGCGACATCCTCGCCGAGGCCGGGGTCGAGCGCGACGACGCCGACATCTGGTTCGCCCGTCACCCCCAAGAGCGCGACCCTGACGCGACGGTGTTGAACGCCGGGGTGTTCCTCGCTCGCTCGGCGCCGTTCACCGACGAGCTGCTGGCGGCCATGTGGGCAGCCGAGTTGTTCGTCGAGCACAACTGGTGGGAGAACGCGGCGCTGCTCGACCTGCTCGGCTACTCGCTCGTGCCGCCCTACGCCCAGGTGGCGGTGACCCGCTGGAACGAGCGGATCGGCCACCTCGACCTGGCGTGGAACAGCGTGCCCGGCTACTGCGAGAGCCCCACCCCGGCGCTGCATCATCATGCCCGCAGCGATCACGACGACTTCGGGCTGCGGCTGCGCTCGATGGCAGCCGACCGCGCCGCCACCGCCGCCCGCTTCCCCGCCTGGTTCCTCTCCCCACCCGTCCGTGAGCGTGCACCCCGTGGGTGGTGGTCACGGCTCACGAAGCACCGGGATGCGTGAGCAGCGACCCGAAACCAACCGGTCGGGGCTCACGGATGAAGCGGGGTTGAGGGATGCGTGAGGCGGGCGCGGCGTAACTGCACTGCGGCGATCGTCCACAGCAGCACGGCGTAGGTGCATTCCGAGGCAGCAGTGGCGGCCACCGCACCACGCCACGAGTGGGCCGGGATGAGCGCGACGCACAGCACCAGGTTCACCACCAGCGTCACCACGAGCGCGCCGAGCCGCTGGCGCTGGAAGCCTGCACCGCTCAGCGCGTTGGCCGGGAAGTACTGCAGGGTGCGCACGACGGGAATGAAGGCGAGCCAGCGCACGATGGTGACCGCGCCGTCGAACTCGTCGCCGAGGATCGGCCGGAACAGCGGGGCGAACGCCACCATCGCCACGGCCACCACCGAGGCGTAGGCCAGGCTGGGCACCAGCAGGCGGCGCGCCAACCGCATCGATGCCGCAATGCCCTCTCGCCCCTCGCTGAACGAGCGGTTGATGGTGGCCACGATCAACGCCTGCACGGGGATGAAGGCCAGCGCCGGTACGCGGTAGGCGGCGGTGTAGAGCCCGGCGTCGTCGTTCCAGCCGTAGCGCACCATCAGCGGCTTGTCGATCCCGTCCTGGGCCGAGAACGCGGCGAGCGACGCCGCATACGGCATGCCCTCGCTCACGTCGCGGCGCGTCACGCGGCCGCGACGCAACTGCACCCCGAACCGGCGTTGCGCCACGCCCAGCACCACGGCCATCGTCGCCGCGGCCGCCACGGTCTGCAGCATCGCCCACCCGGTCACGCTGTCGCCGCCGGCGGCGAAGAACAGCACGGCGGCACCCAGGCGCGCCGCGGCCGTCCCGGTGACGATGAGCGCGTAGGTGCGCAGGTCGCTGCACGACATCGCCAGGTAGGCGCACAGCGACACCAGGGCGCTGAACACCAACTCGCCGACGGCCAGCAGCACCATGGCCTGCCAGGGTGCACTGGGCACCACTGCGGCGGTGACGGCCACCGACACGAACGACGCAACGATGCCGCCCATCCACACCGTGGTGAACGCGGTGCGGAACGAGTCGTCGACATCGCGTTGCTCGCGGCGCACTCGTTGCACAAGCAACAAACTCGCGCCAGCGTTGGCGAACGGTGCGATGGCGACCGTGATGGCACCGATCGCGCCGAGCTGGCCGTAGCCGACGCGTCCGAGCGAGCGGGCGACCAGCAGGAACACGCCGATCCCCGAGGCGAACTTCGCGATCTCGGCCACGAGCGACCAGCGCGTGTCGCGGGCGATGGCCCGGCGTTCGCTCACCGGCCGAGCACCCGGTGGTAGTGCTCGGCAAGCGCTGCCGACTGCGTGGCAAGGTCGAAGTGTTCGACGATGTGGGCACGGCCGGCCTGCGCCATCCGTGCGGCCAGTTCGGGGTCGCCCAGGATGCGCACCAGCGCGGCGGCGAGGCCGTCGGCATCGTCTTCGTCGACCAGCAGGCCACCGGCGCCGTCGATCACCACATCGGGCACACCGCCCGATCGGCAGGCCACCACCGGCAGCCCACAGGCCTGCGCCTCGGCGAACACCAACCCGAGGGCTTCGCGCTGGCCGGTGGCCGACACGGTGCTGGGGCCGCACAGCACGGTGGCCGTGGCCATCGCGCGGCGCACCTCGTCGTGAGGTCGCGGCCCGCGGAACTCGGCGGCGATGCCGAGCGTGCGGGCGAGGTGTTCGGCGGCGGCTCGTTCCGGGCCGTCACCGATGACCGCGAGGTGGGCGTCGGGCACGGTGGCCTGCACGATGGCCATCGCCCGGATCAACGTGTGGATGCCCTTCTGCGCGACCAGGCGACCGACGAAGAGCACCTCGGCCGGCGCCCGGCTGGTGGCGGGGGTGGGAACGAACTGTGCGGTGTCGACACCGACATGTTGGACGACTACTCGGGCGGGTGGCGCGCCGAGGCGCAGCAGGCAGTCGCGGGTGTAGGTCGAGTTGGCGAGCAGCAACGCAGCCTGCTCGAACACCGCCGTCCGGCGACGCAGCCACAACCGCCCGCCGGGCCCGGTGTGGGCATGGTCGTGCTGGGTCACCTCGTAGCCGTGGATGCTCACCACCAGCGGCAGCCGATGCCGACGCGCCGTGGCTGCGGCGAACATCGCGTCGGGGCCGAAATGGGCGTGGATCAAGGCCGGTCGAATCCTGCTGACCAAGCGGTTCGCGACCGGATCGGCACCGAACAGGAACGCTGCGAGGCGCACCAGCCGCGGCCCCCACGAACTGATCGTCGTGCGGTCGGGCGGGGTGGCCGAGCCGGCGACCCGCTGGTGCCCCAGGTAGTGGGCCACCACGCCGGGTACGTGCTCGGTCTGGGTGACCACCCACGGTTCGCTCACTGCGAGCAACTGCGTGCGGTAGACGATCACGGCGAGTGGCATCTGCCCGTGTGCAGGTTGCTCTGGCAGCATGGTGCTCCTCACCCGGACGCCGATGCTAGCAACGGCCCTTGTGTCAAGAAGCCGGATTCGTGAAGGCACTCTGCAACACCCGTCGGCTAGGCTCCGGCCCGAGCGTGTCGTGCATGCTCGAGCACATGCGAGTGCTGGGTCAGGAAGTGGGAGGAGGTGCCGTGGCCACGTCGGTCGAAGATCTGCAGACCATCCACAAACTCCGCGGCCGCGACCACGACACCTTCGAGGTGATGGTGCACGCCTACGGCCCCGAGTTGTTCCGCCACGCACGTCGGCGCACGCTCAACGACGCCGCGGCCGAAGACATCGTGCAAGAGACGTTCACCCGTGCGTATCGCGCGTTGCCGCGACTGCGCGACGACAGCAACGTGCGGCCGTGGTTGCACCACATCCTCGCCAACGTGTGCATCGACGAGGCCAACCGTCGCGACCGCGAAACAGCGAAGGTCACCCGCTTGTTCGTCGATCCGGCCGCCACGCTCGACAACCCAGGCGTCGAGGCCGAACTCGGACTCGACCTCGACGACACGTCACTGCAGTCGGCGTTGCTCACCCTCACCCCCGAGTACCGCGACGCGCTGGTGCTGCGGTTCGTCGACGAGCTCGAGTACGACGAACTCGCCTACCGCTCGGGCATCTCCGAGCAAAACGCCCGAGCCCGTGTCAGCAGGGCGCGCAGCATGATGCGCACGGCACTCACTGGCGCCGCTGCCATCCCGCTGTTCGTCTACACATTCTTCCGGCGCAGTTCGAAAGCAGCGGCAGCGCTCGATCGTGCCGAGGGCACCACGGCATCGTCGATGGGCGTCGGCACCTCGGCACAGATGAACCGCTTGGCCACCGTCGCTGCGCCAGCCATGGAGGCCGCCAGCTCGGTGGCCGCGCAGGCACCCACCGTTGCGCCGATGTTCGCCAAGGTGGCCGTCGGTGTCGGGCTGGTCGCCACGGCCGCATTCACCGCCAGCTCCGATTCGGCACCGCCTGCCGCGGCATCCATCGTCGTGCCCGACCGTGTGGTGTCCGACCAGTCGGGGGCGGTCGCCGCCCCTGCCGTGGGCGATCCCGTGGTCACCTCCGTCGGTGCGGCACCCGCCGCTGCCGCCGCCCCCGGCACCCCGGCGGTCGACGCTGCCCCGGCCACGTCCGCACCCACCCCCGCGGCGACCGTGGAGCCCACCGTGGCACCGACCGTCGCCCCCACCACGCCCGTCACCGCGGCACCCACGGTGCCGCCCACCACAGCACCCCCGGTCACCGCACCACCCACCACGGTGCCGCCCACCGCACCCCCCACCACGTCTGCGCCTGCGGTGCTCGGCGGTTCGGTGTCGGGGCCGTCGCTCAGCGTCACCGCGGCCGGGCCCCGCTTCGACCTCAGTGGCCCGGTCAGTTTCACTATCGGCGACTCGGTGGTCACGGCCACCCTCAGCGGCCGGCTCGGGGTGAACGCCACCATCGATCGCAACGGGCGCCAACGTCTCGACGGCCAGGTCACGGCGTCATTCGGTTCCGACTCCATCGACCTGCGCTTGGCGGGCTTTGCTACCGCTACCGCCGATCCGTCCACCTTCACGCTCGTCGGCCGCTTCAGCGCCTCGGGCGGCACGGCCGGCCTGGTCACCTCGGGTTCGTTCTCGGGCACGCTCACCGCCGGCTCGCTGTCGCTCATCCTCACCCCGTGATCCAGCCAGCCACTCGTCGCGCCGCTGTCGCGGCGGTGCTTGGCATTGCGTTGCTGGCCGTGGCGCTGCCTGCATCGGCCGGGCCGGGCGATGCCAGCGAGGCCACGGCGCGCCGGCCGGCACAGTGGCCGACGTCCACCGGCACCGACCTGCGGCTCGAGGGCTGGCCGCACGCCATCCGCCTGGCCGGGGCCGACCGCTACCAGACCTCGCTCACCGCGGCGCTGGCCCTGCGCGGCAAGGGCGACTTCCCGTTCGACACGCCCGATCGATCGTCGAACGGTGCCACCTCGCTGGCCGCGGCCGACGACTGGTGGGGCGCAGGCACCTGCCCGCGGGCGATCATCGTCGTCTCGGCCGACAGCCCGGCCGATTCGTTGGCCGCATCGGCGCTGTCGGACCCCACGCACGGCTCGTCCGAGCCCTATCTGCAGCGCACGGCTGCCGCCGATCCGTTGTTCTATCCGGTCGGCGGGTTCTCCAAGGTCGACACCGACTCGGCGCCTATCCTCATCACCCAGTCGGCCAGGTCGGGCGCGACGGCACTCAGCACTGCCACCCGCCTCGCGGCACAAGATCTGCGCTCGGGTGGCTGCAAGCTGGCCTTCCAGGCCATCATCGTCGGCGGCTCCACTGCCGTGCCCGCAGCGGTCGAGAACGAACTGGTGTCGCTCGGTTACGACGAGGTGTTCCGGGTGGCGGGCAACGACCGCTTCGAGACCGCCGCCAAGTTGGCGCAGGGCCTGGGCACCGCACCGATACCCGGCGCTGTCACGGCCTGCACCGATGTGGCGGTCGACGATGGCAACGCACGGATGTCGTTCGTGGCCAACTCGGTGGTCGAGTACCGCACGTCGGCTACCCAGTGCCGTCTGCTCGGGCGCACGGTGGTGCTCACCGACGGTGTCACCGGTGCCGATGCGTTGGCGGCCGGATGGTGGACCTCGTTCTTCCAGGTGCCCGTGCTGTTGCACAACGGCACCGACGACCTACCGGTGGCCACCGCCAACGCGTTGCGCACGATGCAGGTGCAGAACCTCATCGTGCTGGGTGGCACGGCCCGCATCAGCGAGGCCGCGGTGGCCAAGGCCGTGGGGCTCACCGGTGCTACCGCCACCCGCATCGCAGGCGACAATCGTTTCGACACCAGCGTGCTGATGGCTCAGCGCTTCGGCGGCTGGTATCCCACGGGCCGGGCAAACGAGTTCGAGGGCAGCATGGTGTGCCTCGCTGCGTCGTCGGGCGACGGTGCCGGGGCAACTGGCTGGCCCGATGCGCTCGGTGCCGGGCCGTGGTGTGCCGCCGCCAACGGCGCCACCGGTAACCCGGGTGCGCCGGCGCGTGCGCTGGCGCCGCTCACCGGGCAGTCGCCCACGCTGTCCACCCGCGGGCCTGCCCGCCCGGCGCACGATGCGGTGCCCATCCTGCTCGTGCCGGCCGGCGCCACCACCCTGCCGTCCAGCGTGTCGGCTCTGTTGTCGGGCGCGTTCGAATCAGCCGACGACTGGTGCACCAGCGTCGCCTCGTCGGCCACCTGCCGTGTTCCCGGATTCGCCATCGCGTTCGGTGGCGAGACGGCGCTGCCGTCCACCCTCGTCGACCGGGTGTCGCAACTGGTGTCGGGCGGGTCGGTCGCCGCCGATCCGCAGGTGGCACCCACGCTCACCAGCCCCTTCTTCACGGCGCTCGACATGGCCCCGGTGTTCGGGGTCGCGGGCACTTCGTGGGCGCGGGTGTGCGCGGCCCGTGGCACCTACACCAACGCGCGTTGGTTGGGTGTGTTCGACGACGGTGCCACTACCACGTTGCTCGCCTCGGCCGATGTGATGTTCGACCAGCGCTACCTCCGCGACGCCGACGGGGTCGCCCGCTCGCGCCGCGTGGGTGCGCCGGTGTGTGTGTCGGTCGATCCGGCGGCTCGCACCACGGTCACCGCGCAAGCGGTGGGCCTGTCGGGCCGGGCCAGCGCCGTCACGTCGTTCGGTGTGGGCAGTACCAGCCGGTTCCAGATGTCGGGGCCGATGGTCGATCTGGTGCCGGCGGTGTCGTCGGGCACCGCCAGCGACACCGACCTCAGCGGTGGCGGCACCACCGTGCGCACGTTCATCACCTCGGCACCTACACCGGTCATCGGCGCGGTGTCGCGCGGGGTGGCAGCGCAGGTGTCGTCGGGGGCGCTCACGGTGACGATCGTGCGCGGCACCGACTCGGGCGGCATCATCGCACCCGACACGTTCACGGCCACCTGGAGCATCACCACACCACTCGGGTTGGTCAGCGGTTGGGTGGCGGGCGAGGCCCTGCTGGTAGGTGGCGCCTGGCAGTTGCGTGGTCAGACGGGCTTTGCGGGCGGGTCGTGGAACGTCGTGTCGGGCACCGGCGGCTTCCGGGCCACGCTCACCACCAACCTGGCCGGTGTCGACAGCGACGACGCCATCAGCTGGCAGCTCGATGGCCTGGTCGCCGGCTGACGGTCGGCCCGGCCCCCCTGCCATCGGCGTGCGTTTCCTGATCGTCACCTGTGCCCATCACGGCGAGGATGCCCGCATCGTGCACCGCCAGGCGCGCAGTCTGCTGGCGGCGGGGCATCACGTCACCCTCGTGTCGCCGCCCCCCGGGCGCACCGATGTCGATCCGCCCGACCTGGAGCGTGTGGCGATCCCGCGCGCCGAGGGCCGGCGCCGGCTGCATGCGTGGCGGGCAGCGCGGGCTGCGGTGCGGGCCCGGGTGGGCGAGGCCGATCTGCTGCTGTTCCACGATCCCGAGTTGGTGGTGGCGCTGGCCCGTCGCCGGTGGGGTGTGCCGGTGGTGTGGGACATCCACGAGGACTACCTCGCCCATGTCGATGATGCGCTGTGGATCCCTGCGCTGCTGAAGCCGCTGATGCGGGTACCGGTGCGGTTGATCGAGTGGTGGGCGAAGCGCCGCTGCCATCTGCTGCTGGCCGAAGACGGCTACACCGGGCGGATCGGCCCGTATCCGGTGGTGCCCAACAGCACCTGGGTGCCTGATACGGCGGCGCCCGCCGGCACCGACGAGCCACCCCGGGTGGTGTA
Source organism: Actinomycetota bacterium (assembly GCA_037130535.1). Taxonomy (GTDB): domain Bacteria; phylum Actinomycetota; class Acidimicrobiia; order Acidimicrobiales; family Ilumatobacteraceae; genus VFMC01. The sequence goes on from JBAXSU010000018.1 coordinate 19,557, forward strand.
CGTCGGGCGGGTGTCGGTCGATCGTGGGCTCGACGAGTTGATCGAGCTCGGTTCATTGCTACGTGGCCGGGCCGTCGTCGAGATCGTCGGCAGTGCCGATGCCGAGGTGCGCGAGCGGTTACAGGCGGCGCACGATGCAGGCCTGGTGCGCTGGTCGGGCTTTCTGCCCAATCCCGAGGCCATGGCCCGCCTGGCAGGTGCGCTCGCCGGGCTGTCGCTGCTGCACGATGTGCCGAACTACACCGTGTCGCGACCCACGAAACTGCTCGAGTATCTGGCCCACGGGCTACCGGTGGTCACCACCGCGCTGCCGCTCGCCGCACAGATGGTCATCGGCAGCAACGCCGGTGCGGTGGTGCGTTTCGACCATGCCGCGGCCGATGCTGCGGTCGTGATCGATCGCTGGATCGCCGACCGGGCCCTGGTGCAGCAGATGGGCGCAGCGGGCCACGCCCACGTCCTCGCCCACCACTCGTGGCAGGCCGACAGCCAGCAGTTCGTCGCCACCCTCACCGCCTGGGCCTCGGCCCCCCGCCGGTAGACCGCGCCGGCAGCCCGCTCCCGTAGCCCCCACCGATTCTGCAGCCCCACTCCCCCGACACGATGCCCCACAGCGTGCCGACGTCGCAACGCTGTACGACACTGTGTCAGGCGGATGATCCGTCCGGAGCGGTATCGGCCGGGGTGGCGGGCCTCGCCACGGCGTGGCGGGCGCGGAGGCGAGCAGCGAACCAACCCGATGCCAGGAGCAAGATGATCGACAGCATCGCCGCCAACGCCCCCGCCCGCAGGCCGGGTGGGCTGAACGACAGGTGCACCGTGCTGCGGCCGGTGGGAACGGGCACGGTCAGCACCAGGCCGTTGGCCCGGGCGACGGGTGCTGGTGCACCGTTGACCGTTGCGCTCCAGCCCGGCAGCCAGGCGGTCGACACCACCAGCACTGCGGGCCGGTCGGCCACCACGGTGAACGAACCGCTGCCGTGGTCGCCCAGTGCACCGCGCACCTCGCCGGCGGGGCCGGCTGCGCTGCGCCCGGGGAACCCGCTCGCCGCTGCGCCTGCGTCGTCGAGCAGCACCACACCCGTGCCGTCGAACGTGTCGTCGCCGAGGCGGGCGGCGATGGCGTCGAGCGAGGCCGATTCGACCGCACCCACCAGGTAGGCGTCAGCCAGGCGTGGTTGGCGGATCCAGCGCACCACCTCGCCGCCCGAGAGGTCGCGTTCGCGTTGCCAACCGGTGCCCGACGGCGTCGTGCCGGGTTCGGCCAGCAGCGTGGTCACCCGCAGCACGTCGGGCACCCACCCCTGGCGCCAGAGGATGTCGTTGTCGAGACCGCTCCACCAGGTGGTGCCCGTCATCCGTGCGTAGTCGGCAGGGATGAGCGGGTCGTACCCGTTCACGAACTGCAGGTCGCGCACGATGGGGTCGCCGCGGAAGTCGAACGTGTTGGTGACGTATCGATCGACGCCACCGGCTGCGTCGAAGGGTGCACCAAACCACGGCTCGCCGGCCGAGAAGTAAGCGGCCGCCTGCTGTGTCGACCAGGCGTCGGTCCGCCAGGATGCCGCCGCAGCGAACACCACCAACTCGAGCGACACGGCGGCCACCAGCAGCACGGTGGCGGCCCGATGCGCCAGACCGGTGAGGCCGTGGAGCTTTCCCCACGGCAATCGGTGCCACGTGGGCGGGCTGGCGGCAACGGCCGCGGCACCGATGGTGAGTGCCAGGGCGATCAGCGGGATGGCGAGCGTGATGGTGAGGTCGTGCCCGGTCACCCGCGTTCCTCCGATATCGGTGACCAGCGGGAGGATCGCCACCAAGCCGCCGAGCGCCAGTGCCGCAGCGATGATGCGACCCACCACGACCCGCGACGCGTTGCGCAACGCGCTCACCCCGGCCGCAGCCAACCCGCAGACGGCGAGGTTGAACAGGATGAGCGAGCGCGACCAGATGCGGAACCGGTCGGCCATCGGCACCACCTCGAACAACCAGCCGGCGACGGGTGTGCTGTCGCCCACCGCAGCGAACAGCGCCACGAGGGCGATCACGACGAGGGCGAGCACACGTCGGTCGCGCCGGTGGACGACGGCGCCGATGGCGGCGAGCAGCACCACCGTGGCACCCAGAAAGTTGGCCACCTCGTGGTGGTATCGAGTGCCCTGCCAGGGGGTCGACAGGCCCAGCACACCGGTGCTGCCGCCCATGATGTTGCCGACCACGGTGGTAAGCAGGTGGTGGGGCTCGGCGCTGATCGCGAACGCCTCGGCCTGGGTGAGGTTGGGCCGCACGCTGATGCGACTGAACAGGTACTGCGGGATCAACTGCACCGCCGCCAGCCCGAGTCCCAGTGCGAGCGCCCCGGCCACCCGTACTGCCGGCCACAGGCCCGTGCCACGCTGGGCGAGTTGCGCGGCGCCGTACACCCCGGCGGCCAGGAGAGCGAAGAACAGCATCTGCGGATGGCCACTGAAGGCGATCATCGCCAACGGCCCCACCACCAGCGCAGCCCGGCGGATGGTCCAGCGTTCGAATGTGAGGTCGATACCGAGCAGCAGCCACGGGAACCAAGCGGCCGCCATCGAGAACGGCATGTGCACCAGGTGCAAGACGGCGAATCCGTTCAGGCCGTAGGCGATGCCTGCCACCACCGCTCCGGCACGGCTGCGCCAAAGGTGCCATGCCCAAGCGAATGCGCCGCTCGCAGCCACCCACAGGTGCAGCAGTGTCCACCAGCGGAACCCGACGACGGGCGACAGCACGCCGAGGATCGCGTTGAGCGGATAGAAGATCGCGGCCTGACCGGCGCCCAGCACGTTGTGGCCCGAGAGCATCCAGTGCGCCCAGAAGGGGGCATCGCCGTGCAGGATGCTCCTCCAGGTCTGCGCGATCAGCGGTAGATGCAACGCGTACACATCGTCGCGAATCGCTGTGTCGCGGCCGGTGAGCAGACCGACGAATGGAAGCGTGACGACAGCCAGCACCCCCAGCAACGTCCACCATGACCACCGCTGCTGGGCACCCGGCCGAGCCCTCACCAATGCCTCATCCGCCGGGCTGAGGTCATCGCCGGGGCGGTTCATTCCTGCACGGTATGGCCATCGCGTCACAGAAACAATGGCGATGCCGATTGGGCCGGAACAGACATGACATCAGCGCTCGACACCCATCCGGTCGGGTTGGCTTCGCCAGGGCGGCCAGAGCCCGACGGGGAGGTGGACAGCCGGTATCGACACAACGTGCTGCTGCGCAACAACGCCTTCCGGTAGGCACTACCGCCTGGGCTCTAACCTGGGCGTCTTGATGCTGTTGCCCGCCCTTCTCGCGTCGGTCGAAGCCCCGGGTGCGCCATGTGTGGCCTGAGTGGGGTGTTCGATCCACATGGTCGACGCTCCACGGCCGAGCTGGCTGCACTGGCCGAGGCGATGTCGGCGACGTTGCAGCACCGGGGGCCCGACGACTCCGGGGTGTGGGCGCCCGACGGCGGGTTGGTGGCGTTCGGGCATCGCCGGTTGTCGGTGATCGACCTGTCGGCGGCAGGGCATCAGCCGATGTCGTCGCCCGATGGGCGCTGGACCATCGCCTACAACGGCGAGCTGTACAACACGGCCCGGCTGCGTGCCGACCTGGGCTTGCCCGACACCGCCTACCGGGGCCACAGCGATACCGAGGTGTTGCTGTACGCGATCGCCCGGTGGGGTGTCGAGGGTGCGTTGCCGCGGTTGAACGGCATGTTCGCGTTCGCCGCGTGGGATGCGCACGAGCGCGAGTTGTGGTTGGCCCGCGACCGTTTCGGCGAGAAGCCGCTGTATCTCGCCTGGGCCGATGGCCGGTTGGTGTTCGGTTCGGAGTTGGCTGCCGTGCGGGCAGCGCCGGGTGTGGGCACCGAGATCGACCGCGATGCGTTGGCGTTGCTGCTGCGCTACGGCTATGTGCCGGCCCCACGCAGCATCTATGCGGGCGTGTCGAAACTGCCGGCGGGCACGGTGCTGCGGGTGGGGGTCGATCATCCGACGCCGCGCGAGGTGCGCTACTGGGATCCGGTCGAGGTGGCGCTGTCGGCCGGTTCGTCGCCGCGGCGCGACGAGGCTGCAGTCGACGAGTTGGACGAGTTGTTGAGCGGTGTGGTGGCCAGCCGGATGGTGTCGGATGTGGCCTTCGGTGCGTTCCTGTCGGGTGGGATCGATTCGAGCGCCGTGGTTGCGTTGATGCAGCGCAACTCCACGCAGGCGGTGCGCACGTTCACGATCGGTTTCACCGAGGCCGGGTTCGACGAGAGCACCCACGCCAAGGCTGTGGCGCGGCATCTGCAGACCGATCACACCGAATTGATGGCGTCGGCGGCCGATGCTCGGGCCGTCATTCCGCGTCTCGCCTCGATGTATGGCGAGCCGTTCGCCGATTCATCGCAGATCCCCACGTTCTTGGTCAGCGAGTTGGCGCGCCACCATGTGACGGTGGCGCTGTCGGGCGATGGTGGCGACGAACTGTTCGCCGGCTACGACCGCTATGGCGTCTATCGCCGCATCGATCGCTCGCTCGCCCGTGTTCCGAGGGTGGCGCGCCGTGGGGCGTCGAAGGCCCTGTTGGCGGTGTCGCCCGACCGGTGGGATTCGCTGGCTGCCGGCCCACTGCGGCATGTGTTGCCGCAGGCTGCTCGCCGCCGCACGGGTGTGCGAGCGCACCGCCTGGCCCGCCTGCTGGGCACGACCGCCGGCGGCGAGTACGCCGATGTGATGGCGATGAACCCATCGTCGCATCTGCTGCTGCTCGATCACCGGCTGGCGGATCACGACCCGTTCGCACTCACCCCGCGGCTGCAGGGCACAGCGCCCACCGAGCGGGCGATGCTGCTCGACACGCTCACTTACATGCCCGACGACATCCTCGCCAAGGTCGACCGTGCCTCGATGGCCGTCAGCCTCGAGGTGCGGGTGCCGATCCTCGATCCCGACGTGTTCAACTTCGCCTGGCGCCTGCATCCCGACGACCGGGTGCGCAACGGCCAGGGCAAGTGGGTGCTGCGCCGCCTGCTGCACCGCTACGTGCCCGAAGCAATGGTCGAGCGGCCGAAGATGGGTTTCGGGGTGCCGGTGAGCGAGTGGATGCGCGGCCCCCTGCACGCCTGGGCCGACGACCTGCTCGACCCCACCACACTCGACGCGCAGGGCTACCTCGACACCAAGGCGGTACGCCAAGCCTGGCTCGACCACGCCGCCGGCCGCACCGACGCCGGTCTGTGGCTGTGGCCCGTGCTGATGTTCCAAGCCTGGCTCGCCGAGCAGTAGCGGCACCTGTAGACACTGTGCGACCAGGTCGCCCTGCTTGGGGCGGCTCGAGCACTGCGCAAACAGTGCATCCTCCATGTGCGCAACAGCGGACCACGCTCGTCCGAAGCGACGGACACGTTTGCTTCATCGAGGCGCGGGGTCAACGGCACGAGCCAACGCAACACCAACGCAGGGTGCTCGAAAATGCGATGAAGGGTCCCGGGATACCCGGGACCCTTCATCAACTAACTACCTCTGACTACTTCTCGAATCAGCCGATGATCTGTGAAGCCTTGGCAGCCGAGGGGTTGCCACCCACATCGCCAGCGGCACCAGCGAGGTAGATCGCGATAGCGGTGTTCAGCACCGGCAGCTGGTTGGCTGCGGTGAGGAGGTGAGTCGTCACCACGGTCGAGCCGCTCGTCACCGGGGCGTTCGGTGCTACCGTCTCGCCTGCAACTGCAACCACAGCGCCGGCACCGTCAGCGTCGTACGACGCCGAGCTGCCGGTAGCGGTGAGGACCGCCTCGCTGTAGGTGGTGGTCAACTTCAGGGTCGACGTTCCACCAGCGAGGTTTGCTGCGGCGGCGGCGGTAAACGTGCCAGCAGGGACGAGCACCGTGGAGGTCACCAGAGCACTGGCTGCCGTGCTGGCGTCCAACGCTGCCTTCACGGTAGCAGCCGTCGTGGTTGCTGACGTGTCGATCGTGATGGCGTTGGAAGTAACCGAAACAGTGGCAGCCCCTGCGGCAGCGGCAGCAGTCACCGTCACCGTCACAGCGTTACCTGCGACGCCAGCCGTCTTGGCCTGGACCAACAGATTGCTCTGCAGCACCAGTTGTGCGGTTGCGGTCGTCGTGATCGCGGCGGTGGCGCTGACCACGGTGGGTGCCACGTTGTCGGCGGCCACAGTCGTGGAAGCAGCTGCTGCACTGTTACCTGCAGCATCCTTGATCTTGCCGGCGACCAGAGCAAGCGTCTCCGCCTGACCCAAGGAAGCTGCGGTGGTGACCACAGCCGTGTCGTAGCCAACAACGGTGAAGGCGCCACCGGCGGTGACGTCGGTGCCATTCAAGGTGTAGGTCGCGCTGGCGGGCGTGATGGCCGTGCCGTTGACCGTGAAGATCCCCGCGGCCGCAAGAGGCGTCACAACCGGCTCAGAAACCTTCACCTGGAACTTGTTCGCTGCACCACCGGCGGTGCCGATGGTCGCCGAAAGTGTGGCGACCGGCGCAACGGTGTCGGCAGGAATCACCAACGACTTACCGGCGACCGTGCGGCCGTCGGCGACCGCAACGGTGCCACCGAGGAACTGAATCGTGTTGCCAGCAAGCAGGTTGGTGCTTGCGGTCGGAACAGACACCACGAAGATCGTCGCAGCGCTGTTCACAGCGCCGCTCGCCGAGACGGATGCACCGGCGGTCCAGGCGCTGTTGATCGAGGCGTTGGCGTTGAGGACCTGGAACTTGGCGACGGTGACGTTGGCGACCGGAACCGGCTCCGAGAAGATGACGGCGAAGGTACCGAGCTTCTCATTAGCGAGGAGGGTTGCGGTCGGGTCGGCCAACTTGCCAGCCGAGGTGAGCGCCGAGCTAACGGTGCTGTCGGCCACTGCCGAGGTACCACCGAAGACGTGCAGCGTGGTGGTGGTCGCCTTGTTGGCAGCCAACCATGCAGCCGTCTCAGCCGGGACACCACTCGACGACACGCCGAGCAGCACCGCGTTCGCGAAGCCCAGGTACGGCGACGACGCAAGGGCGTCAGCTCCGCCACCTGCGGCGTCGAGGTTCGCAATGCCGACGTTCACGGCGCTGAAACCGAGGCCGCCTGCGCCGACACTCGTGATCAACACCGAGGCGAGAAGGCTGGCGGTCTCGAAACGGTTCGCACCGCCGACACGGACGATGTCGACGCCGGTCATGGCGTCCACTTCGCTGGCAACGGCGGCCGAGATTGCGCTCGTACCACCGAGGATGAGCACCTGAGTTGCGCCCGAAGCGGTGATGGCCGCCTTGGTCGTGGCGTTCAGCGAACCAGCCGGGGTGAGCAGCACCGGGTGCTTGCCCTTCCACGCTGCCGGGCCAGCCGACACAGCGTCGGCAAAGCTGTCGGCGTTGGCGAGAATGACCGTCTTCTTGGCAGCAAGGAGACCGATGTTCGCGCTACCGATGTTGCTGGCAACAGCAGCAGCCGTCTCATAGCGGTTGGTACCGCCGAGGCGGGTGAAGATGGTGGCAGGAGTAGAGGCTGCCTGAATTGCTGCCTCAACGCTCGACGGAACGGCGCTCGGGCCGCCCACGATCCACACATCGGTCGCCGCGGTGAAGCGAGCAGCCGCACCGGTCGACAACGAGCCATCGGCCGGCAACAGCACGATCGTCGCACCGTTTGCTCCAGCAAGCGCTGCTGCAGCAACCGAGTCGGCGTAGCTGGTGCTCGAGGAAACGACGAACTTGGTGTTGAACGTGGCGGGAGCGCCGCCGAGTGCCGCAGCCTTGGTGGACGCGTCGACAGAGGTGGCGGCCCGATCAGCACCGGAAATGCGGACGCTGGTCGCGGTGGCCGTAGCGCCCGCCGAGTTGGACATGGCGAGTAGCGAAACGCCGAGAGCGGCGGTTACTACCGCCGCTACACCACGCTTCGAGTTTCGCTGAGTGCGAATACTCAAGGGTTTCTCCTTCTGGGTGTTTGTCGATGCCGGGCGCCCGGAGGATCCGGACATCGGCGGTGGTACTGCGCAGCCCTACTGAGCCACGAGTGGTTTGCATAGCCTAGAACCTGCTGACGTCGCGTGCTGTGACAAAGGTTCCGAAAAAACAGTAGCAGGTCGAAACATTTCAGACGCAGACCGCCAATCGCGCGGCCGCGGTCACGCTCCGTAGCGGCTGCGTACGCTGCGTGCTCGTACTCCTATTGGTGAATACCGCACGATGCAGTAGAGCGCTCTGACCCCATCTCGCCAGCCGATCTTCTTGCCTTCTGCATACGTTCGGCCCGAATACGAAATACCCACCTCGTACAGGCGCCAGCCGCCACGGGCCACCTTGGCCGTGATCTCGGGCTCGAAGCCGAACCGGTCCTCTTCGATCGCGATGCCCTGGATCACATGCCGGCGGAACACCTTGTAACAGGTCTCCATATCAGTGAGGTTCAAATCGGTGAACACGTTCGACGCCAGCGTCAGCACCCGATTGCCCAACGAATGCCAGAAGTAGAGCACCCGGTGTGGGCGGCCGCCCATGAACCTCGACCCGAACACCACATCGGCCCGGTCGTCTTCCAACGGTTCGAGCAGCAACCCGAACTCAGCCGGGTCGTACTCCAAGTCAGCGTCCTGCACCACCACGTACTCGGACGTGGCGCGGGCGAACCCGGTGCGCAGCGCCGCCCCCTTGCCCTGGTTGCGAGGTTGCAGCACCACCTCCACCAGGGCGTCGGTGATACCGGCCAACACCTGCCGGCTGCCGTCGGTGCTGCCGTCGTCGACCACCACCACCTGCGCCACCCACGGACTGGCCAGCACTGCTGCCACCACCGTGCCCACGGTTGCCTCTTCGTTGTAGCACGGAATGACCACGCTCAAGCAGCGACGAGGGGTGCCAGACATTCCGGCGATGTTACTGCCCGCTTCCACGTGCACACGGAGCCGTACAGCGTGGCAACGTTGCGTCACAGTGCCTGGTGGCGTCGGCGATTGCGGCGGCCGACGGTGCAACGCCGTAGGTTCGCTGATTCACTGCGCCTCATGCCCGGAGAGACAACCGGTCAACGTCGCCAGCTCGTCACCGACTCGACGTTCAGCAGCCGAGACATGAGCGGTCTGCGTATTGGAGGCCTCCAGCCTTCCGTGTGGGTAGAGCGGATGAACACGCTCGCCGCCCTTGTCGCCAGTATTGGCCAGTGTTGG
>JBAXSU010000180.1:0-6817 GCA_037130535.1 Actinomycetota bacterium
GACCCAGCTCCAGCACCACCGCGCCTTGCAACTGCTCGCCGATGAGCAGCGGGATCACCGCGGAGGTGTCGAAGTAGGCGATCACTGCCGTTGTTCGGCAACGAGGTCGCTCACCGTTCCCTTGGCTGTGATGCGGAGTGGTGTCCGTGAACGCTTGGCCGCTGGAGCGGGGGTGACCAGCCCATCGGCAACGAGGCGATCGAGGGCCCGGGTTTGGTCCAGCGGTACGAGCCGGGCCACGGCCTTGCCGTGGTCGGTCACGGTCACCTCCTGACCATCCCGCACCACGTTCAAGTAGTGGCTCAGGCGATCTCGTAGCTCTCTCACTCCTGCTTCCATCTGAAGCATTATGGCGCTTTTGGTGGAGAATATCTAGCCACATCGGTTCGCCCTCTGTGATGGGGCGCGGCGTAGCTCGTGCGCGGCAACTGGACTTCAGCTCGCTGCGGACAGTTCGACGGTGATCTTGAGGTCGAGCGCGGCCGCGACCTTCTGGAGTGTCGTGAGCGTGGCGCCGACACCACCTGCCTCGAGGCGTGCTACGGCTGCCTGGCTGGTGCCCATACGAGAGGCGAGTTCACGCTGGCTAAGGCCCGCTGCCTCGCGGGCGTCGCGAACCTTCTCGCCGACATCGAGGGCAAGGCGAGTCGCCTCGTAGGTCTCGTCGAAGGCCGCGCGTTCGTCGGTTGTCATGGCGGCCAAGCGGTTCTTCTTCAGTTCATCGATCATCGTACGGGCCATCAGTCGTCCTCCTCGGCGGTGTGTCCTTCGGTCATGCAGCGGGTCATTGCCCAACGCGCTCGCTGCACCTCAGCGCGTTCGTTCTGTCGTTGCTTGTGGAACACCGTCAGCAGCACGATGCGCCGGCCTGCGGCGAAGAAGTAGGTGATTCGCCACGCAACGCGGAGCACGTCGAACCGAAGCTCGAACAGTCCGTCGCCGAGCGCACGTGACGCCGGCATACGAAGCAGGTTTCCTCGTTCGGCCAAACGCTCGACGTGGGGGAGGACCGACGCGAAGTCGTGCACGGTCAACCCCCTCATCCATTGCTCCACTTCTGGCTCGAGCTCGACCGACCACATGACATCAAAAATGATATCACCCCGCGAGCCGACTGACCATCGATCAGCCGTGATCGCCTTGCAGTTCGTCGGGCCGGAACAGGCGGCCGATGGCGTCGCGGACTCGATCTTCCTCACCTGGCCAGAGATGGCCGTAGACGTCGAGGGTCACCTTGGCCGACTTGTGACCGAGCGATGCTTGCACCTGCTTCACGCTGCAGCCGGAATGAATCAAGGCGCTGGCGAAGAAGTGGCGCAGGTCGTGAAAGGTGATCGAGTCGGGCAGGTCGGCGCGCCGACGCGCAACCCGCACTTCGTAGCCGAATTTCGCCGCGTCGAATGGAAGTCCGTTGCGGTGAAGCACTACGCCATCGGCGCCAACTCCGTGCCGCTGGATATGCGCGGCCAGGCAATCGAGTACCCACTGATCGGCGGGAACGATGCGTGTGCTCGCCTCGGTCTTCGGCAGCGTGAAGGAACCCGCCGACGAGCCTGTCGCCTGCTGCCACTGACGATCCACCGTGACCGTGCGACGCAGGAAATCAACACGATCGACGGTGAGCCCCGCAGCCTCCGACTGGCGAAGCCCGAGGCCGGCACCCAACACGATCGCGGCCTTGAACGGCTCTGCCGCGGCGGCAAGGAGCGTAGTCACTTGTTCGACCGACATCGGGTACACCGCGGGTGCATCCACACGCGGCAACTTCACCCCGTCGCACGGGTTTCGTCCGCCGAGGAACCCGTCGTCGAGTGCCGTGTTGAACACGCCGGCAACGTGCTGCATCACTACCCGAACCGTGCTGGGCGCGAGCGGTAGACCGCTGACGAACGCTTGCAGGTCACCTTTACGGATGGAGGCGATGGCGCGATCTCCGAAGTGCTCAACCGCGTAGCGGAGTCGCTCCTCGACCGTGCGGTGGGTTCGCGGTCGCCAGTTGCCCCGTTGGCGGTAGCGGAGCGCTACCTCGGAGAAGGGTGTGCGGCCGAGGCGTGGCGGGGCGTAGGTGCCGGTGAGCAAGCGGTGTTGCACATCGACCAGATGTCGCTCAGCGTCAGCCTTGCGTGAGAACGTCTTCGAGAGCTCCTTACCTTGAGGGTGCTCACGCCACATCGCAACGTAGGTGACTGTCTTGCCGTCTTTGAGTAGTCGCCTGCGTACATACGCCATGACTTACTGCCTTCCGCGACTCCAAGGATCTTCGGGTCGGCGTCGCCGACGAGCATTCCGGATCATCTCCAGCAGCGGCTCTCGCGGCACGAGCACCCGCCGCCCAAAGTTGAGCGACGGAATCTCGCCTCGTGCGATCGAGTCGTAAGCGCCCGACCTCGAGATGCCGAGGAGCCGAGCAACCTCGTCGACGGTATAGGTCAGTCGCTCGGTTGCAACGTCGTTCGGGTCGCTCGTCGTTCGGTCGCTCATGGTCATCTCCCTCGCCACCCTCTACAGAGCCGACTCCGGCCCGAACGAAGCAGACAATTTCAAGTTTCCAGGACTCTCACACACCTGCACCCGGGTGTGAACGGTTTCGTCGCGGAGCTCGAAGGTGTGACCCTAGGGGGCGGAGCTACTTAGAACCTCGCCGCCGAAGATGGTCGATGGTGGCCAGGGCTGCCCCCCAGACGACGACTGTGGACACCGAAACCACGGTACCGACGATCAACCGGTCGAACCCTTGAAACTTGCTCGACACAATCAGCCCGAGGACGATACTGACGACCAGGTTCAGGTGACGCCACGGTAGGCCGGTCATCCGTACAACCAACTGCCGAGCCCCCCACCGACATATCCGACTATTGCGCCGCCAGCGGCGCCAGGAAGACAGCCGAAGCCTCCGCCCCATGCAGTAGGTAGGGCGCCTGCGACGCAACCGGTAACCGCTCCGCCGGCAGCCCCGTATGCAGCGCCGGTGACGATCTTCTTGAGACACGACCAACCCCACCAGCAGGGGTCTGCGGTGACGGGTAGGTGGCGCCTTGGTGGTCGATCACTTGTACCAGGGTAGTTCCTTCGATGCGGTACTGCGTTGGCACTGGTTGTTTGTTGGCGTCGAGTGCCCAGGGTGGGGCGATGTAGGTGATGAGTTGTCCGTCTGTTCCGATCGCGGCTGCGCCGCCGTCGGCTGTGGGGAGCAGGCTGGCGTCGGCGGGCAGTGTCATGGGGTAGCGGTATTCGGTGGGGGCTTGTGGTCCGTCGATCACGACGAGGGCGCGCATGCCGCCGTCGGCTGTGGGTTGGGCTGCGACGGCCACGTCGGGTGCGGCGTCTGCGTACACGACCGCACCGGTTTTGGTTTTGGCTCCGTCGTTCGCAGTGTCAGCGAAGGGGAGATCGACGCTGATTTCAGCACCGGTCGGCGTGGTCATTGTCAGGCCGTCGCTCGGGTCTTTGGGGATCTCGGTTGTCGAACCGTTGACGGTGGAGACGAAACTGTCGGCTGTGGTGGTTTCGTGTGCAGACGCGCCCACGACCGCGCCCACGGGCGCGATCGCGGCCGTAGCGTCGCTCACGGTGACGGTGGTGTCGTCGGCGTGTACCTGGCCGACCTGTTCCGAGGTCACACTCGCAGTAGCTGGCGGGCGCGCTCGCGTGGCCAGCAACATCGCTCAAGTTCGCAGAAAGTTCGCAGCTTTCCTGGACGTGGGCTCACTCGGCGGACAGCAACAAACGCGAAAGACCAGGTCAGAGCACTCGCGTCGAAAAGTCGCAGATCACAAAACCCCAGCTACACGTTGAAGCGGAACTCCATGACGTCGCCATCGATGGGGTGGTATTCCTTGCCCTCGATGCGGATCTTGCCGAGTTCCTTGGCCTTGGTCCACGAACCGATCTGGAGCAGCTCGTCCCAGTGGATGACCTCGGCCTTGATGAAGCCGCGCTGGAAATCGGAGTGGATGCGGCCCGCACATTCGGGTGCGCTGGAGCCGGCGTAGAACGTCCACGCCCGGCTTTCTTTCTCGCCGGTGGTGAAGTACGTGCGCAGCCCGAGCAGGTGGTACGCGCTGCGCACCATGCGGAACAGGGCGCCTTCACCGAGGCCGAAGCCTTCGAGCATCTCGGCCCGCTCGACGGGGTCGGTGATGGTGGCGGCCTCGGCCTCGAGCTGGACGCACATGCCGATCACCTCCACGTTGTCGCCGGCCGAGGTGAACTCGTCGCGCACGCGCTGTTCGATCTCGGCGATGCGGTCGAGTTCGTTCTCGCCCACGTTCACCACGGCCAGCACCGAGCGGTTGGTGAGCAGGAAGTAGGGGATGAGTTGCTCGCGCCACTCGGGCTTCAACCCGGCGCGGTACAGGGGGAGGCCGGCGCTGAGCGCGTCGTAGGCAGCCTGCAGGGCGTCGAGTTCGGCGGCGGCACCCTTGTCGAGTTTCGCCTGGCGGGTGGCCTGGGCGAGCCGCTTCTCGATGGTTTCGAGGTCGGCCAGAGCCAGCTCGATCTCCACCACACGCAGGTGCTCGATGGGGTCGCTCGGGCCGGGCACGTCGTCGTCTTCAAAGGCACGCAGCACGAACACGATGGCGTCGACCTCGCGGATGTTGGCCAAGAACTTGTTGCCCAAGCCCTCGCCCTTGCTGGCACCTTCCACAAGGCCGCCGATGTCGACCACCTGCACCGATGCGTGCACCACGTTCTTCGACTTCGACATGGCGGCAAGCCGGTCGAGGCGATCGTCGGGCACCTTCGCCACGCCGATATTCGGGTCTTTCGTGGCGAAGGCGTAGGGCGCAGCAAGCGCGCCCCCACCGGTGAGTGCGTTGTACAGCGAGCTCTTGCCCGCATTGGGGAGACCGACGAGGCCGAAGCGTTCCATAGCGAAGTGCCCAGGCTACCGGGGTGGAGGCCAGTGCCCCGGGCCGATAGAGTCGTATCCCTATGTCGAAGAAAACGAAGAAGCGCAAGGCCAAGCTGCGTCGCTCGAAGGCCAACCACGGTAAGCGTCCCAACATGGGGCGTGGCTGATCTCATGAGTGGTCCTCCGCCGTGTCGGCGCGAGGACGTCGTCGATGTCGTCCACGGCCTCGACGTTGCCGACCCCTATCGGTGGCTCGAATCGGGCGATTCGCCCGATGTCACCGAGTGGGTCGCCACCCAGAACGAGTACACCCGTCAGGCGCTCGATGCCCGTCCCGATCGTGGGCACTGGCACGAGCGCCTTTCCGCGCTCATCGGGCTGCCCACGGTGCTGGGCTGCCAGGTACGCGGCGACTTCTTGTTCGTGCTCGAACGCGGCCGCAACGCCGACCAGTTCGCCCTGGTCGTGCGCTCGGCCAGCAACCCACAGGCGCCGGCACGCGTGCTGCTCGACCCCGCTGCCATGGCAGCCGACGCGGCATTGGCCATCGACTGGTTCCATGCCTCGCCCGACGGGTCGATGGTGGCCATCGGTCTCAGCGAAGGCGGCACCGAGAACAGCGTGCTGCATCTGCTCGACGTGGCCACGGCCACGCTCGGCGACCTGCGTATCGCCAACACTCGTGCAGCATCGGTGGCCTGGCAGCATGACGGCGGTGGCTTCTGGTACGCCCGCTACCCCGAGGGCGATCAGTACCACCGCCACATTCGTCATCACACGCTCGGTACCGACCCGGCGAGCGACCCCGTCGTGTTCGACCGTCTGCCCAACCAAGAGGCATGGCCCGACGTGTCGGCATCGCCCGACGGTCGGTACGTGCTGGTGGAGATGCTCGTGGGCTGGACCCGCATCGACGCACACCTGCTGAACCTGGCCACCGACGAATGGACCGTGGTGGTGGAGGGTGTGGAGGCACAGTCGAGCTTCCAGTTCGGCAGCGACCGCTTGATCGGGCTCACCACGCTCGATGCGCCCAACGGTCGGGTGGTGCACGCTCCCTACCAGCAACCCCAGCCCGAAGCGTGGCGCACCATCGTGGGCGAGCGCGCCGATGTGGTGGTGGGCAACCCTGCCGTGCTGGGCCACGAGGTGCTGGTATCGGCCAGCCGAGCCGCGGTCGACACCATCGAACGGTGGTCGCTGGCCGGCGAGTTGCTCGAGGTGATCGACAGTCTCGGCGTGGTGTCGATCGCGCAGATCGCCACCGACGCCAGCGGGCCCGGCACCCACGTTGCGTTCGCCGTGGTGAACTCGTTCACCGGGCCCACCAGCGTGTGGCGAGTGGCAGGTGGTGGCGAGCCGGTGCGGTGGTGCCCCGAGGCGCCCGACGCGAGCGAGTTGCCCGCCATCGTGGTGCGGCACGTGCACTACCCGTCGCTCGACGGCACCGAGATCGGGCTGTTCGTGATGCACCGCGCCGATGTGACCCCATCGCCCGACACGCCGCTCATCCTCAATGGGTACGGCGGCTTCGCCATCAGCGAATCACCGGCGTGGATGCCCAACCTGGCTGCCTGGTGCGCCGAGGGTGGTGTGTGGGCCATCGCCGGGTTGCGTGGCGGCTACGAGCACGGTGAGGCCTGGCACAAGGCGGGTCGGCGTGCCACCAAGCAAAACGTGTTCGACGACTTCCACAGCGCCGGCGACTGGCTGGTGGCACAAGGCATGGCATCGAACGATCGGCTCGCGGTGGTGGGCGGCTCGAACGGTGGGTTGCTGGTGGGTGCGGCGCTCACACAGCGCCCCGACCTCGCCCGAGCCGTGTGGTGCGCGGTGCCGCTGCTCGACATGGTGCGCTTCCCGCAGTTCCTCATCGCCCGACTCTGGACCAGCGAATACGGCGACCCCGACATCGCCGACGAGTTCGCCTCCCTGGGAAGGGTTGCGGAGGAGGCCTCGGAC
>JBAXSU010000181.1:0-6760 GCA_037130535.1 Actinomycetota bacterium
ATGGGTGAAGGCCTCGAAGGTGTTCTTCACCGCTGTCCAGCCGAAACTGGTGCCTTCGTCCCAGGCCTCGGTCTGCACCCGGAACCAGGCCCACTCACCGGTGCGCTGATGGAGGTACGACTGGAAGGCGACGAAGCCGAGAGGGGCGAGCAGCGGTGCGATCAGCGAACGCCACTCGCGCCGCTCGCGGATAGCAAGCAGCGCGGCGACGGCACATGCTGCAGCGAGGGCGAGCCCATTGGGCCGTGTTGCCGTGCCGATGGCGGCGAGGACACCGGCCGCTGCCCAGTGTCGATGGTGCAGACACAACAGGCAGCCTGCGGCGACTGCCAGCAGCGTTGCCTCGGAGTAGGTGAAGCTGAGCACGAAGCTGCCGGGGAAGAAGATCATCAGCAGCATGGTGCGGTAGGCGACGCGTTCGCCGAACACGGTCTTCGCCAGCAGGCCGATGAGCCAGATCGCGAGTGCGCCGAGGATCGTGTTGACGAACAGACCTGCGAACACGTCGCCGCCGGGCAGGATGACGTCGGCGCCGCGCACGACGAGCGGATAGACGGGGAAGAATGCGGCCCGCGCCTGGGGCATCTCGTAGGTGATCGTCGTGGGGATCTCCGTGGGATACCAGTCACGGATGATCCGGTAGTACCAAGCGCCGTCCCACGAGGTGAGCACTTGGAGGATCTGGCCGACGGCATTCTTGGGGCGGGGCAGGCCGGCCCGGTTGGCCTCGGCTACCTCCTGCGCAGCGACGATTGCGGCGCCTGCTACGACGCAGAGCCGGGACAGCACGAAGGCGATGCCGGTTCGGCGCAACATCGAGGCCCATTGGGACTCGTCGGTATGGGTTGATGGGGCTGCGCGGGCGGTCATCGGCGCAGCGACGCTAACACGAGGTTGCGGTCACCACCGGGCCATCGGCAGCACCCGTTTGCGAGGTCCGAACTTCGGCGCGCCGTGTCCGTCGAGTTGCAGCAGGCGCACCACCCGGCCGCGTTGACCGCGGTAGGGGGCGAGCAGTTCGAGCATGCGTTCGTCGGTGGCCCGGGCCTCGCCGGCGAGCGCGTAGGCGACGGTGTTCTTGAGGTGGAAATCGCCCACGGCGACCGCATCGGGCTCGCCGAGCGACAGGCCGAGCACCACCCCGATGGTCCATTCGCCCACCCCGCGTAGCAGCACCATCTTCTCTGCAGCGACGGTGCTGCCCAGCGCCGTCCAGCGCCACAACGAGTCGGCGTGGCGGGCGACGGTGATGAGCGGTTCGGCCCGTTTGCGCTCGATGCCGAGTGGGTGGAACCACCAACTCGGTGTGGCGGCCAAACGCTGGGGGTGGGGTGGCAGCAGCAGCCCGGCAAAGGGCCCCGGTGCGGGTTCGCCCAGGCGCTCGCACAGGCGCCGCCACTGGGTGACGGCCTCGCCAGCGGTGATGCGCTGCGCCAAGATGGTGGGGAGCAGGTCGTGGTACAGGCTGCCGCTGGCGCCGAGGCGCAGATGCGGATGGTTGCGCTGGGCGGCGAGGATGGCGGGATGGGCGTCGACGAAGCGGTGCGGGCTGTCGGTTGCCCCGACGAGTGCGTCGACCCCGGCGAGCAGGAAGTCGGCACCGGGGCCCCAGGCACGGGCCTCGATCGACCCGGTGTGCCAGCGTAGTTGCAGGGTGCCCGGGCCCTGCGGGGTGAGCGTGGCGCGGACGAACTCGCCCGGGGCGAGCCGGGTGGTGGGGTCGTGGCGGCCCTGGCGCAGGGGCGCGAGGGTGACGCCGGGGGAGAGGGCACTGGCGAGCACGACCATGGAGCGACCGTAGCAAGGGGGTCTCGCATCGTTCGCGGACCGCAGTGTGCGTCAGCATGTTCACCATGACCGAACCGTCGCCCACCGTTGAACGCAGTGAACCCCAGCCCGGCATCGCCCTGCTCACGCTGAACCGCCCCGAGCGGCTGAACGCGATGACCAGCCACCTGGTGCAGAGCCTGCACGAGCACCTCCGCGCCATCGCAGTCGATTCGACCGTGCGTGTGGTGGTGCTCACCGGCGCTGGGCGCGGGTTCTGCGCCGGCCTCGACCTGGGCGGTTACGGCCAGGCACCGCACACCGAGGGTATGGGCCGCACCCAGGCCGGGTTCGCGGTGCAGAAGCACATCTCGTCGCTCATCCCCACGCTGCGCTCGCTGCCCCAGCCGGTCATCGCCGCGGTGAACGGAGCAGCTGCCGGGGGTGGGTTCGCCCTCGTGCTCGGCAGCGACATCCGTATCGCGTCGCGTTCGGCGAAGTTCAATGCAGCATTCATCCGCATCGGCCTGTCGGCGTGCGACATCGGCACCTCGTGGCTGCTGCCCCGGCTGGTGGGCGCCTCGCGGGCGCAGGAACTGATGCTCACCGGCCGGGTGTTCGACGCCGATGAGGCCTACCGCATCGGGCTGGTGGTCGACCTCGTCGACGACGATGCACTGCTCGCAGTGGCCCTTGCCAAGGCCGAGCAGATCATGCTCAACGCCCCGTTCGGGGTGTCCCTCACCAAGGAGGGGATGTGGTCGGCGCTCGAGATCCCGGGAATGCAGGCGGCGATCGACCTCGAGAACCGCCAGCAGATCATGGCCTCGGCCACCGCCGACCATCGCGAAGCGATGACGGCCTTCGTCGAACGTCGCCCACCGAACTTCACCAACTCCTGAGCGCCCCACGAGCGGGGGCGGGGGCGTCAGGCGGTGGCGCGGACGGTGACGGGTACTTCGGCGGGGAAGTGACAGGCGACGAAGTGGCCGGGCGCCATCTCGCGCAGTTGCGGTTCGTCCATCCGGCAGATGTCTTGAGCAGCCGGGCAGCGGGTGTTGAACCGGCAGCCGGGCGGTGGCGCCACGGGCGAGGGGATCTCGCCTTCGATGGCGGTCTTGTGCACGGCCACCTCGGGGTCGGGCACCGGAATCGAATCGAGCAGCACTCGGGTGTAGTGGTGCATCGGGTGGTGGTACAGATCGTCGGACTGGGCCACCTCGCAGAGCTTGCCGAGGTACATCACCGCAACGCGGTCGCTGATGTTCTTCACCACGGCCAGGTCGTGGGCGATGAAGATGAGCGTGAGGCCGTAGGTCTTCTTCAGGTCTTCGAGCAGGTTCAGCACCTGGGCCTGCACGCTGACGTCGAGGGCGCTGACCGGTTCGTCGCAGATGATGAGCGACGGGTCGAGCACCAGCGAACGAGCGATCGAGATGCGCTGACACTGGCCGCCCGAGAACTGGTGCGCCTGGCTCTCGGCGGCCCGTACCGGGTCGATGCCCACCTGCTCGAGGATGGCATCGACCTTCTTGGCCCGTTCGGCGGCGCTGCCGCGCTTCCAGATGTTGAGCGGCTCCATGACGACTTGGCGCACCTTGCGGCGCGGGTTGAGCGACGAGACGGGATCTTGGAAGATCATCTGCATCCGCGTGCGGGCCTCGCGCATCGAATCGCCCGACAGCACTGTCAACTCGTTGCCCTCGAAACGCACCGACCCGCTGGTGGGGCGGGGAAGTTGCATGATCGCCCGGCCGGTGGTGCTCTTGCCGCAGCCCGACTCGCCGACGAGGCCGAGGGTCTCGCCGCGGATGACGTCGAAGCTGATGCCGCTGACGGCATTCACCTTCAGGCCGGTGCGACCGACCGGGAACTCGACGACGAGGTTCTCGACGCGCAGCAGCACGTCGTCGCTGTCGCGCAGATGCGCAGTGCCGGTGCCGGCCATGTCAGTTGCCTCCTGCGGCTGCGCCCACCGTGACCGGTGCGGCGGCGAGTCGTTCCTTGGCTGCCAGGTTCTCGGGGCTGCCCACTGGAAACCAGCACGCGTACAGGTGTGTGGGGTCGTCGGCGGCGGCAGTGAGCGGTGGCTCTTCGTTCTCGCACTGAGTTGCGGCGTAGGGGCAGCGCGGGGCGAAGCGGCAGCCCTTGGGCGGGTTGACCAGATCGGGCGGTCGGCCCGGGATGGCGTGCAGGCGGGTGTGGCTCGGGTCCTCGAGCTTGGGGATGCTCTGCAGCAGCGCTTCGGTGTAGGGCATCATCATGTGCGAGAAGAGCCGCTTGGTACCGGCCTTTTCGACGAGCTTGCCGCCGTACATCACGGCGATCTCGTCGGTGTGACCGGCCACCACACCGAGGTCGTGGGTGACCAGCACCAGGCTCATGTTGCGCTCGCGGCGCTGTTCGCCGAGCAGATCGAGGATCTGGGCCTGCACGGTGACGTCGAGGGCCGTGGTGGGCTCGTCGGCGAACAACGCGGTGGGCCCGCACGCCAAGGCGATGGCGATCATCACGCGTTGGCGCATACCGCCCGACATCTCGTGCGGGTACTGCTGCAGGCGGCGCTTGGCCTCGGGGATGCGCACATCGGTGAGCAACTTCTCGGCGGTGGCCCAGGCGTTCTGCTTGGTCATGCCGAGGTGGATCTGCAGGGGCTCGGCGATCTGCTTGCCGATCTTCATCACCGGGTTCAGCGAGGTCATGGGATCTTGGAAGATCATCGCCATTTCCTTGCCCCACACGCTGCGCATCTCGTTGCGTCCGAGGTTGCCGATCTCGCGGCCTTCGAAGCGCACGCTCCCGCCGCGTACGGTGCCGCGTGGCGGCAGCAGGCCCATGATCGAGCGCGACAGAATGGTCTTGCCCGAGCCGCTCTCGCCGACGATGCCGAGCGCTTTGCCGCGGTCGAGTTGGAAGCTCACCCCGTCGACGGCACGCACGAGGCCGCGGTCGGTCTGGAAGTGGGTGGAGACGTCGGTGAGTTCGAGCAGTGGGCCATCGATGTCGCGGCTCGACGCCTGGATGAGGTCGCTCATACGCCCGCCTGTCGGATGTCGAAGCGCCGACTCAGTCGGTCGCCGATGATGTTGAACGAGAGCACCGTGAGGAACAGCATCAGACACGGGAAGATGGTGGCCCACCACGCGTCGTAGAGCTTGTTGCGGTTCTCTTGGATGAGGGTGCCCCAGGTGGGTGTTCCGATCTCGAGGCCGAGGCCGAGGAAGGCGAGCGCTCCTTCAGAGGCGATGAGGATGCTGAGCGCCGTGAACGCCACGGTGAGCATCGCCGGAATGAGACTGGGCAGGATCTCGCGGAACATCACGCGGCTGGGCTTGGCGCCCAGGCTGCGGGCAGCGAGCACGAACTCGCGCTCGCGCAGGGCCATCGTCTGGGCGCGAACGATGCGGGCCAGTGGTGCGGTGGCGAGGATGCTGAGCGTCAGCACGATCTGCCACTGACGGCTCAACCAGTTCAGCCACTGGTTGGTCTCCTTGATGTCGTCGAGCCGGTTCACCAGCAAGATGGCCAGCAGCAGCGCCGGAATGGCGAGCAGGCAGTCGATGATGATCGACACCACGCGGTCGACCCACCCGCGGTAGTAGCCGGCGACGACACCGAGGAAACCCCCGGTGACCATGCCGATGACCGTGGCGTAGACACCGATCTGCAGGGTGTACTTGGCGCCGTAGATGCAGCGGGCGAACACGTCGCGGCTCAATTTCTCGGTGCCGAACCAGGCCTCCCAGCCGGGGCCGATGCCGTAGCGGGCGCCGCCGGGAATCTTGTCGTCGGGGTACGGGATGAAGGGGAGGTAGTCGGCGAAGAAGGCGAGGAACGTGAGGGTGACGAGGAAGGTGACGGCGAAGATCATCCCGAACGTCGGGCGCTTTCGCTTCTTCTTCGGTGCTGCAGCCGCCGGTTCGGGGGCGGCAGGCGCTGGTGCCTCGGCAGGGGTGAGGGTGGCGGTCATGTTCGTCTCCTCAGGCGAGTGCTCGGGCGTGGCGGATGCGTGGGTCGAGGACCGCGTAGAGCAGGTCGACCACCAGATTGGTGAGCACCACGGTGATCACCAGGATCGCGGCAGCGCTCTGGACGACGAAGAAGTCGCGGCTCAAGATGGCCACCACCAGCAGGTTGCCCATTCCGGGCATCGCGAAGTAGCTCTCGACGATGAGGGCGCCGCCGACGATGCCGCCCACCTGACCGCCCACGGCGGTGAGCAGCGACAGCAGCGAGTTGCGCAGGGCGTGCACCCACAGCACTCGGCGGGGTGGTACGCCCTTGGCGCTGGCGAGGGTGATGAAGTCGGCCTGCAGGGTCTGCACCATGTCGCCGCGCAGAATGCGGGTGTAGATGGCTGCCAGCGGGAGGGCCAACACCAAGACGGGCACGAAGAAGTTCTGCATGTGCAGGCCGAGGTCTTGCCACGGGTAGATCTTGTCGCCGATGCGTGGGAACCACCCGCCGATGGTGAGGACGTAGTCGCCGACACTGAACTCTGTCTGCTTTATCAGGATGAGGGCGAGGATGGGGGCGAGCACGATGCCGGGCACCGACACGAAGCCGAAGGTGATGATGCTGGCGCTCTTGTCGAAGCGGCCGTCGCGCTTCCAGGCCTGGCGAACGGCCAGCGGAACGCTGATGATGAGGGCGAGCACGATGGCGTAGATGCCGAGCAGCACCGTGGTCATCACCCGGGATCCGATGAGTGATGACACCTGTGACGAGTTGGGCTTCGAAAAGCCCATGTCGCCGGTGAGGAAGTTCCCCAGCCAATACAGGTACTGGACGAAGTAGTTCTGGTCGAGGCGGTACTTGGCGGTGTACTCGGCAATCATCTCGTCGGTCACACTGCCGCCGAGGAGGGTACGGGCTGGGTCGCCCGGGGCGTTGAGGCCGAGGCGAATCAGCACCATCACGCCGAACGTGACGATGAAGAACACGATCGCGAACTGCAGTAGGCGTTGGAGTACGTAGCGCAAGCGAAGACCTC
>JBAXSU010000182.1:0-6713 GCA_037130535.1 Actinomycetota bacterium
GCGTGTTCGTGATCGACGGCCGTGGCGTGGTGCGCTACGCCCACCGGGCCATCGCTGGGCTCACCTACCGCCCGGTCGACGAGCTCGTCGCTGTGCTGCGCGGCCTGTCGGCCTGAGCCCGCCGCAGGGCCGGCCTCAGCGGGCTCAGGTCCGCAGCACGTCGCTCGTGCAGGCCGCGCCGCCACAGGCGTCGGACAGCGTGCCCGTGAGCAGGAAGGTGACCGCCTGGGTGAGCACCCGCGGTTCGGCGCTGGCGGCGCCATGCGGGTCGCGGCCGTACTCGGGGTCGGTGGGCGGCAGGTTCACCGTGGGCGGTGCCGGGGTGCCGAAGTCCCACATGATCAGCGAGGCTGCTGGAATGGCTGCGTAGTCGAGCGGTTCGATGCCCCAGTGCAGCACTCGGTCGTTGCTGCGCCCGGGGCCGATGGCCGGGGCGTGGGCCTTGGCGCCGATGGTACGGGCGAGCAC
This sequence comes from Actinomycetota bacterium, assembly GCA_037130535.1. GTDB lineage: Bacteria > Actinomycetota > Acidimicrobiia > Acidimicrobiales > Ilumatobacteraceae > VFMC01. The sequence continues at coordinate 469 of JBAXSU010000182.1, forward strand.
CTCGGTGCTGACGTTGCTGACCTGGTGGTCGCCGAAGGCCTCGACCAGCAGCACCTGCTTGGCGGTGATGCCCGGATACGGGTCGGTGGTGAAGTGCTGGGCGTAGCCGTCGTTCTCGCCACGGTCCCACAGCAACTGGATGAGCTGCAGGGCGAGCACCCGGTCGACCGGGTTCACGTAGGCGGTGTCGAACACGGCCTGGAACTGCGGCCAGTCGCTCGAGCGGTGCAGCAGGAGCGAGTAGTTGATACCGGGCACACCCAGCACGACGCGCTGCCACTCGGTGGAGATGGCGCTGGCGGCGCCGCCGAGGATGCCGCCCTGGCTGTTGCCGACGAACTGGGTGGCGCCGGGGGCGATGATCGGCGTGCCGGTGGCGGTCTGGAACGCAGGATCAGCGGCGAAGGCGCGTTCGTCGTTGAGAGCCCGCCCGAGGAACTGGAAGTTGAGCAGGCCCTGCTGCATGCGGTCGGCCTGCTGGGGGAACATCGAGACATCGGCGAGGATGACGGCGACGTTGCCGATGTCGTCGGTCGTCATGCCGATCCAGTCGGTGGCACACGCGCCCGCCACGCCGATGGAGGCCGCGAACGAGAGGGCCTCGACCTCGCCACGGTCGCCCAGCAAGCCGTGGCCGTAGACGATGACGGGCACCGGCGCTGCCGGGGCGGTCGGCAGAACGCAGCGGAACCGGGCCGGATAGGTGGGCGAGGTGGTGCTGCGAACCGGCGCGCCGGCGTCGTCGAGCAGCATCGTCGCCCCGGGCGACCCGTCGCCACTGAGGTAGTTGGGCACGTCGATCGTGCCGTCGACGATGCGCAGTCCGTCGCGGTCGGCGATGTCGCTGACGGCAAATGATGGGGGAGCGTCGACCAGCGATGCGTAGGCGTCGTCGCGCATCGTACGGACGCGGCCGCTGAGGCTGTCGGCGCTGGCCACGGTGAACGTCCAGCGGCTGAGAGGTGCCACGAGTAGGTCGCCCTTCATGTCGACGAGATCGCCGATCGACACCTCGTAGGTGTGGCCCTCCGTCAGCGAGACGGCGGGGCGGATCATCAGCAACCGGTCGGAGTCGTCGGCCGCCTGGGCGTCGAGCTCGGCGAAGTAGGGCCACCGCTCGCCAGTGACCGTGTCGGTGATGCGGATGGGTGCGTCGTCGGCCAACGAGGCGCCGATGTCGGTGCTGGGGGCGAGGCCGCTGGCCACCGGGTCGACTCCGGGCAGGTCGACCAGTACGGCCGAGCCGGGCGAGAACCCGTCGGCCCGGTTCTGGTCGGTGACGTCGATGGCGACGCCTGTTGCGTTGCGCGGCGTGGCATCAGCCGGAATGGAGAGTCGACGGCCGGTGGCGGTCGTGGGGTCGGCCACAGTGAACGCATCGTTCGGCCACGGCAGCAGGCACGTTCGAGCGGTTGCGGCAGGGCATTCGAGCCGTTGCTGCAGCTCGGCCGTGGTGCTCGGCGCCACGGTGGTGGAGGTGTCGACCGATTGGGTCGTGGTGGTGTCGAGCACGGCGGCGGTGGTGCCCGGTGCCTCAGAGGTCGACTCCGAGCCGCCGTCGTCGTTGCACGCGACAGCGAGGAGGCCCAGGACGGCACAGCCGGCGAGTAGCCGACGAGGATGCCGGCGGGGGAGACGAGCACTCGAGATCACCGGGCCACCGTAGTCCGTCGCCGTCGGGCGACCCGGTGCTACGCTCGTACGCGTGTTCGCCATCGGAGCCCGCCGCCCGTGATCGTCCTGGGTATCGACCCTGGGCTCACCCGTTGCGGCTATGCCGTGGTCGAGGCGCGTGGCGGCCGGACCGTCGTGCCATTGGCGCTCGGTGTCATCCGCACCGCGCCAAGCACACCGCTGCCGTACCGCCTGGCCGAACTGAAGACCGAACTGGTCGCCCTCATCACGCAGTACCGGCCCGATGCCGTGGCCGTCGAGCAGGTGTTCTTCCAGACCAACGTGCGTACCGCCATGAGCGTCGGCCAGGCAAGTGGGTTGGCTCTGGCCGAGGCGGCAGCGGCCGGGTGCCGGGTCGAGCAGTACACACCCAACCAGGTGAAGAACGCTGTCGCTGGCTGGGGCGGTGCCGGTAAGGAACAGGTGCAGAAGATGGTGCAGGCCCGCCTCGGACTGGCCAGCGTGCCCGAACCGCCCGACGCTGCCGACGCCGCCGCGTTGGCGCTGTGTCATCTGGCCATGGCGCCGGTGGCCGATCGGGTGGCCATCGGGCGTGCCGATGCGCTGCGTGCCGGAGGCCGGCAATGATCGGATCGCTGCGCGGCATCGTGCTCGAACGCACCGGCGACTCGACGGTGCTGGTGGAGGTGGGCGGTGTCGGCTACGTGGTGGCGGTGTCGCCACGCACGCTGGCAGAACTCGAGCCCTCGTCGTCGGTGTTCCTCTACATCCACCACCACATCCGCGAAGACGCGCAGACGCTGTACGGCTTTCGCCAGCGCGACGAGCGCAGCACATTCGAGGTGCTCATCGCCACCCACGGCATCGGCCCCGCGTTGGCCATGGCCATCCTCGGTACGCACGCGCCTGCGGCTCTGTTCGACATCGTCACCACCGGCGACTTGGCAGCGCTCACGTTGGTACCCGGCGTGGGCAAGAAGACGGCCGAGCGGCTACTCATCGAATTGCGCAACCGGTTGCATCTGCCCATCCTCGACGGGGCGACCGCCGTGGGCGCGACGGGCGGTGCCAGCCCACTCGGGTCGGTGCGTGAAGCCCTCGCCGGCCTCGGCTACGGCCCCGACGAGGTGCGCGACGTGCTGCGCGAGGTGCCGGCCTCCGACGATGCCTCGGTGCTGCTGCGCGAGGCCCTGAAATTGCTCGGAGCCAAACGTGCGTGACGAGTTCCTCGACCCGACAGTCAACGCCACCGACATCGACCGTGTCGACGACGTCAGCCTGCGGCCGCGACGCCTCGACGAGTTCATCGGCCAGCGCGAACTGAAAGAGCACCTGGCCATCGTGCTCGAGGCGGCCAAACGGCGCGGCCAGGCTGCCGACCACCTGCTGCTGGCCGGGCCGCCGGGCCTGGGCAAGACCAGCATGGCCGGCATCGTGGCAGCCGAGATGGGCGGCCAACTGCTGGTCACCTCGGGGCCGGCGCTCGAACGAGCCGGCGACCTGGCGGCCATCCTCACCAAACTCGAAGAGGGCGACGTGCTCTTCATCGACGAGATCCACCGTCTGTCGCGTGCCGTCGAGGAGATCCTGTACCCGGCGATGGAGGACTTCCAGATCGACATCGTGGTGGGCAAGGGCCCGGCTGCGTCGTCGATCCGGCTCACCCTGCCGCGCTTCACGCTCATCGGGGCCACCACGCGCACCGGCATGATCACCGGCCCGCTGCGCGACCGCTTCGGCCTGGTGGCCCGCCTCGACTACTACGCCGACGACGAACTCGAAGCCATCGTCAGTCGCGCTGCCGGCATTCTGCAGGTGACCATCGACGACGAAGGTGCCTGGGAGATCGCCCGCCGGTCGCGGGGTACCCCGCGTATCGCCAACCGCCTGCTGCGGCGGGTGCGCGACTTCGCCGAGGTGCGTGGCGACGGCACCATCAGCCACGACACCGCCCGCAACGGCCTGGCGGTGTTCGGGGTCGATGGGCGCGGGCTCGACAAGGTCGACCGCGCCATCCTGCACGCCATCTGTCAGCAGTTCGGCGGCGGCCCGGTGGGGTTGTCCACCGTGGCCATCAGCGTGGGCGAGCAGCCCGAGACGGTGGAAGACATGTACGAGCCGTTCCTCATCCAGCAGGGCCTCGTCGCGCGCACGCCCCGCGGCCGCATCGCCATGCCCGCCGCCTGGCAGCACATCGGGCTCACCCCGCCGGCACCAGGTAGCGGGCCCAGCCTGTTCGACTGAGGAGTCCGACCAGGGCGCCCCGACTCAGCCGCGGGCGGCCTCGAGGAACGACATCGTCTTGGCCCAGGCTGTCTTGGCTGCCGCCTCGTTCCAGAACATCTCGCTCTCGTGGTTGTCGAAGGCATGGCCGGCGTGCTCGACGTTCACCACACAGCCATCGCGGCCGGCAATGGCCGCGGCGACGGCCTCGACGCCGTCGTTCGGGATGTAGGCATCACTGTCGCCGAAGTGGAACAGCGTGGGGCAGTGCACCTGGTCGATCATGTCGATCATCGACGGCACCCCCGAGCCGTAGTAGCTGACACAACACGACGGCTCGCTCATCGCAGCCACCCCCCAGGCCAAGGTGCCGCCGAGGCAGTAGCCCAGGACGGCAGGCGCCGTGTCGACGCCATCGATGGCGCCGAGGTGGGCGAGGGCGGCGATGCAGTCGGCGATGGCCTGCGGGGCGTCGAGGTTGCCCACCTGCGCCATCGAGGCCTTCAGGCCATCGACCGAGTGGTCGCTCGCCCAGTTCGGGGCGAAGCGCCAGAACACATCGGGAGCGCCCACCACGTAGCCGGCTGCGGCCAAACGCTCGGCCACGGCACGGATGTAGGGCCCCACCCCGAAGATCTCCTGGATCAGCAGCACCGACCCCACAGGGGCGCCCGTGGGCTCCCACACGAACAACGACATCTCGCCCGCATCACCGCAGGGCACCGCTTCGGTACGCATGGTTCCATCGTACGCATCGTGTCGTCACGCTGTGCCCGTCCGTAGCCTGAGGCCGCCATGCATCTCGACGAGTTCGACTACGGCCTGCCCGACGACCGCATCGCCCAGACCCCCATCGAACCGCGCGACGCGGCCCGGTTGCTGGTCGACCGGGGCGAGGCTGCACCCGACCACCGCCACGTGCGCGACCTCGACGAACTGTTGGGCGACGGCGACCTGCTGGTGGTGAACGACACCAAGGTCATCCCGGCGCGCCTGCGCCTCACTCGCCACACCGGTGGTGCGGCCGAGGTGCTGTTGCTGGAGCCCCTCGACGAGGGCCGTCGCCGCTGGGAGGCGATGGTGCGGCCGGGTCGCAAGTTGAAGCCGGGGGAGCGCCTGGTCGGCCCCGACGGCACCGATCTGGTGGAGATCGGGCAGCGCACCAGTGCGGGCGACACCACCGAGGTCACCATCCTCGGTGAGGCAGAGCCGATCGACATCCTCGTCCGGGTGGGCGAGATGCCCCTGCCGCCCTACATCACCGCACCCCTCGAGCAGCAGGACCGCTACCAGACGGTGTACGCGGCCGAGCCCGCATCGGCTGCCGCTCCAACGGCCGGCCTGCACTTCACGCCCGAACTGCTCGACCGGCTCGCAGCCCGTGGCGTCGAGACCGCACGGGTGGAGTTGGTGGTGGGGCTCGACACCTTCAAGCCGGTCAGCGTCGACGACCCGCGCGACCATCCGATGCACAGCGAGCGTTACCGGGTGCCCGCCGAGGTGCTCGACCGCTGCACCGCAGCCCGCCGGGTGGTGGCCGTCGGCACCACCAGCGTGCGTGCGTTGGAGAGCGCGGCCACGTTCGGTGTGCTCGAGGGCCGCACCCAGTTGTTCATCCACCGGCCCTATGACTGGAAGGTGGTCGATGTGATGATGACCAACTTCCATCTGCCGCGCACCACGTTGTTGATGATGATCGACGCGTTCGTCGGGCCACGCTGGCGACGTCTGTACGAGACCGCCATCGCCGAGCAGTACCGGTTCCTCAGCTTCGGCGACGCGATGCTGCTCGATAGGCACCTGGAGGCCGACCGATGAGCGGCCATGCTGGGCAGGTGCTGCCTGTCGAGCTGACCGAACCCGCCCACCGAGTTGCTGCGCTGCTGCGTGCCCGGGGCGACACCGTCGCGGTGGCCGAAGGATCGTCCGGTGGGTTGGTGTCGGCGGCGCTGCTGTCGGTGCCGGGGGCGTCGGCCTACTACCTGGGCGGGGTGGTGGTGTACACCACTGCCGCATACCGGGCCTGGATGAAGGGCGCCGTCGAAGCGCCCGCCGGGATGCGTGGCGCCACTGAAGGGTTTGCCGCGCACCTGGCGGCCGCCGCGGTGGTGCGCCTGGGTGCGACGTGGGGCCTTGGCGAAGCGGGTGCCGCTGGCCCGCCGAATCCGTACGGCGACCCGGCCGGACACAGTTGGTTGGCGGTCGCCGGGCCGACAGCGGCAACCCGCCGCCTCTTCACCGGTATCGACGACCGCGACCGGAACATGGTGCTGTTCGCCGCCGCCGCACTCGAGTTGCTGGCCGAGACGGTGGCCTCAGCCAGCTGACCGGCCGGTACCGTGCACGGCGCATGAACCCGGTCACCCTGTCCATCGAGCACACCGACG
>JBAXSU010000183.1:0-6673 GCA_037130535.1 Actinomycetota bacterium
TACTGACAACCCAACCGTGCTCACACGCACCTCCCCACACACCCGCACCAGCGGGTGACCAGCATCAACCGATATGACGGGAACCCGAACGGGTTCGATCTGGTTCCGAGGGGAAGATCGGAACACCGAGCACCCTACCCGAACACCAGTTCGTATGTCAACTCAGGAGCAGAAATTTCTCTGCTCGGTCCATTGCCACCGACTGGGCCGTCGAGCACCCGCAGCGGCGCGTCCGGTAGGCCACTCGGCCCAATGGTTCAGCACCTTGACTGGTCAGGAAGGTCGATCTGGCCCTCAGCGCGGGACGAGCGTCATCCCTACGGTGCGTCCATTCGGCACCGGCCCGGTGCCGCGGGACACGGAGGGTTGCGATGCGGCGAGGAACACGGCGGACGGCACTGGTGTTGGCCGCGACAACACTGGCGATCACCGCGAGCACTGCCGTGCACGCCGGGGCCCCGACTTCAGCGACCGCGGCCACCTACACCGGCGACGTGATGGTGGTGGCCGGACTGGGTACGGCTCGCCTGGCGGTGGTCGTGTCGTCGAGCGACCCGACGTGCGTGGCCGGCCGCACCGTCACCCTCCACACCGACGCCGACCAGAGCGGCACACTGGATCCCGACGAGTACTGGACGACCACCACGGCGGCCGGCGGTGCCGCATCGACGTCGGTGTCCGCACTGGCAGCCGGCCTCTATCAGGTGGTCGCCGAGGTCGATGCCACGCCGACCTGTGGATCAGTCGGCCTTGCCGCCGATCTGTACGTGAGCGAACCAGGCTCACAGGCCAGTGGTTCGGGTTGGTACGAGTACCCGAGCATCGGCCGGGCGCACCTCGAGTTCTCCGCCCGCACCCGCGTGCGCGCGTCCGACGGAGGTCTGCCGCCCACGGCATCGGTCCGCGGCAACATCACCTGGCGGATCGACCGGTTGGCCAAGTTCACCGGCACGGTCACCGGCTACACCACCTGGTGTCCGCCGCAGTTCAACACCACACTCGGGGCCCGCTGCGGATACCTCGGTGGAACAGGCACCCTGTGGCGATGGGGCACCACCGGCCGCACCAAGGGGTGGGTGAAGCAGCCCGGGCAGGTCGAGTTCACCCTCCTGGTGGAGGACGGCAACGCGGTCGGCGACGACGGCCGCAGATGCACCATCGTCGGCCCCGACCAAGTGCGGTTCTACCTGCCCGGGTTCGAGTTCCTCAGCAAGACCGCAGGGCTCATCCCACTCGGCAAGGGTCGTATCGACGTGACGTGAGCGGGTCGGGCCGCTACGGTACGGCCCATGAGCAACCCTGTCGTCGACCGAGTCACCAACCTCCTCACCGCCTTCGATGCCCGCGTGCAGGCCGCACCGACCGATGCATGGGGCAACGCCGCTCCGTGCGACGGCTGGACAGCCCGCGACGTGGTGGTGCACGTCGGCAACAACCTCGGCCGCCTCACCGCAGTGCTGGCCGGCGGCGCACCGGTCGAGATCGGCGCCGACGACGACATCGTCACCACCTGGAACGGCATCCGCGACGGCTTCCTCGGCACGCTGCCCACCGCCGACCTGTCCACCGCTGTGCCCGGCCCGATGGGTCCGATGCCCGCCGAGCAGGTGCTGGGTCGCCTGGTGGCGATGGACGTGCTCGTGCACACCTGGGACCTGGCCCGCGCAGTGGGTGGCGACGAGCAACTCGATGCCGATGCCGTGACCCAGTCGTACTCGGGCCTGAAGCCGCTCGACGCCATGATCCGCCAGCCCGGCATGTTCGGGCCGAAGGTCGAGTGCGCGCCCGACGCCGACGAGCAGACCCAGTTCCTCAGCTTCGTCGGCCGTCAGGTCTGAGCACCGTCTGAGCACCGTCTGAGCGACGGCCGGCATCGACCCGGCCGACCGCTTTCGCGCGGAGTGCCGCCGCCGGTGCGAGAATCGGCAACGTGAGATATGCATCCGTCACGAGCCGGTTGAACGGCCTCGGTTCCGACAAGTGGGCGGTGCACTACGCCGCCATCCAGCGGGCCCGCGCCGGCGAGCAGTTGGTGTTCCTGTCGATCGGTGAACCCGACCTCCCTCCACCGCCGTCGGTCATCGAGGCGGCCGTGGCGGGCCTGCAGCGGGGCCGCACCCGGTATGCGCCCAGTCGTGGTGAACCGGGGGCGGTGGCGGCCGTGGCTGCACACCTCACCCGCCGCTCGGGCCGCCCCGTCGGAGAAGACGAAGTGATCTGCGTGCCCGGCACGCAGTCGGGCCTGTACGCCACCATCAACTCGTTGGTCGAACAGGGCGATGAGGTGCTCGTGCCCGATCCCTACTACGCCACGTACGAGGCCGTGGTGGCGTCGAGCGGGGCCACGTTCGTGCCGGTGCCCACCACACCCGAGGACGAATTCCACCTCCGGCCCGAGGCGCTCGAAGCTGCGATCACGCCGCGCAGCCGGGTGCTGCTGCTCAACTCGCCCAGCAACCCGACGGGTGCGGTGCTGTCGGCGGCCGAGGTCGAAGCGATCGGCGCGGTGTGCGAGCGACACGATCTGTGGATCGTGTGCGACGAGGTGTACGCCGACCTGGTGTACGGCCAGCCCTTCGCCTCACCCTTCGATCATCCGGTACTGCGCGAGCGCACCATCACGACGGCGTCGATCTCCAAGTCGCACGCGCTGCCCGGCCTCCGTGTCGGCTGGATCGCCGGCCCGACCGAGGCGATGGAGCGCGTGACGCTGCTCACCGAGACGATGCTGTTCGGCGGTCAGCCGTTCCTCGCCGACGCGCTCGCCGAGGCACTCGACGGCGAGCACCCCGAGGTGGCTGCGCTGAAGGGCACGTTCGAAGCACGCGGGCATGTGGTGGCCGACACGCTCGCCGGTTCTGCTGCGTGCTCCACCCGCGTGCCCGAGGGCGGCATGTTCTTGATGGTCGACGTGCGGCCCACCGGTCTCACCGGCGAGCAGTTCGCCTGGTGCCTGCTCGACGAACACCAAGTAGTGGTGATGCCCGGCGAGAGCTTCGGTTCGCGTGGTGCGGGGCATGTGCGCATCGCGCTCACTGCCGACGCGGCGGTGCTGCGCGATGCCTGCACGATCCTGCGCGGGCTGGCCGAGACGTTGGTTGCCGAGCAGGCCGCACAGGCATCGGCATGACGGGTCGGTTGCGCGTCGGCGAGGCGGTCGCCGAACTGCTCTCGCAGCACTACGGGGTCGACACCGTGTTCGGCATCCCCGGGGTGCACAACATCGAACTGTTCCGCGGGCTGCACCGTTCGGGCGTGCGCCTGGTGTCGCCGCGGCACGAGCAGGGCGCCGGGTTCATGGCCGACGCATGGTCGGTGGTCACCGGTCGACCGGGCGTGTGCTGCGTCATCAGCGGGCCCGGCCTCACCAACACCATCACGCCGATGGCGCAGGCCTTCCACGACTCGCATCCAATGCTCGTGCTGGCCGCCACCACGGCCACCGATGCGCTCGGCAAGCACATCGCCCCGCTGCATGATCTCGACGACCAGGCGCTGCTGGCCCGATCGGTGTGCGCGTTCAGCGAGACCGTCACCGACCCCGCCCAGGTGCCCGAACTGATCGCCCGAGCGTGGGACGTGTTCACCTCGGCCCGTCCGCGGCCGGTGCACCTTGCCTTCCCCACCGATGTGCTGCGGGGCGAGATCGATGCCTACATCCCGGTGCCCTCGCGACGATCTGTGCCGGTGGCGACGCCACAGCAGATCGACGGGGCGGCGCAGGTGCTGCGCTCGGCTCGCACCCCGGTCGTCGTGGCCGGAGGCGGATCACTGCGCGCTGCAGCCGAGATCGAACAGATCGCCGACCGACTCGACGCGATGGTGGTGCTCACGGGCAATGCAAAGGGCGTGCTGCCCAGCGATCACCCGCGCAACGCCGATGCCTGCTTGTGGTTCCCAGCCGCGCAGCAGGCGGTGGAGGCCGCCGACGCCGTGGTGCTGGTGGGCACCGAACTCGGCGACGCCGACCTCGACAACGGTGGCCGCGCCCTGTCGATCACCGGGCCCGTGGTGCGCATCGACATCGACCCCGAGCAGATCACCCGCCGGGTCGACGCAACGGTCGCTCTGGTCGGCGATGCCGCCCCGACACTGGCGGCGCTGCTCGACGCTCTGGGCCCATCCGAATCCCAGGCGAGCCATGGCACCGACCGTTGCGCTGCGCTGCGGGCCACGTGGCGCGCCGCATCACGGGCCGACCTCGTGCCGTGGCTCGAGGCGATCGAAGGTGTGCTGCCCACCGACGCCATCGTCGCCCTCGACTCCACCCAGTTGGCCTACGCCGCGCACACCTGGCTGCCCGCCCGTCGACCCCGCTCGTGGCTGGCACCGTACGGCTTCGGCACGTTGGGATGCGCACTGCCCATGGCCATCGGCGCTGCCATCGCTGCGCCCGACCGGCCCGTGGTGGCCATCGCCGGCGACGGCGGCTGGCTGTTCACCGTGGCCGAGATGGCCGTCGCCGCCGACCTCGGCCTGAACCTGGTGCTGGTGCTGTGGGACAACCGCGGCTACGCGCAGATCCACCAGTCGTTCGTCGATGTCGATGCCCAGCCCGTCGGTGTCGATGTCAGTTCAGCCGACCCGGCGATGATCGCCCGCGGTTTCGGCTGGTCGACCGACGAGGTTCATCGACCCGACGAGTTGGCATCGGCCCTTTCCGCTGCGCTCGCCGCGGGCGGCCCACACCTCGTGCGCGTGATGGTGCCCTCAGCACACCGGCCCGCGACCGGCGAACCCCTGTCAGGAGCGAACCCATGATCCCGATCACCACCTTTGCCGATGCTCGCCGCGCGATCGAGCAGGGTGCCTCCATCGACGATGCCGCGAGGGCGCTCGTCGCCAGCCTCACCGAGTACGAGCGGTTGTGGTGCCTCGACGGCGACGCGCCCACCTGGGCCGGCCTCAAGTTCCTCACCGATGCCGGCTATCACAAGGCGGTCTTCACTGGGGCCGAGATCGACCGCGTCGGCTTCCCTGGCATCCGCTTCGCCGACGGCCCGCGTGGCGCCGTGGTCGGGAATGCGACCGCGTTTCCGGTCAGCATGGCCCGCGGCGCCACCTGGGATGTCGACCTCGAGGAGCGCATCGGCGACGCGATCGGCCAGGAACTCCGCGCGATCGGCGCCAACCTCACCGGCGCGGTGTGCATCAACCTGCTCCGTCACCCGGCGTGGGGTCGCGCGCAGGAGACCTACGGCGAAGACCCGCACCATGTCGGCGAACTGGGCGCTGCACTCACCCGCGGCCTGCAGCGCCACGTGATGGCCTGTATGAAGCACTTCGCCTGCAACTCGATGGAGAACGCCCGGTTCAGTGTCGACATCGAGGTCGACGATGTGGCGTTGCACGAGGTGTTCCTCCCGCACTTCCGGCGTGTGGTCGACGAAGGTGTGGCGTCGGTGATGTCGGCGTACAACAGCGTCAACGGCGAGTGGTGCGGCCAGAACCGCGACCTGCTCACCGACGTGCTCCGCGGCGAATGGGGCTTTGCCGGCTTCGTCATCAGCGACTGGATCCTCGGTCTTCGCGACGCTGGCCCGTCGGTCACCGCAGGCCTCGACATCGAGATGCCCTATCGCATGGTTCGCCAACAGCACCTGCCGGCCGCGATCGAACGCGGTGAGGTCACGTGGGACGATGTCGACCGTTGCGTCGAGCGCGTGGTTGCCACACTGCTGCGCTTCGACGCGGTGCTCTCGACACCATCCCCCTCACTCGACGTCCTCGGCTCGCCCCGACACCGAGCCCTCGCGCGCGAAACCGCCGCCCGCGCCACACTGCTGCTGCGCAACGAACCGGTTGATGGCATGCCGGTGCTCCCACTCGACCCCGCTCAACGTGTCGCCGTGTTCGGCCGGCTCGCCGACACGGTCAACATCGGCGACGGCGGGTCCAGCGATGTGTGGGACCTGTCGTGCCACACCGTGCTCGAAGGTCTCCGCGGCGCGATCGCCGATGTGGTGCACGACGACGGATCCGACCTCGCTCGGGCTGCCGGCGTGGCCGGTTCGGCCGACACTGCTGTGGTGGTGGTCGGCTACACCTACGTCGACGAGGGCGAGTACATCGGCGAGACCGATCCGGCACTGATGGCGCTGTTCCCTCCGGGCGACGAGGCCGATGTGGTCGACCGGTACCGAGGCCAGCTCGAAGGCCTACCGACCTTCACCGTTCCCGAGCGCATGAAGAATCGGCCGCGCATGTTCAGCCGTGGCGGCGACCGCAACTCGCTGCGCCTGCTGCCCGACGACGTCGAACTCATCCGCACCGTTTCCGCCGCCAATGCCCGCACCGTCGTGGTCATCCAGGCCGGCAGTGCGGTGCTCGTTTCGGAGTGGTCCGACCACGTACCCGCCATCGTCCAAGCCTGGTACGGCGGGGCCGAGGCCGGTCCGGGGCTCGCCGATGTCGTCATCGGCGCCGTCAATCCGTCGGCGCGGCTGCCCTTCACGGTCCCTGTCGACGAAGCCGATCTGCCGGTGTTCGACCGCGATGCAACGACGTTCACCTACGACCGCTGGCATGGCTGGTGGCGCGCTGCCCGCCACGGCATCGCCCCCGCCTATCCGTTCGGTTTCGGCCTGTCGTACACGACGTTCGCCATCGGCGATGTCGAGTCGAGCGTCGACGGCTCGGCCATCGTCGTGAGCGGCACGGTGCACAACACCGG
>JBAXSU010000184.1:0-6617 GCA_037130535.1 Actinomycetota bacterium
TCGCCCGTCTCGTGCACCACCACCAAACGGTCGCCGGGTCGGAAGGCAGCCGCGATCTCGGCGCCGACGGTGGCGACCCGGTCGCCACCGAAGGGGATCTGCTGTCCGGGGGTGAGCTGCTCGAGGCGTGCGGCCGACATGGCCGCCCATCGTACGGCTCGCCCCTCTCAGTACCAGCGCCGCAGTACCATCGCGGTGTGGACTCCGACCGCCTCTACTTCCGCCAACTCCTGTCCGGCCACGACTTCGCCGTGGGCGACCCGGTGGCCCAGCAGATGGTGAACTTCGTCTACGTCATCGGCGACCGCGCCACCGGCGAGTGCGTCATCGTCGACCCGGCCTATGCGGTCGACGACCTGCTCGACGTGGTGGAAGCCGACGGCATGCGTTGCACCGGGGTGCTGGCCACCCACTACCACCCCGACCATGTGGGTGGTTCGATGATGGGCTTCACCATCGAGGGCATCGCCCGCCTGCTCGAGCGCTGCGACTGCCCCGTGCACGTGCAGAAGGAAGAAGCACGCTGGGTGACGCGCACCACCGGCGTCGACGAGACCCACCTGGCCCAGCACGACCCCGGCGATGTGGTGCGCGTGGGCGAGATCGACATCACCCTGGTGCACACTCCTGGGCACACACCGGGTAGCCAATGCTTCCACGTCGACAGCCGTCTGGTCAGCGGCGACACCTTGTTCCTCGAAGGCTGCGGACGAACCGATCTGCCGGGCAGCAACCCCGAAGACATGTACCACAGCCTGCAGAAGCTTGCCGCGCTGCCCGACGACACGGTGGTCTTCCCCGGCCACCGCTACTCGATGCCGGCGAGCGAGTCGATGGCCACCATCCGCGACTCGAACTACGTGTTCAAGCCGCGTTCGCTCGACGCCTGGATGGCCTGGTTCAGTCGCTGAGACCCAGCCGGGCGAGGTGCTCGACAGGCGCCTCGACTTCGGCCAGCGCCGAGCGCAGCAGATCGATCATCTCGCGTTCGGCTGCTTCGCCGCGGCGGTTCTCGCGTTCGCCCGGATCGATGTCGATGTCGTAGAGGTGGTGCTGGCCACCGTGGCCGCGCGCCACCCAGAACGGCAGCGCGTCGCCCGCCGCGAACGGCTGACGGATGACGGGGATCTGACTGCCGGGCATGCGGTCGAGCCAGGCGCGTTCATCGGGCGGTGGCAGTTCGACGAAGCCACGCACATGCACCGGCATCGTGCTCCAGCGGTTCGAGAACATGCTGAGCGGCAGGTTGTCGCCCTCGGGCGCCCGGGCGTACTTGCGGCGGCCGTCGGTTACCTGCACCCAGTTGCCGAACACACCGCCGATGGCCCAGTCGCGCACCGCGGTCGCCTCGCCCGTCAGCAGTGGCACCAGTGAGCGACCGTGGGTGCGGTGCTGCACCGACACCCCGAACACATCGGCCAAGGTGGCGTGGAGGTCGACGGCGGTGGTGAGTGCATCGCACGTGGCGCCCGCCGAGGTGCCGGGCCAGTGGATGAGCAATGGCACATGACCCAAGGGTTCGAACTGAGGAACCATCGGCTTGCCCCACAGGTCGACCTGCTCGCCGGTGCCGTTCACCCGTTCCTCGCCGAGGTAGTGGCCGTGGTCGGTACACACGATGACGGCCGTGTCGTCCCAGTGTCCGCTGCGGTCGAGTTCGTCGAGCACCCTGCCGAACCAGTGGTCGATCATCGACAGCTTCGCCCCGTAGTTGGCGCGGATGTGCCGGGCCTCGGCGTCGGTGAGCATGCCGGCACTGCGACCCCCCACCACATAGGGCGGCCAGATCAGCCGTTCGCCCTCCCACGACTCGCTCTCGTACCGGCCGGTCCATTCGGCCGGAGTGTCGAACGGTTCGTGCGGGTCGAACTCGTCGATGAACAACATCCACCGCTCGTCGTCGCCTGCGTTCGAAGCCGCGTCGGCCAGCCACGCGGCAGCAGCGCTCATCGTCTTCGGGCCGGGGAAGTCGTCCTCGGTGCGGAAGTGAGTGCGAGTGCGGTCGTAGGCGCGGTCGATGGCGGGAGCGAGATCGCCGAGGCGCCGCTGCCAGAACCACGCTGCCTCGCGCGCCGGGGGCGACGGCACGCCGATCCACGACGGGTCGAGCCAGATCTTCCACGGGTCGCCCTCGTGGCCGCGCACGTAGTCCCAGCCGCCGAAGTCGGTGTGGTAGTTCTCGCCACCGGTCTCGAACAGGTGCGGGTGGTCGGTGACCAGCATCGTGGTCACGCCCACATCGCGCAGATGAGCCGTGATCGAGCGCTCCCACAACTCGATCGACCCCCACGGCCGCCACAGGAAGTCGAGCGCGCCGCACAAGATGTCGTGCCGCGCCGGCATGCACGGCAACGAGCCGGTGACATGGCGAGTGAAGCGCGTGGAACGCTGCGCGAACCGGTCGAGGTTGGGGGTGGCGAACTCGGTGCCGCCGTAACTGCCGAGCATGTGCCGGTTCAGCGAGTCGAGCAACACGACGACGACGTTGCGGGGCATCGACGACTGCTGGTGCTCGTTCACAGCGCCATCATCGCAGTGCCGAGGCAATGGCGCTGCACGCCGCAACCACGAGGAGCACCAGCACCAGCACGCGGAACCGTTGCGGCGACACGTAGCGGCGCAGCGGATAGCCACACGCCTGGCCGAGGAACAGTGCCGGCAGCGCCGCTGCCGCACCCAGCAGGCCGTGCGCGGTGACCTTCCCGGCAATCAGGAACAGCGACACCCCGACGATGTTGCTGAAGGCGAAGACGCGGTTGATCGTGGCCCGGAACGCGTCGGGTTGCAGCTGACGGGCCTGCAGTGCGAACGCCAGGGGTGGTCCGTTGGTCGACAGCGAGGTGTTCAGCACACCGCTCACGAACCCGAGGCCCAGGTCGAACGACTTCGGCGCCCCGCTCAGGTCGACGCGCACCATCAGCAGTCCCACCGCCAGCAGCACCGCCACGCCCAGCACCAGGCGCAACACGCGGTCGTCGACCGACACGAAGATGAACAGCCCGAGCGGCATCCCGACATAGGCGGCGGCGATGAGACGGTTGGCGAGCGGCTTCACGGCGTGCTCGCGCAGGTGCCACGCCTGCCAGGTGGTGACGCCCAAGCCCAGCAGGGTGCTGATGACCACGGCCTCGCGGGTGTCGACGGCCAGGGTCATCAGCGGCACCGACAGCAGCGCAAAGCCGAACCCCGACAGCACCTGCACGAGCGAGGCGACGAACACAGCCCCTGCCACGGCGATCAGTTCGACAGCGGTCATCGATCCATCATCGCGTGAGTGCGTCGACGGCGGCGGTGAACACCACGGTATGCCGCGCAGCGAGTCGGTTGCGGTCGATCACGCCGCGATGTTCGCGCAGTTATCGACCCACTCCCTAGAACAGCGATTCCTGCCCTGTGGACGGGTCTACCTCAGGCGGGTCGGGTAGAGCCTCGAGGCCGGTCACCGCACCAGCTACCGATTCGGCCACGGCGGCATGGAACGAGCGGGCCAGCGCGGGCGACTCGAGGTTGTCGGGCGTGTGCACGAAGAAGGTGGGGGTCCGTCTGTCGCGCACCCAGTCGGCCACGATCGGCTGCCATCCCGCCAACCCGGCGTCGGTGCGCTCAGGGTTGTCGGAACCGATGAACCGCACCACCGGGTGATCGGTGAGTGCCTCGGTGAGCGCAGGCACCCGCGGCTTGGCCTGCCACGCTTCGCGGCCGGCTTCGCTGCGGGGCGGTTCGGCGAACAGCGCCCGCGAATCGAGCAGCACCCGCTCGGCACCGCAGCGTTCGAGCAGACGGTCGAGCGCGGCGCGAGCGGGCCCAGCGAAGAAGTCGGGGTGACGCACCTCGACCGACCAGCGGACCGTGGTCGACGCCTGCCCGAGCACTGCGGCCAAGGCACCGAGGTCGCCAGGGCCGAACGATGCGGGTAGCTGCAGTGTGATGCCACCGAGCAGCGAGCCCAGCGGTGCCATCAGGTCGACGAACGCAGCGAGGACCGAGTCGACATCGCGCAAGCGCCGCTCGTGGGTGACCTGGCGTGGCGCCTTGCACACGAACCGGAAGCCGGGGTCGGCCTGCTCGGCCCACCGGGCCACGACCCGCGGGGTGGGGTTGGCGTAGAAGGTGGTATTGCCCTCCACCGCGTTCACCACCTTGCTGTACACCGCCAGTTCGCTCCCTGTCGGTGTGCCCGCAGGCAGGTGCCTGCCCACCCAGGGCCGGTGGGCCCACATCGGGCAGCCGACGTACAGGATCCGCGTCACCGTCCCCACAGTACGATCTCGTCCGTGCAGCGCGCCGTCCCGAACTCTGCTTCCGCGGTACCCGTCGTCGACGTCTCCGCCAGCGGCGCGCCCGCGCTCATCGACGCCGCATGTCGGCGCAATGGCTTCGTGGCGCTCACGGGTCACGGTGTCACCGCCGAGCAACGCGAGCGCCTGCTCGACGCGGCGCGTCGACTGTTCGCACTACCCACCGAGGCGAAGCAGCAGGTGGGTCTGGCCCGTGGCGGCACTGCGTGGCGCGGTTGGTTCCCGCTCGGCGACGAACTCACCTCCGGTGTGCCCGACCTGAAGGAGGGCTTCTACGTCGGCCGCGAGTTGCCGCCCAGCCCGTTGCCGCTGCACGGCCCCAACCTGTGGCCGCACGAGCACGTGCCCGACCTGGCCGTTGCGGTGACCGCGTGGATGGCGGCGATGGAGTCGCTCGGGCAGCGGGTGCTGGCAGCGATGGCCACGGCACTCGGCGTGGGCGCCGACTGGTTCGCCACCGGGCTCACCGCCGACCCCACGGTGCTGTTCCGCATCTTCCGCTACCCGCCTCACCCCGACGGCGCCCCCGACCGGTGGGGAGTGGGCGAGCACACCGACTACGGCCTGGTCACCCTGCTCGCTCACGACGGCACACCTGGCCTCGAAGTGCGCACCGCCGACGGATGGGTCGCTGTCGACCCCGATCCCGACCTCATCATCTGCAACCTGGGCGACATGCTCGATCGGCTCACCGGGGGCCGCTACCGCAGCACACCGCACCGGGTGCGCAACCAGGCCGGCCACGACCGCATCTCGCTGCCGTTCTTCCTCGACCCGTCGTGGAACGCCGTCGTCGAGCCGCTGCCGCTCGACGACCACTGGGTGACGCCCGCCGAACGGGCTGCTCGTTGGGACCAGGCCGACCTCACCGAGTTCCACGGCGTGTACGGCGACTGGTTGCTCGCCAAGGTGCGTCGGGTGTTCCCCCAACTCGCCGACGCCGTCCTCGACTGACGAACGAACGGTTTCTCAGCGGAGAAACCCTCACACACCCCCTTGGCACGATGGGCGGCATGACGACTGCCACCACCCTCCCATCCCACCCGTCCGCCAGCCCGTCATCGACCCCTGCCCCGCCTGGTCACCCCTCGCCTGGTCTGCCGTCACCCGCATCGTTGCCCGACCCAGCCGCCATGCCCAGCGAGCACCTCGAGGCCGAACTGGTCAGCCACGCTGAATGGGAGGCCTCGGGCACGGCTCGCATGCTGGCCGTCCTGGCCGAGTTCGACCGACGGCAGGCCTGGGCCGCCTGGGAGTGCACGTCCGCTCAGCACTGGCTGTCGTGGAAGTGCGGTCTCGGGTACACCGCTGCCACCGAACGGTTGCGCGTCGCTCGCGCCCTGCCTGCCCTTCCCACCATCAGCGCCGCGCTCGCTGCCGGGCGGCTTTCGTGGTCGAAGGTGCGCGAAGTCACCCGGGTCGCTACGCCCGACGACGAGGCGAATTGGGCCACGATCGCCGAAGCCGCCACCGCCAATCAGGTCGCCAAACTCACATCGGCAGCCCGCACCATCTCCGGCCGCGACGCAGCCCGGCAGCTCGACGAACGCGCCTTCACCTGGCACACCGAGGCCGACGGCTCGATGGTGCTCGAGGTGCGCCTTCCTGCCGACCGGGCCCGCCAGGTCATCGACACCGTACGCGACGCCACACCGCTGGTGGCGGGCAAGCGATGGGCGAGCAGCGCCGCCGACACCCTCGTCCACCTGGTCACCGGCGGTGGCCACACCCCTGCGCAGGTCATCGCCCACATCGAGCCCGATGGCGCCACGCACCTCGACAACGGGCCCGCCATCAACCCCGACATCCTCGACGCGCTCGCCTGCGACGGGTCGGTCACGACCCTGCTCCGCTCTCCCACCGGGCCCATCCAGATCGACCTCAAGAAGTCGCCGAGTGCCAGCCAGCGACGGTGGCTTGCGCTCCGCCACACCACCTGCCAGTTCCCGGGCTGCAACCACGCCGGCGCGTTCGAGGCCCACCATGTGGTCGACCGGCTGAAGGGTGGTCCCACCCGTCTGCGCAACCTCATCCGCCTCTGTTGGTTCCACCACCGCCGCGTCCACCTCGACAAACTTGTCCTCACCCTCCACCCCGACCGCACGCTCACCGTCACACGCACCAATGGGTCGCCCATCGACCGGCCCATCACCCGCGGCGCCTTCATCGCACCAGCAGCCACCGCGCCCGGCAACATCGGCAACTGGGCCGGCGATCGGCTGCACGTGAACGACTGCCTGCTCGCCCTCGGCTACGGCGCACCCAGGAAGGCGCAGGATTTTCCCGCGGAAGAAACTGGCGGGTGCCGCCAGTGCTGAT
>JBAXSU010000185.1:0-6540 GCA_037130535.1 Actinomycetota bacterium
CGCTGCCGGTTCGTGCACGCCGACATCTGCGATCAGGATGATGTGATCGAGGCGATGCGGGGGCACGACGCCGTCGTGCACTTCGCCGCCGAGACCCACGTCGACCGGTCGATCAAAGACGGCCACTCGTTCGTGCGCACCAACTGCTTCGGCACCAACGTCCTGTGCGACGTGGCGCGCCAGGTGGAGGTGCAGCGATTCCTCCACATCAGCACCGACGAGGTGTACGGCAGCATCGAGGAAGGCTCGTTCACCGAGACCGATCGCCTCGGGCCGCGCTCGCCATACTCGGCCGCCAAGGCCGGCAGCGACCTCATCGCCCTCAGCTACTTCACCACTCACGGCCTGCCGGTGGTGGTCACCCGCTGCAGCAACAACTATGGGCCCTACCAGTTCCCCGAGAAAGTCATCCCGCTGTTCGTCACCAACCTGCTCGATGGCAAGCAGGTGCCGCTGTACGGCGACGGTGGCAACGTGCGCGACTGGATCCACGTGCACGACCACAACACCGCCGCCGACCTGGTGCTGCGCGAGGGCGCGCTGGGCGAGATCTACAACATCGGTGCCGGCAACGAGATCACCAACAAAGATCTCACCTACCGGCTGCTGGCGCTCACCGGGCGCGACGAGAGCTCCATCAAGCCCGTTGCCGACCGGCTGGGCCACGACCGGCGTTACTCGATCACCCACGACAAGGTGAGCGCGCTCGGTTGGCAGACCGAGCACGACCTCGACGAAGGCCTTGCCGCCACGGTCGAGTGGTACCGCGCCAACCGGGCGTGGTGGGAGCCGCTGAAGGCGCGGGCCGCCCTGTGACGGTGACCCTGTGAGAGTGCTCGTCACCGGTGCCGGCGGCCAACTGGGTCACGACACGGTGCTGGCGTGCGCATCGGCGGGCGACACGGTGCACGCGTTCGATCACTCCACTCTCGACGTGAGCGACCGCGACGCGGTGCTGGGTGCTGTCACCACCTTGCGCCCCGATGCCGTCATCCACTGCGCGGCGTGGACAGCGGTCGATGCGTGCGAGAGCGACCCGGCGAAGGCGTTCACCGTGAACGCACTCGCGGTGCGCTGGATGGCCGAGGCGTGTCACCGCGTGGGGGCGCACCTCGTGCACATCAGCACCGACTACGTGTTCGATGGCACGCTGCAGCGGCCGTACCACGAGTGGGACACCCCGAACCCGCAGAGCGTGTACGGCCTGTTCAAGCTGGCGGGTGAGCGCGAGGCCCTGGCCCTCGGCCCGTCGGCGGCCGTGGTGCGCACCTCGTGGGTATGCGGCGAACACGGCAACAACATGGTGAAGACGGTGCTGCGCGTCGCTGCCCAGCAGCCGACGCTGTCGTTCGTCACCGACCAGGTGGGGCATCCCACGTTCACCGCCGACCTGGCGCCGATGCTGCGCCGGGTGGCGCTCGACCGGCGGAGCGGTGTGCACCACCTCACCAACTCGGGCGCAGTGAGTTGGCACGGGTTCGTGCAGGAGATCGTGCGGCTGATGGGCAAGGATCCGGCGATGGTGCTGCCCATCGTCACCGCCGATCTCGACCCGCCGCGGCCAGCCCCGCGCCCGGCAAACAGCGTGCTCGACAACGCGGTCGCCCGCCTCGGTGGCCTGCCCCCGATGCGCGACTTCCGCGACCCGCTCGCCGAGCTCGTCGCCCACCTGCGGTGACCTGACCACGCTCCGCGTCGAGCGAAGGTAAAGAGACACTCAAGTTCTCACACAGCGTCGAATCTCGCCAGCACACTGCCGGGCATGGCTGTTTCCGTCGAGGACATCGCCCATCTGCTGCGTCGAACCACCTACGCGTGCACGACGGCTCAAGCACAGACGGCGCTCGCGGCGCATGAGTCTCACCCTGACGGGCCGCTGGTCGGCATCGTCGACGAATTGCTCGGACCAGATGCGCCTCCACCGCCGATGAGCGATCCGTCGTGGCTCACGATGGACCTCGGCAATCCCGTCAACGACTCCGCCTGGTTGGCCGCCGGCCGGAACTGGTGGTTCGACACGATGGCCGATGCCACGGCCCCGCTGCGCGACAAGATGCTGTTCTTCTGGCACGGTCACTTCGCAACCGAGGTGAGTGTGGTGCCGAACCGCGACTGGCACTGGTCGTTCCTGAAGATCCTGTACCAGTACGCCCTCGGAGACTTCAGGGTGTTGGTGAAGAAGATGTCGGTCGAGCCGCTGATGCTGCGATATCTCGACAATTGGCTCAATGTCAAGACCGGCCCCAACGAGAACTTCGGTCGCGAACTGCTCGAGCTCTTCATGCTCGGTGTCGATCGGTACACCCAGACCGATGTTGCCGAGGTGTCGCGGGCGTGGACCGGTCACACCATCGTCTCCAACGCCTACACGTTCGTTCCGGCCAAGCACGACACGGGGATGAAGACGATCTTCGGGGTGACGAGGAACTTCGACGGCCCCGATGTGATCGACCTGATCTGCGACGACCCCGTCAAGCGTATCGAGATGGGCCAGTTCGTGGTGGGCAAACTCTGGACCCACTTCGCCACACCGATCATCCCGACCGCCGTGCGCGACTCGCTCGTTGCAGTGTTCCTGCAGCGCCTGAACATCCGCGACCTACTGCGCGCGATGTTCCTCGACCCAGCGTTCTACTCGCCCGAGGTACGCGCTGGCCTGGTGCGTACGCCCGTCGACTTCGTGGTCGCCGTGATGCGGTTGAGCAACTGCAACTCGACAGCCGGCATTCAGCCGAATCGGAACACCCCGACCATGGGGCAACAGCTGTTCCAGCCCCCCAATGTGGCCAGCTGGGGATCGAACACCTACTGGCTCGGCGAGACGATGATGGCCGCTCGTTCGAACTGGTCGGGCTTCGTCACCAACTTCCTCGCCGGGCGGCCGACCCCGTTCATCGATCCGGCTGCTGTCGCCGACATCAACGCAGCAGCCGCCGGCGTGTTCGCCAAACTCGGCATCCCGAACCCGGCGTCCGCGTCGCTGGCGTCGGTGGTCGATTGGCTCACCGAGGCCCGGGCGAAGAAATGGAACCAACGCCAGGCGCTGTACCTCGCGCTGATGAGCCCCGAGTTCCAGCTGGCCTGAGGCGGGAGCGAACGATGACTGCAGACCCTGATTTCTCCGAGATCCTCGCCCGCCTCTCGCGGTCGGAGCCACTCACGTCGGCGACAATCTCGCGCCGGCGGTTCCTGGTCGGCTCGGCGCTCGCGACCGCCGGTGTCGCCATCACGTCGTCGAACTGGTTCGCCGACGCCGAGCGAACAGCGTGGGCTGCGCCGCCGATCGGCGACAACGACGGTGTGCTGCTGATGGTGATGCTCGGCGGCGGCAACGACGTACTCAACACGGTGGTGAAGGCGACGCACCCCACCTATCTCGCCAGGCGCCCCACGATCCGACTTGCGCCCGAAGCGATTCGGCCCCTCGCCGACGGTATCGGGCTTCATCCGTCGCTTGCGAAGCTGAAGGCACGCTACGACCTCGGGCAGGTAGCGGTCGTCCCCGACGCGGGGTACCAGCCGCCCAACCTGAGCCACTTCTCGTCGACCAAGTTGTGGTTCACCGCCACCGGGTCGGAGCAGACACGCACCGGCTGGTTGGGTCGCTGGCTCGATGGGCTGCCAGGTGCCGCCGATGCCTTCCATGCGCTGACGATCAGCGGTTCGGTGCCCCTGTCGATGATCGGTGTGCAGCGTGCCGCAACGGCCATCGGTCTCTCGGCGTTCGACCTCGGTCTCGGCAAGGGCGATGCCGGCCGTCGGGCCTACCTGGAGGTGCGCGGGCAGAGCGAGGGTCGCACCGGTTTGGCGGCATCGGTGGCCGAGGCCAACGGGCGGACGATCGACCTTGCCGACACCACCGAGCCCCTCTACACGCCGACGCTCGCCGGTGCGTCGATCGTCAGGCAACTCGAACTGTCGGCGCGGCTGATCAACGCCAACCTGGGGGTCCGGGTGCTGAATACCGCCTTCGGGAGTTTCGACACCCACGCCGATCAACTCGCCGCACACGCCGCCCGGCTCACCGAACTCGACGACGCGATCGAGCGGTTCTTCAGCGTGCTCGAAGCGAAGTGGGCCGACCGGGTGACCATCGTCGTGTTCTCCGAGTTCGGCCGAACCATCGGCGAGAACAAGTCGCTCGGTACCGACCACGGGGCAGCGGGCGCGATGTTCGTGATCGGCAAGCGGGTGAAGGGTGGTATCCACGGGGCGCACCCGCTCGACGGGCCGATCGACTCGAACGGTCGATTGCGGGGTGCCACCGACTTCCGTGGTGTGTACGCCCAGTTGCTCGACCGCTGGTTGGCGGCCGACTCGACTCAGGTGCTGGGCAAGGCGT
Organism: Actinomycetota bacterium; assembly: GCA_037130535.1. GTDB lineage: Bacteria > Actinomycetota > Acidimicrobiia > Acidimicrobiales > Ilumatobacteraceae > VFMC01. Next base: position 4,343 of record JBAXSU010000185.1, read on the forward strand.
ATCCCGGGCTCGATCTGTTCAGCGCCACACCCGGCCCGTTGCCGCCGCCACCTACGACCACAGCGCCTACGACCACCGTGCCGGTGACGACAGTGCCGGTGACGACAGTGCCGGTGACGACAGTGCCGGTGACGGTGGCGCCGACGACGACAGTGCCGGTGACGGTGGCGCCGACGACGACAGTGCCGGTCACGACGACGGTGCCGGTCATGACGACGGTGCCGGTGACGGTGGCGCCGACGACGACGGTGCCGGTGACGGTGGCGCCGACGACGACGGTGCCGGTCACGACGACGGTGCCGGTCACGACGACTGCTCCGGTCACGACGACGGCGCCGGTTACGACTGCTCCGGTTACGACGGCGCCGGCCCCCACCACCACGATCGTCGACTCCGCCGGGCCGGTGCCGATGGGGATCTCGTTCGTGCCGTCGAATCCGACGCGACTGCTCGACACGCGTGGCAGACAGTCCGAGTTCTCCGTGCAGGGCGTGTCGACGATGAGGATGCAGGTGGCAGGTGTCGCCGGTGTACCGGCCGATGCCTCGGCCGTGTTGTTGAACGTCACGGTGGTCAGCGCCAGAACCGACGGGTATCTGACGGTGTTCCCCACCGGCCGCGCCATGCCCGCCACCTCGAACCTCAACTTCTCTGCAGGAGCTGTCGTCCCCAATTCTGTGCTGTGCGACCTCGGTGCGGACGGGGCAATCGAGTTCGCCTCGTCAGCGGGAGCCGTCGATCTCGTCGTCGACATCCACGGCTGGTTCGCAGCGACGCCGTCGACGTCTGCAGCGGGCTTCCGTCCGGTCCGACCGCGCCGCATCGCCGACACGCGCGAGGGGATCGTCTTCGCCCGCAACGCTGGTCCGGGCGAGGTGGCCGTGCTGCCGGTCGCCGGTGTGGGCGATGTTCCAGCCGACGCCGCCGCAGTGGTGCTGAACGTCACCGTTACCGAACCGAGCAAGGCGGGGTATCTCACGGTGTGGCCCACCGGTGCCGCCATGCCGCCGACATCGTCGGTGAACTGGAGCCGCGGCGAGACCGTGCCGAACCTGGTGGTGGCGAGCATCGGCAGCGGTGGCAGCGTGAGCATGTTCAACTCGGCGGGGTCGAGCCATCTCGTGGTCGATGTGTTCGGCTACTTCGTACCTGGCCGTGGTTCGACGTTCCGGCCGGCCGGCCCGCGGCGCCTGGTCGATTCGCGCATCGGTCTGGGTGGGGTGTCAGGGCCTCTGCCGGCCCGGACGACGTTCGAACTCCCGGTCGCCGGTCTCGCCGGGATCCCGGCCGGTGGGAATCCCACGTTGGTGCTCAACGTCACGGCAGTCGACACCACCGAAGGTGGATTCCTCACGGTGTTCCCCTCAGGCTCACAGCGTCCGTGGGTGTCGAGCCTGAACATCACGCCCGACCGCATCGTCAGCAACATGGTGTACACCCAAGTGGGCGCCGATGGCGGGGTGTCGGTGTACAACCAGGCGGGCGAGACCCACGTGATCGTCGACTTGTTCGGCTGGTTCGACGCCCCCACCTGACCCGGCGACTCGGTTCAGGAGAGTCCCAGTATGTCGCGGCACGGCTCGAGGCCGCTGATGGTGATGTCGTCGCGGCATACGCGTGCTTGCCAGTCGTCGGTGGTCATTCGGAAGCGGAGCGACGTGGCGGCCATGCCGCGTCGCAGGTTCGTCTGTTCTCCGCTGGGTTCGTAACCGAGCGAGCGGGTGACGCCCAGCGACGGGCCGTTGTCGTCGAATGCGCTGGTCGTTGCGCACACTGCGCCGAACCCGGCGAAGCCGAGGTGCAGTGTCGCCTCGCGCATCTCGCGTCCGATGCCGCGCCCCTGGTGGGCGCGCCCCAGCCACGATCCCGACTCGAACGTGCGCAGGGTGGGGAAGTGGTCGGCACCCAGGCTGGTGGTGCCCACCACCTCGCCGTCGACGATGGTTGCGAACGGGAGGTGCCAGTGGGCCGGCATGGTCTCGGCGCGGCACCGCCAGTAGTGCTGCATCGTGTTCGGCCGCAGGCGTTCGGCCGGGGCGTCGGTCCACTCGATGCTGAACGGCATGAACGCCGGGTCGTGGATGCCCTGTGCGGCGAGGTCGGCCAACTGCGCGCCGAGGTCGTCGTCGACGTAGCGCAACTCCAGCCGCGGGGTGGTCACCCGCAGTCCAAAGAGGGGCCAGATGGCAGTGCTCATC
>JBAXSU010000186.1:0-6533 GCA_037130535.1 Actinomycetota bacterium
GAGCTCGACCAGGTGTTCCGTCGCGGGTGGGTCTGTGCCGCCGCGGTCGACGACCTGCCTGCCGCTGGATCGTGGACGTCGATCACCGTGGGCGGCTGGCCGGTACTGGTGATCGCCGACAAAGACGGTGCGGTGCGAGCCTTCCTGAACGTGTGCCGCCACCGCGCCGCACCGCTCTGCGAACCGGGCGAGGTGGGTCACGGCACCCTCGTCCGCTGCCCGTACCACTCATGGCTGTATCGGCTCGACGGCACCCTGGCGCGTGCGTCGGGCGTCGGCTCGCCCGAGGGGTTCGACACCGCCGACTACTCGCTCACTCCGGTGCGCACCACGGTGTGGCGACGCTGGCTGTTCGTGTGCTTCGACCCCGATGCGCCGACGCTCGACCTCGGCCAGCTCGGCGCCGCCGTCGACCCGTACCCCATCGAGACGCTCGAGCCGGTGCTGCGCGAGTCGCACGTGCGCCCGTTCAACTGGAAGGTGCTGCTCGAGAACTACAGCGAGAACTACCACACCCCCTTCGTGCACCCCGAGATCGATACTTCGTCGAGCGAGGACTACCCGATGGTGAGTGATGGTCTGGTGCTGTACGCCTGGGACCGGCCGCTGCACGCCACCGACGAGCCCGGCCGCATCATGGCCGAGCTCCTGCCGGGCGAACCGGGGTGGGAGCAATTGGCCACCGCCACCAGCGACCGGCCCTACGGTGTGGGGTCGTACCTCACCGTGTGGCCGAACCTGATGGTGAACGTGTTCCCCGATGCCGTGCTGGCGATGTGGATGGAGCCGTTGTCGCCCAACACGACTCGGGTGGAACGACGTCTGTACGCCGCTGCGGGCACCGACGCAACTGCCCGCGAACGCATCGTCGAGGCGCACCGCCTGGTGCACGACCAGGACGTCGAGATCTGCACGATGGTGCAGCGATCACACGATGCCGGCCTCGACGCCAACGGGGTGCTGGCCACGGTGGAGGAGCGAGGCGTCTATTTCGTGCACCAGCACCTGCGCAGCGCGCTGGGGGTGTGACCGCGATGATCGGTACGGCCATGATCGGTACGGCCATGATCGGCACGGCCATGATCGGTACGGCCATGATCGGTACGGTCGGCGACCTGGTGGAAGACATCGCCGTGCGTCTCGACGGGCCGGTGAACCTGGCGAGCGACACCTCGGCCATCATCCGCCGGCGCCGTGGCGGGAGTGCGGCCAACATGGCGGTCAGCGTGGCCCGGCATGGCGGTGCAGCCCGGTTCATCGGCCAGATCGGCGACGATGCCATCGGCACCGTGCTGGTCGAGGCGCTGCAGGCCGACGGGGTGGAGGTGGTTGTGCGCCGGGGCGGCCGTACCGGCACGATCGTCGTGCTGGTCGACGCGGCGGGCGAGCGCACGATGCTCACCGATCGTGGCGCGTGCGCCGACCTGGCCGATCCCGACCCGGCGTGGCTCGATGGCCTGAGCGTGCTGCACGTGCCGATGTACTCGTTCACCGGCGGTGCGCTCGCCACCACGGCGGCCACGTTGGTCGGCTGGGCGCGCGAGCGGTCGATCCTCGTCTCTGTCGATCTGTCGTCGACGGCGCTCATCGACTCGATGGGGGCGGCGGCAATGGGTGCCCTCCTGGTGCGGCTACGTCCCGATGTGGTGCTGGCCAACGAACTCGAGGCGGCGGCTTTCGGTGGCCTCGACGCCGTGGCCGCCGTGGCGGGTGTCGCCGTGGTGAAGCAGGGACCTCGGCCCGCGCTGGTGCATCAGCGCGGCTGCACCGACGGGGCCGTGGGGGCGGCCGGGGCGGCCGGGGCCGTCGGGTGGGTGGAGGTGCCGGTGCCCTCGGTGCCAGCCGTGCACGACACCACCGGCGCCGGCGACGCGTTCGCGGCGGGGTTCCTCGGCTCGCTCGTGGCGGGTGCCGCGCCGGTGGATGCCGCCCGAGCCGGACACCGAGCCGCGGCCGCAGCCATTGCCACGGTGTCTCGCCTCGAGCCGTGACCCGGCCACGACGTCTGCTCGCCGCGTGTGCTGCGCCGGTCGCGGCCATGACGGTTGTGCCCGGGCCGGGCATGCCGTCACCCGCTACCTCGACGACACGTTCGCGGTCGATGTGCAGACCGATGTCGTGTTCGGCACGGCACTGGCTGCCGACGGCACGCCGGTGTCGCTCGTGCTCGACCTGTACACACCGCGCGGCGATGTGGCGACGAACCGGCCGGTGTTCGTGCGGGCCCACGGCGGTGCGTTCTTCGCCGGCGACAAGTCGTCGTCGAAGGACTGGGCGATCAAACTCGCCAAGCGCGGGTACGCGACGGCATCCATCAACTACCGCCTCGCGGTGAATGTACGACACCATCAACAACGCTCGCGCCGATATGCAGACCGCGGTGCGGTGTTCAGGGCGAACGCCGCCTCCCTCCAGATCGACCCCGATCGCATCGCCGTGGGTGGAACATCGGCTGGTGCAGTCACGGCGCTCGGTGTTGCCGTGAACGCCGATGCGCCGGGCCAGATCCGGGCCACCTTGGCCGTCGTGCCGTTTGCCGCCGGTGGAGGAAGCTGTCTCTACAACCAGGTGCCCACCCATCTCGTCGCCGATCTGCAGGGCTACTTCCAGTCGGGTGCATTCGACGACGTGCCCGATCAGCGTCTGCTCGACACACGCACTGGTTCGCGGCCCGGCAACGGTTCGCAGACCGAGATCCGCGGTGTGCCCAACCGCACCGGTGTGGTGTCGATCGTGGCCACCGAGACGACCCGCGCCGGCTACGTACAGGTACTGCCCTGCGGCAGCACACCGGGTGCCACGTCGAACCTGAACATCGACGCCCCGAGCCAGACCCGCGCCGTGCTGGCGTTCGTCCGCTTCGACACCCCCGGCGAAGCGTGCATCTACTCCCAGTCGGCGACCAACGTGGCGGTCGACGTACAGAGCTACCTCGACGTGATGGCCTTCTCCGACATCACCGACGTCCGCCTGCTCGACAACCGCACCCGCTGAGGGCGCCCTGGTCGGCGAGGGCCGTCAGGGGCGTGCGTCGATGACGACCGGCTGGCTGTACTGGTCGGCCACTTCCGGCCCCAGACCGATCGGCTCGGCGTCGATGCCGAACAGGTTCCGGATCCACGCCGTGACGGAATGGCGGATGATGGGGAAGGTCTCGTCGACCGGCACGGCCGGAGGGATGCAGCCGTCCTCGCCGAGCTTCTTCAACTGGGGCTGGGCCTCGAGCAACGGCCCCAGGCCCGATGCCTCGGCGACGCCGATGATGCCGGTGCCGCCACCGAACGTGCAGAAGTCGTCGAAGCCGTTGTGGCCCACACCGTCGATGATCCACAGTCGGCTCGGCGTAGGTACGGCCTCGAACGACGGCCGAGTGCGCTCCTCGGCCGAGATGACCGTGTCGAGCGATCCGGCCAGGAAGAACGACGGCTTGTCGGGCAGCACCGGCGCCTCGATGGTGGTGGCAGTCGAGTCGCTCGAAGCGAGGGCGACGCCCGAAGCCATCGACACGTAGCCGTCGATGCGCTCGTCGGTGGCAGCGCCGACGATGGTGCCGCCACCGGCCGAGTGGCCGACCGCCACCACGTTCTCGGCATCGACACGCCCGTTCAGCACGCTGGTGGCCGACGAGCCCTCGGCCAGCACCAGGTCGAGCGTCTGCAGCAGGTCGTCGACCGAATCGTCGCGGTCGCCGCTGGCGGTACCGCCCAGCACGTTGGGCAGGTCGCGCGACGGGTGGTCGGGGGCGGCGACGACCATGCCCCAACTGGCGAGGTGGGAAGTGAGGAACGAGCTCTGTACGCGGATGCCGGTGAAGCCGTGGCTGAACAGCACCACCGGGAACGTGCCCTCGGCCGCCTCGGCGTCGCGGGTACCGGCGATGGTGTAGCTCGCGGGAATGTCGGCGGTGAGGATGGCGCGGATGGCCTCGGGGGTGAAGTCGCGCACGTCATAGCTCACCTCGCCGGTGGTGCCCTCGACGGCCGGGTACCACACCTCGACCTTCGGGCCCTTCGCCAACTGCAGGGTGATGACGCCCACCGGGTAGGGGCCCGGCTCGGCGTAGGCGTTGGCCAAGTCGGCCACGCTGACGGTGGTGGTGGGAGCTTCGGTGGTGGTGGGAGCTTCGGTGGTCGGTGCAGCCGTGGTGGCAGGTGCGTCACTGGTGGGTGCAGCCGTGGCCGGTGCAGCGGTGTTGTCGGCGGTGGCGTCGCCGTCGCTGCTGCAGGCTGCGGCAGCGGTGGACAACACAAGGACGAGCGCGACGAAACGGAGGATGTGACGGGAGGTCATGGGGCGACAGGGTGACACAGCGACACCGGTCAGCGCATCTCGTGCGTAATCTGGCTGCAGCGCATGGGTCAGGAGGTGGGGATGGACGCCCGCGAAGGAATCGAACGACTGCTGTACGCCTACAGCGACACCATCGATCGTGGCGATTTCGTTGCCACCGGTCGGCTGTTCGCACCCGAGGGTCTGTACGGCCGGGCCGGTTCGTCGGCCGCGGCGTGCGGCCCCGAGCAGGTCACCGGTGCCCTGGCGGGCAACGTCCGCTTGTACGACGGTGTGCCGCGCACCCGGCACTGCGTGTCGAACGTGGTCATCGACGTCGACCCGGACGGTGAAGCGGCGCAGGTGCAGAGCTATGTGCACGTGCACCATCAGCCGCCCGGTCTGCCGCTCATCACCATTGCGTGCGGTACCTACCGCGACCGAGTGCACATCGTCGACGGCGAGTGGCGGTTCGCCGAACGCCGGATGCATATCGAACTGGTGGGCGACATGAGCACGCATCTCGTGCGCAGCACCTTCCGTAACGACTGACAGACCGCACGAGCGCACATGCATCAGTGACCTTCGGTCCTGCCGAACGGCATTCGCCAACCAGGGGTCTGCCCGGTATGGTGTCGTCCGCTCGCCGGTTGACGGAGGGCATGGCGACGTGGCCGAGTGGTTCAGGCAAGGGCCTGCAAAGCCCTGTACCCGGGTTCGATTCCCGGCGTCGCCTCCAGCAGTGCGGACGGGTTTCGTCCTCATCACGAGCGATTCGACGAGGCGTCGGGCGACTTGCCGGGCGCCTCGTCCGCGTCTGCGCCAAGCACGCGTCTCGTCCTCCTCCGCTCGGCGGTGGAGCATGCAGGCGACGATGGCAGGGGTGGCGGGAGCGTGCATCACGCTGCGGGTTGTCGGTCCGGTGGCGGCCGTGGGGTGAGATGGGTAGCGAGGTCGGGCCGTGCCTGACTGGGTGGAGTGCCGCTGGTTGGCGTGCCATTCGGCGGAGTGATGGTGAGGGTGCGGTCGGGTGCGAGGTGGAGGTGCCAGCCGAGGTCGTGCACGAGATGGTGGTGGCGTGAGCACAACGGGATGAGGTTGTCGAGGTTTGTGGGCCCGCCGCGTTGGTACCAGTGGATGTGGTGGATCTCGCAGCGATGGAACGGCACATCGCACTCGGGGGCGGCACAGGTGCGGTACATGGCGCGCAGCGCACGGCGTTGGGTGCGGTTAGCGGAGCGGATGGTGCGGCCAGCGTCGAGCACGGTGCCATCGCTGCGCACGATGATGGGTGTGAACGACCCGGCGCAGAACAGGCGCTGTACGGACGAAGGTGGGAGATCGAACCCGTCGCCGGTTTCGCAGACGCTGTGGGGGTGGAGGTGGCCGGTGGCGAGGGTGCGGCCGTCGATGATGACGGTGATGTCGGCCTCGAGGGGGCGGCGTTGCTGGTGGCCGCCGGCAACAAGGGTGCCGAGTGCTTCGGCAGCGAGCCGGTTGCGGTTCACGGTGCGGTTGACGTACTCGGGGTCGAGGCGTCGTTCGCCATCGGCGAGCATGGCGGCGACTTCGCGGTCGACGGCGGTGAAGATCTGGCTGGCGAGTTCGGGGTGAAGAGCGAAGCGACCTTCCACCATGCCTGTGGCGGGGTTGTGCCGTCGGGTGAGGTAGGTGTCGCGGCGCTGCTGGAGGTTGCGTTCCACACCTGCGCAGAGCTCGAGGGTGCGGATGGTGGACCGGACATGGCGGCCGAACTGCTCGGGTGTGGAGTGCATGGCGATGCCGAGCAGGCTCAAGTCGCGATCGAACAGAGCGGTGCGGGTGTCGTCGTCGAGCACGGCGACTGCGGCCGCGAGGGCGTCGACATGCTCGGTGCCCACCTGGCCGGCCGAGAGGGCCTCGGCGAACACCGGTACCTGTGTCAAGGTGTCGGCCCGTCGCTCTTTGCGGCGGCCCTCACCGGCCGACACGCCACTGGCGCGCACGTGCACATCGGCGGCTGGTGCCGTACCCAGCGCTGCCGACAGTTCGTTCAGGCGTGACGTGACCCGAGCCTCGGTGGCGTCGAGCCAGCCGCGCACCCGGCGCACCTCGCCCAACAGCACTGCGCACGCAGCAGGGTCGGCGCACGCCACATCGGCCGCGCCCAACACCTCCATCGCTGCGATCACATCGGTTGCCATGCGCACACCCAACCAGAGGGGTGTGACGAAGTTGAGTGAGACTGCCTGTGCTGCCCTCGGGGCTGGAGTCTGTCCCCGGGT
>JBAXSU010000187.1:0-6527 GCA_037130535.1 Actinomycetota bacterium
CGGTCACCATCGGCTGGCACCCCTGGTTCGTGAAGCCCGCCGACGACCGCCTCGTCTGTGCGGCCATGTACCAACGCGACGCCGACGGCATCCCCACCGGCGAACTGGTCGAGCCGCCCGCACGACCGTGGGACGACTGTTTCGTGCGCCCGATCGGACCGTTGCAGTTGCACTACCCCGGGCCGAACCGTGGGCACGACCGCTCGCCCGGCCTCACCGTCACCGTGTCGAGCGACTGCGACCACTGGGTAATCTACGACCAGCCCGAGCACGCCACCTGCGTGGAGCCGCAGTCCGGACCCCCCGACGCCGCAAACCTGGGACTGGCCACGGTGCTGCAACCCGGAGAGTTCCTGCAGCGCTCCATGACCATCAGTTGGCTACCCGACGGTAGCCTCTGAATCCATGTCTGACCGCCCCTCCGGCTCGTCATCCGCCCGGGCGCGGGTCCTCGATTCCGATGCTCCACTGCGCATCGCCTACCTCACCTACCGCGGCAAACCCCACGTCGGCGGCCAGGGTGTGTACACCCGGCACCTCACCAAGGCGCTGGCCGATCTCGGCCACGAGGTCGAGGTCTACGGCGGCCAGCCGTACCCGGTGCTCGACCCACGCATCACGATGCACCAGCTGCCCAGCCTCGATCTGTGGAACGACTACTACCCCGGCCGCATGCCGGCGTACTGGGAGCTGAAGACCAAGGCCGACTGGGTCGAGACGCTGCAGCACGTGAAGGGCACCTTCGGCGAGCCGCGGGCGTTCAGCGTCCGTGCCCGCGAGCAGTTGAAGCGGCGCACCCGCGACTTCGACCTGGTGCACGACAACCAATGCCTCGGCTACGGCATCCTCGACATCGAGAAGCTCATCCCCACCATCGTCACGCTCCACCACCCCATCACCCGCGACCGGGCGCTCGAGATGGAGCACACCAAGAAGCGCCGCAAGCGCCGCAGCATCGGCCGCTGGTACTCGTTCGTGAACATGCAGGGCAAGGTCGCCAGCCAGATGCCGCGCATCGTGGTGGTCAGCGAGAACAGCATCAAAGACATCCACGCCGACATGAAGGTCAGCCTCGACCGCATGCGCCTCGTGCCGGTCGGCGTCGACCCACAGCTGTTCACACCCCTCCCGAACATCGCCCGCACCCCCGGCCGACTCATCACCACCGCATCGGCCGATGTGGCGCTGAAGGGTCTCAGCTACCTGCTCGAGGCGATGGCGAAGCTCCGCACCGAGCGCGACGTCACGCTCACCATCATCGGCAAGCCCAAGGCCGGGGCCAGCGCCGACCTCATCGACCAACTCGGTCTGCGACCGCACATCCAGTTCGTGTCGGGCGTACCCGACGAGCGCATCGTCGAGCTGTACGCCGAGGCCGAACTGGCCGTCGTGCCCAGCCTGTACGAAGGGTTCAGCCTGCCCGCCATCGAGGCGATGAGCACCGGCATCTGCCTGGTGGCCACCGACGGCGGCGCCCTGCCCGAGGTCACCGGCACCGACGGCGACACCGTGCTGCAGTGCAAGGCGGGCGACGCCGACGCGCTGGCCGCAGCACTGCGCCGCGGTCTCGACGACGCCGACCTGCGGGCACGCGTGGGCGAGGCCGGACGCCAGCGCGTGGTCGAGCGGTGGAGCTGGCGTCACTGCGCCCAGTTGACGGTCGACCAGTACCGCGAGGTGCTGGCGATGCCGCACAACATCGACAAGCTCCGCCGCAACGGCAGGATCTGAGGCGTGCTCACCATCCGTTTCGACCGGCTGGGCGTGCGCCCCGGCGACCTGGTGCTCGATGCAGGCGCCGGCTTCGGACGTCATGCGTTCGAACTGGCCCGCCTCGGGGCCGAGGTCGTGGCGCTCGACTACGCGGCCGACGAGGTGGTGGCCACCCGCGGCACGTTCGGGGCGATGGTCGAGGCAGGCGAGATCCCCGTCGAGCGTTATGTGGGCGTGCTGCGCGGCGACGCCACCCGGCTCGCCTTCGCCGACAACTCCTTCGACCGGGTCATCACCAGCGAGGTGCTCGAGCACATCCAGGCCGATGTCGACGCCATCGCCGAGTTCGTGCGGGTGCTGAAGCCCGGCGGCACGTTCGCCGCCACGGTGCCGACGTGGTACCCGGAGAAGATCAACTGGATGCTCAGCGACGAGTACCACGCCCCCAAGAGCGTGGGCGGCCACGTGCGCATCTACACGGCCACCGAACTGAAGGCGAAGCTGCGCAGTGCCGGCCTCACTGTCACCGGGTCGCATCATGCTCACGCGCTCCACTCGCCCTACTGGTGGCTGAAGTGCGCAGTGGGTCCGCGCCGCGACGATGTACGCGCGGTGAACACCTACCAGCGCCTGCTCGAGTGGGAGATCATGAATCGCCCCCGATCGATGGCGCTGCTCGAGCGCGGACTCGCCCCGGTGCTGGGCAAGAGTTTCATCGTGTACGGAGTGAAGCGTTGAGCCGCCGCGCTCAGGTGGCGGTGCCCGACATCGCCGGGGTGCTCAGCGCCGACGAGGTGGTCGAGAGCGCCGAGTGGATCGCCGGGTTGCAGGTGCCATCGGGCATGATCCCGTGGTGGCCGGGTGGTCACTGCGACCCGTGGAACCATGTCGAGACCGCGATGGCGCTCGACGTGGCCGGCTTCCACGTCGAGGCCGAGCGGGCCTACGACTGGTTGGCCGACATGCAACGCGACGACGGCAGTTGGTGGAACTACTACCTGCCCGACGGCTCGGTGGAAGAGGCCAAGCTCGACACCAACGTGTGCGCCTACGTGGCCACCGGGGTGTGGCACCACTGGCTGTGCACCCGCGACCGGGCCTTCGTCGACCATCTCTGGCCGGTGGTCGAGCGGGCGATCGACTGGGTGCTGGGTATGCGCCGGCCCGACGGCACGGTGCTGTGGGCCTGCACCGAGTTCGAGCGACCGTGGGACTACGCGCTGCTCACCGGCTCGGCCAGTATCGCCCACGCCCTCGAGTGCGCTGTGCAGTTGGCCGACCTCGCCCTGTCACCTCGGCCCGACTGGGTCGAGGCGGCCGACGTGCTCACCCTCGCCGTCACCGATCGGCCCGGGGCGTTCGAGCCCAAGCAGCGCTGGGCGATGGACTGGTACTACCCGGTGCTCACCGGCGCGCTCAGCGGCGAGGCCGCGACGGCGCACCTGGCCGAACGCTGGGACGAGTTCGTGATGGACGGCCGCGGGGTGCGCTGCGTGAACGACGAGCCGTGGATCACCGCGTCGGAGACGGCCGAGTGCGCCATCGCCCATGCATCCATCGGCAACCTGTCCACGGCAACCGACCTACTCGCCTGGACCCGGTCACACCGCCTGCCGAGCGGCGCCTACTGGACCGGCATCGTGTATCCCACGATGGAACGCTTCCCGTTCGACGAGACCAGCGCCTACACCGCGGCGGCCGTCATCCTGGCCGCCGACGCCATCACCCACGCATCGCCGGCTGGGCATCTGTTCGCCCCTCGCGCCGCCCGGCACGGGTGAACTGCATCACACCGTCGTCGAGCGGCGACTTGCGGAACATCGTCTTGTCGCGGCCGTAGTCCTGTGGGTTGATCCACGGCTCGCGGTCACCCTGCTTCGGGAAGCGATGCATCTCGCGCTGCATGTACCCGGCCGAGAAGTCGCCGATCCACGGGCGAGCGGGCATCGCACCATCACCCGGGCGCAGACGCGGCGTGCACTGCTGGGTACCGGTGGCGCGCAGGTGGTTCAGCAGGCGGCAGACGTACTCGCAGGTGAGGTCGGCGCGCAGCGTCCACGACGCGTTGATGTAGCCGAACGAACTCGCCAGGTTGGGCACGTCGCTGTAGGCGAACCCCTTGTAGGTCCAGGTGTCGGCGAAGTCGACCGCTGCGCCGTCGACGCTGAACTGCACCTCGCCGAGGGTGACCATCTGCAGGCCGGTGGCGGTGACGACGATGTCGGCGTCGAGGTGCTCGCCCGACTCGAGCTCGATTCCGGTCTCGTCGAACGTACGGATGCGGTCGGTCACCACCGAGGCGGTGCCCGCCGAGATGGCCTTGAACAGGTCGCCGTTGGGCACCAGGCACAGTCGCTGGTCCCACGGGTTGTAGCTCGGCGTGAAGTGTTTGTCGACGTCGAAGCCGGCAGGTAGCTCCTTACGGGCCTTGTCGATCAGGTACTGCTTCACCTTGTCGGGCTTGGTGCGGGTGCGGCGGTAGATGAGTTGTTGCATCCGCACGTTCTTCGCCCGGGTGACCGCGTAGGCGGTGCGATCGGGCAGCACCTTGCGCAGCAGGTGGTTCACCTTGTCGACGTCGGGGCCGCTGGCCACATACGTGGGCGAGCGCTGCAGCATCGTGACGTGCGCTGCGGTGCGGGCCATGGCGGGTACGAGGGTCATGGCCGTCGCGCCCGAGCCGATCACCACCACACGCTTGCCCGCGTAGTCGAGGTCGTCGGGCCACTCCTGCGGGTGCACGACCTGTCCCTGGAAGCGGTCGCGGCCGGGGAACTCGGGGGTGAAGCCACCCTGGTACGAGTAGTAGCCCGAACACATGAACAGGTAGCCGCAGGTGAACACCACGGTGTCGCCAGTGTCGGCGCGCTGCACGGTGACGGTCCAGCGGGCGTCGGCGGTGCTCCACTCGGCGGTGCGCACGAGGTGCTGGAAGCGGATGTGCCGGTCGATGCCGTACTCGGCCACCGTCTCGCGCAGGTACTCCATGATCGACGGCCCGTCGGCAATCGACTTGTCGGCCTTCCACGGCTTGAACGAGTAGCCGAGCGTGTGCATGTCGCTGTCGGATCGCACCCCGGGGTACCGGAACAGGTCCCAGGTGCCGCCGATGTCGGCACGCCCTTCGAGGATGAGGTAGCGCCGGTCGGGGCACAGCGTCTGCAGGTGATACCCGGCGCCGATACCGGAGATGCCGGCACCGACCACGATCACGTCGAAGTGCTCTGCGGGGTGTTCTGCGTCGTGTTCCACGGCATCGCACCGTAGCCGTGCCTCCCGCCCTCCATCCCAGCGCGTGTCGACCCCGGGCCCTCCACCGGCCGCAACTCGACACGCGCCGGGCTGGCATCATGGCGGTATGTCGTTGCCCACCACCGCTCACCTCCGCTCGCTCGCCGACGCTGCACTCGCCGCCTGCGGCGCAGCACCCCTCGGCGCCGGCCAGCACTCGGCCCGCACGCCCATCACCGGCGCGACGCTGGGCGGCGTGGCCGCACCGGCCGAGGTCGATCTGGCCATCGAGCGAGCCGACGCCGCGTTCCGCTCGTGGCGAACCGTGCCGGGGCCGGTGCGCGGCGAACTGGTGCGCCGCTTCGGCGAAGAACTCCGGCACCACAAGGACGACCTGGCCACCCTGGTGCAACTCGAGGCGGGCAAGATCCGCAGCGAGGCGCTGGGTGAGGTGCAGGAGATGATCGACATCTGCGACTTCGCCGTCGGCCTGAGCCGACAGTTGCACGGCCTCACCATCGCCAGCGAACGACCCGACCACCGACTGATGGAGCAGTGGCACCCCTACGGCCCAGTGGCCGTCATCACCGCGTTCAACTTCCCCGTCGCCGTGTGGAGCTGGAACGCGGCTCTGGCCGTGGTGTGCGGCAACAGCGTGATCTGGAAGCCGAGCGACCTCACGTCGCTCACCGCGCTCGCGACGCAGGCCATGTTCGACCGGGCAGCAGCCTCCATGGATGCCCCCGCCCACCTGGCGCAGGTGGTGCTGGGTGATGCATCGGTGGGCGCGGCCCTGGCTGGCAGCCACCACGTGCCCCTCGTCAGCGCCACCGGCTCCACGGCGATGGGCGCCAAGGTGGCCCCGGTGGTTGCCGCCCGCTTCGGCCGCGCCATCCTCGAACTCGGTGGCAACAACGCAGCCATCGTGGCCCCGTCTGCATCGCTCGACCTGGCCGTGCGCGGTATCACGTTCGCCGCCGCAGGCACGGCCGGACAGCGTTGCACCACCCTCCGCCGCCTCGTCGTGCACCGCAGCCTCCACGACGAACTGCTGGGTCGCCTCGCCACCGCGTTCGGTTCGCTGCCCGTGGGCAGCCCCCTCGACGCAGGCACGCTGGTGGGGCCGCTGGTCACCACGGCTGCGTACCAGCGCATGGCCGATGCACTCGTCACGGCCCAGGCCGACGGTGGCACCGTGCTGGTGGGCGGCGATCGTCTGCTGGCCGATGTGGCGCCCGACGCGGCATACACCCGGCCCACCGTGGTCGCCATGCCGGCGCAGACCGAGATCGTCCGCACCGAGACGTTCGCGCCCGTGTTGTACGTGATGGCCTACGACGACTTCGACGAGGCGGTCGCCCTGCAGAACGGGGTTCCCCAGGGCCTTGCCAGCAGCATCTTCACCAACGACCTCCGTGAGGCCGAGCGCTTCCTCGCCTCCGACGGCAGCGACTGTGGCATCGCCAACGTGAACATCGGCCCCAGTGGTGCCGAGATCGGCGGGGCGTTCGGCGGCGAGAAGTCGACCGGCGGCGGCCGCGAGAGCGGCAGCGATGCCTGGAAGGCCTACATGCGCCGGGCCA
>JBAXSU010000188.1:0-6349 GCA_037130535.1 Actinomycetota bacterium
GTGATGCGAGCCCTGCGCGCCACGGGCGTGGGCGCGGGCCCGTCGATGGCGGCGCACGAAGGTCGCCGCTACGCCGCCGCAGCCACGCCGCCGTGGCAACCGGGCGATGTGCCCGGCGCGCCGCTCGACCTGTACCGCGACCGGGTCGAGCCCGACTGGGTCGATTACAACGGCCACATGACCGAGGCGGCCTACCTCACGGCCGCCGGCTGGGCCAGCGACCGCATGTTCCGCTACATCGGCGACGACGAGGCCTACCGCGCCGCGGGCAACAGCTTCTACACCGTCGAGACCCACATCCTGTACATGCAGGAAGTGGCGGTGCACGAGCCGTTGCGCATCACCACCCAGATCCTCGGCGTCGACGCCAAGCGGGTGCATCTGGTGCACGACATGCGCCACGGCGACACCGATGTGCAGTTGGCCGTCGTCGAGCAGATGCTCGTGCACGTCGACATGAACGCCGGCCGCTCGGCACCCATCCTCCCCCACGTGGCCGCCGCGCTGCACGCCATCGCCGCCGCCCACGCCCATCTCCCCGTACCCCCGCAGGTGGGCAGCGTGATGCGCCTCCCACCGGCCAACCCCTGAACTGGAGCCCACCATGATGTTCGAACTCACCGACGAGCAGCAGATGATCGTCGACACGGTGCGCGCGTTCACCGTGAACGAGCTGTACCCGCACGAAGACGCGGTCGAGAAGCTCGGCCAGGTTCCGCCCGACCTGGTCGAGGAGATCAAGCGCAAGTCGATCGCCGCCGGCCTGTACGCCGCCAACATGCCTGCCGAGTTGGGTGGCGGTGGCCTCGACAGCTTCGGCGTCACCTTGGTCGACCGCGAGTTCGGTGCCACCTCGTACGCGCTGCACTACATCGTCGCTCGGCCGTCGAACATCCTGCGCGCCTGTCAGGGCGACCAGATCGCCGAGTACCTCATCCCCACCATCACCGGCGAACGGGTCGACTGCATGGCGATGAGCGAACCCGACGCCGGTAGCGACGTGCGCGGCATGAAGTGCAGCGCCGTGCGCGACGGCGACGACTACGTCATCAACGGCACCAAGCACTTCATCAGCCACGCCGACCTGGCCGACTACGTCATCCTGTTCGCAGCCAGCGGCGAGGAGATGACCAGCCGCGGCCCGAAGAAGAAGATCACCGGCTTCCTGGTCGACTTCGACACGCCCGGGTGCGAGGTGGTGCACGGCTACAACTGCGTCAGCAACCACGGCTACCACAACATGATCATCAACTTCGACAACTGCCGGGTGCCGGTGCGCAACATCCTGGGTGAAGAGCACCGCGGTTTCGACGCCGCCAACGAGTGGCTCGGCTCCACCCGCCTGCAGGTGGCCGCGGTGTGCGTGGGCCGTGCCCGCCGCGCGCTGGGCATCGCCACCGAGTGGGCTGCCACCCGCGAACAGTTCGGCCAGCAGATCGGCAAGTTCCAGGGCGTCAGCTTCAAGTTGGCCGATATGCGCACCCAGCTCGAGGCCGCCGAGCTGCTCACGCTGCGCGCCGCTTGGCTCGATGCCAACGGCAAAGCCACCGACGAAGACATGGCGATGGCCAAGGTGTTCTCGAGCGAGATGTGCCAGTTCGTCACCGACGAGGCCATCCAGATCCTGGGCGGCATGGGCCTGATGGATGAACTACCGCTCGAGCGGATGTGGCGCGACACCCGCGTCGACCGCATCTGGGACGGCACGTCGGAGATCCAGCGGCACATCATCAGCCGCGCCATGCTGCGTCCGTACGGCGGCTGAGCCATGGCCGATCTGCGTCGCCTGCTGTCGCCGCGATCCATCGCCGTCGTGGGCGGCGCGCCCGCCGAGCGGGTGGTGGCGCAGTGCCTGAAGCTGGGCTTCGAAGGGCCGATCTGGCCGGTGCACCCGCGGCGCGCCGACCTTGCCGGGGTGCCCACGGTGCCCACCCTGGCCGACCTGCCCGGTGTGCCCGATGCGGTGTTCCTGGGCGTGAACCGCCACCTCACGGTCGAGGCGATGCGCACGCTCAGCGCCATCGGAGCCGGTGGCGCGGTGTGCTACGGCTCGGGGTTCGCCGAGACCGGCGACGGCGACCTGCAGGCCGATCTGCTCGACGCTGCCGGTGATGTGCCGTTCTTCGGCCCCAACTGCTACGGCTTCGTGAACACGTTCGACAAGGTTGCGCTGTGGCCCGACGAGCACGGCTGCGGCCGGTTCGATCGCGGTGCAGCCATCGTGTCGCAGAGCGGCAACGTGGCGGTGAACCTCACCTTCCAGCAGCGCGGGCTGCGGCTGGGCAGCATGATCACCGTGGGCAACCAGGCCAACCTCGGCAGCGAGGATGCCATCGAGGCCCTGCTCGACGACCCGCGCATCACCGCCATCGGCATGTTCCTCGAAGCGGTGCGCGATCCGCAGCACTTCGCCCGTGTGGCCCAGCGTGCCCACGCCCAGGGAGTGCCGCTGGTGGCGCTGCAGACGGGCCGCTCGGCCGCGGGCGCCGCCATCGCCACCTCGCACACCGGCTCGATGGCAGGCCGCGCCGCCGCCTACGACGCCCTGTTCGAGCGCTACGGCGTGGCCACCGTGCGCACCCCGGCCGAGCTGCTCGAGACGCTGAAACTGCTCGACACCGGTGGGCCGCTCGGCGGGCCGCGCATCGTGTCGCTCAGCTGTTCGGGCGGCGAGGCCTCGCTGGTGGCCGACCGCGCCGAGGGCACCGGGCTGCGCTTCGAGCCCTTCGCCGATGCGCAGCGCGACGCCATCGAAGCCACGCTCACCGAACTGGTCTCGGTGAGCAATCCGTTCGACTACCACACGTTCATGTGGGGCGACCGGGCCGCGATGGGTGCCTGTTTCACCGCTGTGATGGACGGCCCGCACGACGCGACGATGCTGGTGCTCGACGCTCCCCCGTCGCCCGACAACGATCCGTCGAGTTGGTACACGGCGGCCGACGCGCTGGCCGACGCAGCCGACGCGACCGGCAAGCGCGCCGTGGTGGTGGCGACCCTGGCCGAGTGCCTGAACGAACCGTTCCGCCAGCACATCGCCGCCCGCGGCCTCACCCCCATGCTGGGCCTGGGCGAGGCGCTCACCGCCCTCGACGCTGCCGCCCGGGTGGGCCGCCGCTGCGACCCGCCCCACGCTGCCGTAAAGGCCGCCACACACACGGCGCTGGCGAACGAGGCCGACGCCAAGCAGCGCCTGCGCGGCCTGGGCCTGCCCGTACCGGTGGGTGAGGTGGTGCCCCGTGAGGGTGTGCTCGCTGCAGCGCAGCGGGTCGACTACCCGATCACCCTGAAGGCCCTCGGTCACGCCCACAAGAGCGAGGCCGGCGCCGTGAAGGTGGGCATGCGCGACGAGGCTGCGCTGGCCGCTGCGCTCGATGCCATGCCCAGCACCGACGCCGGGTTCCTCGTCGAGGCGACGGTCACCGACGTGGTGGCCGAGGTGCTGGTCACCGTGCGCCGCGACGCACCCGTCGGCTGGCTGGTGTCGATCGGCCACGGTGGGGTGACCACCGAACTGTGGAGCGACGTCACCCACCTGCTCGCCCCGGTCACGCCCGCTGATGTGGCCACCGCCCTCGCCCGCCTGCGTTCGTACCCGTTGCTCACCGGCTTCCGCGGCCGCCCCGCTGCCGACATCGACGCCCTCGTCGACCTCATCGTGCGGCTCACCGATGCGGTGGTCGGCACTGATGTGGTGGAGGTGGAGCTGAACCCCGTGCTGGTGGGCGTCCGTGGTGCCATAGCCGTCGACGCCCTGCTCATCGTGGAGGACCACTCATGACCGACGCCCCGAACCCCGGCTTCCACGTGTCGGTGGTCGACGGTGTGGCCACGCTCACCATCGACCGACCGAAGGCCAACGCCATCGACGCCCCCACCAGCCAGGGCATGGGCCACGCGTTCGTCGGCTTCGAGGCCGACCCCGCGGTGCGGGTGGTCATCGTCACCGGCGCAGGCGAGCGGTTCTTCTCGGCCGGGTGGGACCTCGGCGCCGCCGCCGAGGGTGAGGCGTTCGACAGCGACTACGGCCCAGGCGGGTTCGGCGGGTTTCCCGAACTGCCCAACCGCACCAAGCCGGTCATCGCCGCCGTGAACGGCATGGCGGTGGGTGGCGGGTTCGAGATCGCCATGTCGGCCGACCTCATCGTGGCCGCCGACCACGCCCAGTTCTTCCTGCCCGAGGCCGGCCTCGGCATCCTGCCCGACAACGGTGCCGTGCGCCTGCCGCACCTGCTGCCCGGCGCGTTGGCCCGCGAACTGCTGCTCACCGGCCGCCGCATGGGCGCCGACGAGGCCGCCCGCTGGGGCCTGGTGAACCGGGTGGTGCCCGCCGCCGACCTGCTGGCCGCCGCCACCGCCCTCGCCCACGAGGTGATGTGGGCCGCCCCGCTCAGCGTGGCCGCCATCTTGGACATCGGCCGCCGCACCGCGCACCTCGACCCCATCGATGCAATGCGCGAGATCAAGACCTATCCCAGCTACCGCGCCGCAGTCGACAGTGACGACGCCAGAGAAGGCAATGACGCCTTCATCGAGAAGCGCCCACCCGTGTGGAAGGGCCGCTGACACACGCACGCCGACACACGCACGGCAAAGTTACGTGCGCGCACGGATGACGGCGACTGACGGAATCAAGAAGATGACGTCATGCCCCATTTCCTCGGATTCCGCCGGACATCCCCTGCCGCTCATCGCCTCACTGCATGCCGTTTCTCACGGCGGGTGATTGCCATCTCACAGGCCGTGGCGATGCTCGCTACCGCACTGGCGATCTCCCTGGTCCCGACGTCGGCAGCCAACGCAGCCGTCGGCGACATCATCACCATCGCCGGCGGTGGTGTCGGCGACGGTGGGCAGTCGAGCGAAGCCAGTGTGTCCCCGGTCGGGGTTGCCGTCGATGCCGCCGGCAACATCTACATCGCCGACACGGGCAACCACCGCGTCCGCAAGATCGATGCGAGCACCGGCATCATCACCACCATCGCCGGCGCCGACACCAACGGCTACAACGGCGACAACATCACCGCAACCACCGCCCAGCTCAACTTTCCGACGGGGGTTGCCGTCGACACCGCCGGCAACATCTACATCGCCGACTCGAGCAACCACCGCATCCGGAAGGTCGATGCCAGCACCGGCATCATCACCACCATCGCCGGCACCGACACCAACGGCTACAACGGCGACAACATCACCGCAACCACCGCCCAGCTCAACTTTCCGACGGGGGTTGCCGTCGACACCGCCGGCAACATCTACATCGCCGAGTACTTCAACTACCGCGTCCGCAAGGTCGATGCCAGCACCGGCATCATCACCACCATCGCCGGCACCGACACCGGCGACTACAACGGCGACAACATCACCGCAACCACCGCCCAGCTCAACGGCCCGAGCAGTGTTGCCGTCGACACCGCCGGCAACATCTACATCGCCGACACGGACAACCAGCGCGTCCGCAAGATCGATTCGAGCACCGGCATCATCACCACCATCGCCGGCACCGACACCGGCGACTACAACGGCGACAACATCACCGCAACCACCGCCCAGCTCAACGGCCCGAGCAGTGTTGCCGTCGACACCGCCGGCAACATCTACATCGCCGACGCGGGCAACCAGCGCGTCCGCAAGGTCGATTCGAGCACCGGCATCATCACCACCATCGCCGGAACCGACACGCCCGGCTACAACGGCGACAACATCACCGCAACCACCGCACAGCTCAACTACCCGTACGGAGTCGCCATCGACACCGCCGGCAACATCTACATCGCCGACACGGGCAACCAGCGCGTCCGCAAGGTCGATTCGAACACCGGCGTCATCATCCATATCGCAGGCGCTGGTGTAGGCGATACGAGTCCTGCGACCAGCTCCCTGCTCAAGAGCCCACGCGGGCTCGCCATCGACACCGCCGGCAACATCTACATCGCCGACACGAACAACCACCGCGTCCGCAAGGTCACTGCGAGCACCGGCCTCATCACCACCATCGCCGGCACCGGCACGAACGGCTACAACGGCGACAACATCACCGCAACCACCGCACAGCTCAACGGCCCGAACGGGGTCGCCATCGACACCGCCGGCAACATCTACATCGCCGACACGGGCAACGAGCGCGTCCGCAAGATCGACGCCGGCACCGGCATCATCACCACCATCGCCGGCACCGGCATGTATGGCCACAACGGCGACAACATCACCGCAACCACCGCTCGACTCAACGGCCCGAACGGGGTTGCCATCGACACCGCCGGCAACATCTACATCGCCGACACGAGCAACCACCGCGTCCGCAAGGTCACTGCCGGCACCGGCATCATCACCACCATCGCCGGCACCG
>JBAXSU010000189.1:0-6327 GCA_037130535.1 Actinomycetota bacterium
AACGCAGCGGCCCGACCCAGCGTGCTGAACAGATGACCTACGGCCGTCAGGCCGTGAAGCCAGCCTTGTCGCAGTAGTAGTGGCCGAGACCCGTGGCCAACACACCCGTGACGTTGCTCGTGTAGGCGTACAGCGAGTTGTAGAAGTACGGGATGACGTACGGGATGTCGGCGTTGGCGATGGTCTGGATACGCGTCACCGGCTCCTTGCGGTCCTCGAGCGTGAGGGCTGCCTGGTAGTCCTTCACGGCCTGGTTGAACTCTGCGCTGTTGTAGTGCGCCGAGTTCCACTCGCCGGTGGCGTACGCCTTCACCAGGTACACGTCGGGAACACCACGGTTGCCGTAGTCGACGATGCCGAACTCCTCGCCACCGTCGCAGCCGGCGGGCTCGTTGGTGCTGTCGTACACCAGGCACCAGCGGTCGTAGAAGGTGTCGGTGCTCTCGACGTTCAACGTGACGTCCATGCCGATGTCCTTCAGCTGGCTCTGCATCAGCTCGGCCAACTGCGGGATCTCCTGCAGCTTCGGCACGTGCATGGTGATGGCGAGGCCACTCTTGCCGGCTTCCTCGAGCAGGGCCTTGGCCTTCTCGACATCGCGCTCGCGCTGGGGCTGGGCGCTGTCGAAGAACTCGTACACCGGAGCGATCGGGTGATCGTTGCCGAGGTCGCCCTTGCCCTGGAGGGCGATGTCGATGCAGGCCTGACGGTCGACACCGAGGGCGATGGCCTCGCGCACCTTCACATCGGTGAACGTGCCTTCGCGGACGTTCATCCACAGCTGGCGGTGCGCCGCGCCGCGAATGGCCTCGACGGTGAACTTGTCGTCGTTGAGGATGGCTTCGCCACCCACCATCGAGAACTGCACGATCACGTCGGCCGCGCCGCCCTGCAGACCCGTCACCTGGGTGGCGATGTCGTCGGAGAAGATGAACTCGAGGCCGTCGAGGTAGGGCTTGCCGCCCCAGTACTCGGCGTTGGCCGAGAACTTGGCGCCGGTGGCGGCGTCGAAGCTGTCGAGCTTGAAGGCACCGGTGCCGGTGGGGCGACCGTCGAGGGTGGTACCCGTCTCGAAGTCGGCCGGGGTGATGACCGTCTGCGGGTTCCAGTGGCACACGTTGTACGGGAACTGGCCGTCGGGGGCCTTCAGCTTCATCGTGACGGTGAGGTCGTCGGAAGCCGTGCAGCCGCCCGCATCCATGTACGCCGCCAGCTTGCCGGCAGTGATCATGCGCTCCATGGTGGCCACCACGTCGGCCGACGTGAAGTCGCCACCGTCGTGCCACTTCACACCGGCGCGCAGCTTGAAGGTCCATTCGCTGCCGTCGGCGTTGGGCTCCCACGACTCGGCGAGCATCGGCGCCAGCGCCGCGCTGCCCGGAGTAGGGCCGCAGAGGTACTCGAAGCAGGTGACGACCGGGGTGTAGGCACCCAGGTTGTCCATGGCGACCGGGTCGAGCGGGCTGCCCGGGCGCTGGGCGGCGATACGCAGCGTGCCGCCCTGCTGGATGCCACCGGGTGCGGGCGCCTCAGTGGTCTCGACGGCCGCAGCCGTGGTCTCGGTGCTGCCAGCCGTGGTCTCGGTGGAGCCGGCCGTGGTCTCGGTGGCGCCAGCGGTGGTGCTGGTGCTCTCGTCGTCGTCGCCGCACGCAGCGATGACCGAGCCCATGAACGCTGCACTCAAACCGACGACGCTGCCACGCACGAGGAACGAACGCCGCGAGACGGAACCGCTCGCGAACGCATCGACGACCTCTTGCTGGAGCGGGCCGATGGAGCCGCGCAACTTGTCGAACTCTGATGTCATGTATCCCCCTGGAAGTGAGTGGACCGCCGTATTGAAACTTCGGTCGCTTTTACACTACTGCTGGTCGGCCCGGCCGGTCAACGACCCCCCACCGCAGCGGCGGTCTGCGTCTAGCATCCCGCACGGGGCAGGTGGCACCAGCGGCCGTATCACCCCACCCATCACCCCATCTGCCCATCTGCAGGGAGACCCAGCCGTGACGATCGACGAACAGCAAGCACCGCGACGACGTAGCGGGGGGCGTGCTGCTCGCGCCGCCACCCGGGCTGCTGGGACTGCCGGGGGCCCCGCGTTCATCACTCGCGACATCCCGCCGTACGAACTGCTGTCGCCCGACGGCCTCGACAGCGTCGAGGCGCACGCCGATCGCATCCTCGCCGAGGTGGGCATCGAGATCCGCGACGACTCCGAAGCGCTCGCCCTGTTCCGCGCTGCCGGTGCAGCGGTCGATGGCATCACCGTCCGATTCGAACCGGGCATGGTACGCGCCCTGTGCTCAACCGCGCCACGAGAGTTCACCCAGTTGGCCCGCAACCCCGATCGCTCGGTGCAGATCGGCGGCAACAACGTCGTGCTCGCACCAGCGTACGGCTCGCCGTTCGTGCACGACCTCGAGCAGGGCCGGCGGTACGGCACCATCGCCGACTTCGAGAACTTCGTGAAGCTGGCCTACGCCACCCCGTACCTGCACCACAGCGGTGGCACGGTGTGCGAACCCGTCGACGTGCCGGTGAACAAGCGCCACCTCGACATGGTGTACGCCCACCTCCGCTACAACGACAAGCCGTTCCTCGGCTCGGTGACGGCGCCGTATCGAGCTGCCGACAGCATCGAGATGGCCCGCATCGTGTTCGGTGCCGATGTGGTCGACACCTCGTGCGCAGTGATGGGCAACGTCAACGCCAACTCGCCACTGGTGTGGGACGCTACCATGACCGGAGCGCTGAAGACCTACGCCCGGGCCAATCAGGCGCCCATCGTTGTGCCGTTCATCCTGGGCGGTGCGATGGGGCCGGTCACCACCGCCGGCGCGGTGGCGCAGTCGCACGCCGAGACCATGGTGGGCGTCGCCCTCGGCCAGCTCGTGCGGCCCGGCTCGCCCGTCATCTACGGCAACTTCCTGTCGTCGATGGCGCTGCGCAGTGGCAGCCCCACGTTCGGTACGCCCGAACCGGCGCTCGGCTCGCTCATCGTCGGTCAGTTGGCGCGTCGGGTGGGCCTGCCGCTGCGTTGCGCAGGCGCGTTCACCTCGTCGAAGCTGCCCGACGGCCAGGCGATGATGGAGAGCGCCGTCAGCTTCATGTCGGCCCTGCAGTGCGGGGCCAACTACATCCTCCACTCGGCCGGATGGCTGGAAGGTGCGTTGTCGATGGGGTACGAGAAGTTCATGCTCGACCTCGACCTCTGCGGCGCAGCGCACACGTACCTGAAGGGCGTGTCGATCGACGAGGAGCAGTTCGCCATGGACGCGTTCTCCGAGGTGGGCCCTGGCAAGCACTTCTTCGGTTCGCAGCACACCCTGCGTCACTACGAGACCGCCTTCTACGACGCACCGCTCAGCGACAACAACTCGTTCGAGCAGTGGCGCGACTCGGGCAGCCAGCCGTCGGAGGTGCGCGCCACGGCGCTGTGGAAGCAGACACTTGCGAACTACGAGGCGCCACCCATCGACGACGCCGTCGACGAAGAACTCCGCGAGTTCGTCGCCCGCCGCAAGGCCGAGATGCCCGACCAGTGGTACTGACATGAGCGCCCGCGGACAGTGCATGTGCGGCACGGTGCGCTTCGCGGTCACCGGCGAACTCCGCCCGGTCGTGAACTGCCACTGCCATCGCTGCCGCCGATGGAGCGGTCACTACTGGGCGGCCACGGCCGCGTCACCCGACGAGCTCCGCTTCGAGTCGGGCGAGCCCGCCGTCTCGTGGTACTCCCCCGCCGAAGGCATCGAGTACGGGTTCTGCTCGCAGTGCGGTTCGTCGCTGTTCTGGCGACTCGCCGATCGCCCCGACCTCGTGTCCATCAGCGCCGGCTGTCTCGACCAGCCCACCGGCCTGAGCACCACGGCGCAGATCTGGATGGCCGAGCACGGCGACTACCACCCGCCGCTGCCGGGCCTGATCGAGCACGAGTACGACTGAACCATGGCCGACGACCCGCTGCTCGCGCCCTTCACGCTGAAGCACCTCACGCTGCGCAACCGCATCTTCTCGTCGGCCCACGAACCGGCGTATTCGGAAGACGGGATGCCGAAGGAGCGCTACCGCGCCTACCACGTCGAGAAGGCCAAGGGTGGTGTGGCCATGACCATGACTGCCGGGTCCGCCGTGGTCTCGCCCGACAGCCCGCCCGCCTTCGGCAACCTGCACGCCTGGAACGACGACATCGTGCCGTGGCTGCGGGCCATGACCGACGAGATCCACGAGCACGGTGCCGTGGCGATGATCCAGATCACCCACCTGGGGCGGCGCACCGGATGGGGCCAGGACGACTGGCTGCCTGTGGTGGCACCGTCGCGGCTTCGCGAACCTGCCCACCGCAACCACCCGAAAGAGGCCGAGCAGTGGGACATCGACCGCATCGTCGGCGAGTACGCCGACGCAGCCGAGCGCATGGTGGCCGGCGGCATGGACGGTGTCGAGATCGAGTCGTACGGCCATCTGTTCGACCAGTTCTGGTCGCCCGCCACGAACCGCCGCACCGATCTGTACGGCGGCTCGGTCGAGAATCGGATGCGCTTCTCGCTCGAGGTGCTGCACGCCGTGCGTCGCCGCATCGGGCCCGATGTGGTGCTGGGCCTACGGATGGCGGTCGACGAGCGGTTGCACGAGGCGGGTGCCGAGGGCTTCGACGAACCGGCCGGCTTGGCGATGCTGCGCCGGGTGTGCGTCGACGGGCTGATCGACTTCGTCAACGTCATCCGCGGCAACGTCGCCGACGAGGTGGCCCTCAGCGAGGTCATCCCCATCCACGGCATGGCGTCGGCACCGCACCTCGATGTGGTCGGCCGGGTGAAGGGCATGCTGGCCGAGACCGCCCCGCAGGTGGCCGTGTTGCACGCCGCCAAGGTCGACGACGTCGCCACTGCGCGCCACGCCGTTCGTGAGGGTCTGGTCGACCTCATCGGCATGACCCGTGCCCAGATGGCCGAGCCACACCTGGTGCGCAAGATCCAGATCGGCGCCGAGCACACCATCCGGCCGTGCGTGGGCGCTACCTACTGCCTCGACCGCATCTATCAGGCGGGCGAAGCGCTGTGCATCCACAACGCCGCCACCGGCCGCGAGCTGGCCATGCCGCATTTCATCGAGCGCGCCGACCGCGTCCGGCGAGTGGTCGTGGTCGGTGCGGGCCCGGCGGGGCTCGAAGCAGCACGGGTGAGCGCCGAGCGCGGCCACGACGTGGTGGTGCTCGAGGCCATGCCGTGGGCAGGAGGACAACTGCGGCTGGCAGCGCGCAACCTCCGCCGCCGCGACCTGATGGGCATCGTCGACTGGCGAGTGGCAGAACTCGACCGCCTCGGGGCGGAGGTGCGATACGACACCTTCGCCGACACCGACCTCATCGCATCGCTCGGGCCCGATGTCGTCGTCGTCGCCACCGGTGGCCTGCCCCAACTCCCCCATGTCGACGAGGGTGCTCATCTGCTCACCTCGTCGTGGGATGTGGTGGGCGGCGATGTGCGCTTCACCGGCGACGTGCTGCTGTACGACGACGACGGCTCGCACTCGGCCATGACCACTGCCGAGATCCTCGTCCGCTCGGGTGCGCGCCTCGAGATCGTCACCCCCGAACGCACCCTCGGCATCGACGTGGGCGGTATGAACCTGGTGCCCTACGCCAGAGCGTTCAACGAGACCGATGCCCGCGTCAGCCTGAACCAGCGTGTCGTCGCGGTGCGGCGGCACGAGGGGCGTTTGCTGGCCGAGATCGGAAGCGACCACAGTGCCCACCGGCGCAGGGTGGTGGTGGATGCCGTGGTGGCAGACCACGGCGTGATGGCCAACGACGAGCTGTACCACCAGCTCGTTCCCGCATCGGTGAACCTGGGCGAAATCGATCACACGGCGCTCAGAACCGGCGGACCCCAGTCGCTCGTGAGCAATCCGGAAGGCTCCTTCCGCCTACTGCGCATCGGCGACGCCGTGGCCGGCCGCAACATCCACGCGGCCGTCTACGACGCGCTGCGGATCTGCCACCTGCTCTGACGCACGCTCCCGATGGACCGGCGGGTGACGCCGAGGTGAACGTTCGTGTTCCGCATCGTGGAAGGGTTCCATCATCCGGAATCTGTTTGCTATTCTTGGGACGAACGTTCCGTGTCTGGGGGTCCCCACATGTCATTTCCGTCCGATCTCGCCATTGCCCGCGCCGCAACGCTGGCACCGCTCACCGACATCGCTGCGCAGATGGGCATCGGCCCCCACCTGCTCGAGGCCCACGGCGACGAGCTCGCCAAGATCCGCCTCGAAGCCATCGACGAGCTGAGCGACCGGCCGAAGGCCAAGTACGTCGTCGTCACG